>JAKURM010000099.1 GCA_022449945.1 Candidatus Thalassarchaeum sp. | reverse complement strand
AGAAAGCTTTCTACTTGTAGGCGTCTTGAACAGTGGCTGGACTAGTCACCAGAACAGGAAGTCCCACAGCCAAGTAATCAGGAAGAATCCGACGATTGCGTATACCTCCCACCTGCCCCACTGCTCCAGGTCGGTCATGACTCGACCAGGGGGTGGCAGACTTGAACGGTTGGTACGGAATGGTGTCAGAAATATGCGCGATAGGTCATGACCAGGAAAATGAAGCCGATCGCTGCGAATGCCAGCCAGTTGGGAATCCCCAGGAACTCCAGCTTTCCCATGACCCTGTCACGGGGTGCCAGCTTTGAATAATTGCTATCCCCCATCTAGGAGTTCTTGTTCCTGCATCTTCCAGTACACCGATATGATCAGGTACGGCAACATGAAAACTACCAGGCAAGGCAGGATGATCCATTCGAAAATCCACCCTCCGACGAACTCGTCGAAAACGAACGAGAATATGCCACCAGCGCTGACGTCCAGGCCGACCAACGAGGCGAAAATGGCAATCAGTATCGTTAACGCAGTAACGATGGCCAATATTGTGAACCCCGAGGTGACCAGTGAGCTTAGCAGGAGAGTTAGGAATAGCCGGACGTAATCCGAGCTTGTCCGAGCACCCACAGAGTCGGGAGCATCACTGGAACCCTGGTTCTCCTCGTCCCTATCCACACCACTACTGATACTCACGGGCGCAGGGGCATCATCCTTCAGAATGGCCACAACCCGTTCAACCAGCCCGACCAGTATGCGGCCAACAGGCCAATGATCACCAATGCCTCGCGTAGTCCGGGCTCCCAATCGGTGTCACCATCGGACCGGGGAGGCAGAGATGGGGGGATAATGTCCATGATTGTGCTATGGAGTGTCAACCATATGGTTTGCCATGTATGTGGTGGGCCTGCCTGGATTCGAACCAGGGTCTATTGCTCCCAAAGCAACAAGCATAGACCAGACTAACCCACAGGCCCCGTCCAATGGGCCGAAGTTGCAATCATGAACTTTGCTGGAGCCAACTCCACGAGTCTGGTCCCTCCCTGAGTAGCTTACCCTCGAACTCTGCCTGTCCGATGAGCTTCTCGGCCGACGTCTCGGATATCTCCATCCTATCCAGGACAACGGAGAGGGACTTCAAGGTCAACTGTCCGTCATCCCCCGTTGCATCCCTCATTGCACGAATCAGCTTGGATGCGTTGCTATGTGAGGAGGTTGCTTTTTGCGGGCGCCTATTGTACGAGGATAGCTTCTCACCGATATCCTCGGCGATCTCCTTCGGCATGTTGGACATCGAAACTGCATCAGATAGGGACTGGGCGTCATCGAAATTTTTCACTATTCTGGACTTGGACGAGCCGCATCTCGAGCAACTCATTGACGAGTTGCCCATTGTGCCAAACGAGTGGCCGCACTCGCACCTGTTTAGAGCCCATTTGCCCATATCGGAGAATTCGATTGATGGTTATTGACTTTGTCGGGATTGGGAACATTTGATTTCGCCATGCCCTTCGAACAACCGATACTCGTGGCGGCTGATGGAGGGGTGCTTGAGGCTAGGACTGGGGTAGCGGCCATCGTCCTGCTGTCGATCATCATACTTTCGGGCTCGTGGATATTGGACGAGGGAGCCATTACCAGCGAGGTATGGGGGCTGCTCCTTGTCGTTCCGCTTACCATTGTCATTGTGGTTTCGATTGGCAATAGGGGAAGGCGCAATTCTGATGGCCATTTGGCGGCAGACTGGGACGATGAGCCAAGCGAATGGGATGGAGAGGATGTGGGAGACCCAGAAGAGTCGGGGTTCGACGTACCCGTCCTATGACTAACGTAACCGTAGTGTCTCAAGATTTGCTGGCGCATAGGTCTGAACCTTGAACCTCTCGCGTAGGCCCATTCGGAAGGCATTGCACGTCTGAGGGTCGCCATGGTGGCAGATGATCTTGCGAGGCGTGGGATTCAGTGCCGTGACGTAGTCCATCAGCTGGTTCCTATCTGAGTGGCCGCTAAACCCGTCGATTATCACCATGTTACAATTCACATCGAGCATCAACGTCTGGCCTCGATCCATCAATGGGACATGGGAGTGGCCTTCCTGAAGCCTACGTCCTAGGGTCCCAGAGGCCTGGTAGCCGACGAAGCATAGTGTGTTACCGGGTTCGGGGGCCCAGTGCTTAAGATACTCAATGATGGGCCCACCAGTCATCATTCCGCTTGTGGCCAAGACGATGCAGGGATTTGGATCAAGAAGGATGGACTCACGCAGTTCACGGGAGTCCACTTGCTTGAACCAAGAGGAGTTGAATGGGTTCTCTTCACCGCCCTTGAGCATCTTCTTCTTCAGCTCCCTATTGAGAAAATTCGGATGGCTGGAGTGTATCGCGCTTGCCTCGCTAATCATTCCATCCAACCAAACAGTCACCGGAGGAATGCGTCCCGACTTGAATAGCTCATCTATGGCGAGCATCACCTCCTGGGACCTCCCAACTGCGAAAA
>JAKURM010000098.1 GCA_022449945.1 Candidatus Thalassarchaeum sp. | reverse complement strand
GGGCTTCTCTTGTTAGCTTTATTGCGACGTTAATGCATTGTGCATATGTAGCTCCTTTTTCTATGATTTTCTCTGGGGTAGAGAGTTCATTCAAGTTGAATCCTTTTTCTTTTAGTGCCTTCTCAAACTCTTCTATTGGTAACGCAGCAACATATCTTGGCATTCTGTTCGGACCTGCTTTTTTTGTCTTCCAGGCTGCACCAGTGGTATTCCAAGAGACCCGTTTTACCTTATTGGCAATCTTATTGTCTATTGATTTCAGATTATTGAGAAAACCAAATTCTCCACATGATCCACTGTGCCCAGGTAATTTGTGACAGTGTCTACCTCCAGGGATCGCCGGCCAGGATGAGTTCCTATCGGGGAGTTTTTTCCAACATAATGCGGTATGGGGGTCCACAGATTAGGGTCGGATGTAGGTCTTATTGCGTTTATCCCTTATTCAGCTCATTTCTGGCATTGGACAATGTTTCCGACGACATTGTCGTTTGAAGCAGTAGGTGATTGTGACTACACCCTGCATCATTGGCGAAACCATAACATTTCAAACGGTGTCTTCACTTCTCGCATGGAGAAGGAGGGGGTGTGTACCCAGACTGCTGGGATGAGGATGATGACATGTTGGTCCGCGCTCCCGGACTTGAACCGGGGACCCCCTGATGGCTGCCTACAACCAATGTGTTTCCAGTCTACAGTCAGGTGCTCTAGCCAACTGAGCTAAGCGCGGTAGAGATAGGGGGGGACTTTCGCTTTATGTCGCTTTCCGGTCAAAGACGATAATTGCACGAAGTTGAGAGAGAATTGGATGTCCCTCCGCGAAAGGCGGTGGGTCAGATAATCGCCATGTTGGATAGATTGATTCCCTCAACGGTTAAGAAGGCGAAGAAAGGACTGGAGGGGCGTAATAGGCAGCGATGCCTGGGATGCACGAGGCGGGTTGATGGTAGAGGTCCCTAGTAGTTCAGTGGCTCCAGAAGCCGAATCTAAAGCCCCGACGCGGATTCCTACTGCGCTGACAGACCGGGAGCTCGAGAGCTTCGGGCCGCCAGATCCAAGGATACTTGTCTGTGGGTGCGGGGGGTCTGGAAACAACACCATGAACAGAATCACACACATTGGTGTTGAAGGTGCTATAACAGTAGCAATCAACACTGACAAGCAACATCTCGACAATACCAGGGCCATGCAGAAGCTACTGGTTGGAAGACACATCACCAGAGGGCTCGGAGCTGGAGGCGATCCAGTGATGGGGAGAAGGTGCGCAGAAGCAGGAAGGGACGTTATTACGAAGATTGTCGAGGGCGCCGATCTTGTCTTCGTGACTGCGGGTCTGGGAGGTGGAACCGGAACTGGGATCGCACCAGTGGTAGCAGAGGAGGCAAAGAGGTCCGGCGCTCTTGTGGTGGCCGTGGTAACGACTCCATTCACTGTGGAGAGGAGGCAAAGGATGCAGCGAGCCTTGGAGGGACTAGACATGGTTCGGAAGGCCGCTGACGCGGTATTGGTTCTGGACAACAACAGACTGATGCACTTCGTTCCAAACCTGCCTCTAGACGAGGCATTCAGCATAATGGACCAATTGATTGCAGAAATCGTCAAGGGAGTAGTAGAGACAATTACCCTTCCAAGCCTGATTAACCTCGACTTCGCAGACGTCCGCACGATAATGAAGGGAGGGGGGGTGACCATGATGCTCTACGGAGAGAGCGACCAGGGTCCCGAGGAAGTCGTGCACGAGTCACTTAACCACCCACTCCTTGACATCGAAATCGACGGGGCCACTGGAGCTCTGATTCACGTTACTGGGGGCCCTTACATGACTCTCGAACAGGCCAACCAGGTATGTGACCTCATGACAGCCAGACTCTCTCCAAATGCCAATGTTATTTTCGGTGCAAGGCAGGACCCAGCATTCGGTGACACGATCAAGGTGATGTCGATAATCACCGGAGTGGCTCACGAGAGGCTGGACAGGGAGATGATGAGTGCGGACATGCTGGGAGACGCACTGAACATCGCAAGGAGAGGCAGGGAGAGGGTCGACAGCGGATTCCAGAGGTTCGATTAGGTGAACGGGAGTGGATAAGCCTCAAACAGGTCGTTCAGGAGCGTGATTCAATGTCTAGGAGATTGCTGGCACTCAGTCTGACGTTCTTCCTGCTATCATCTGTAGTAGCGGCCCCTGCTTCAGCACAGGCAGCGGATGACCCCAAGCAGCCTTCGGTCGAGAATCCCCACATGCACTTCTGGGGGACAGACGATCTCTCTTCATGCTGGACTCACTTTGACAGCATTGATTCCGCCGGATCTTCAGAAGAGGGCCATGGAGCCATGGTTTTCGCCGAAGGTCAACAGGTAGATGTCTCGTTCACATGTAGGATTCAGGAGAACTTCAAGGAAAACATGTACCTTAATCCCAATGGAACAATAGTTATTGAAGTTGGAACGAGGATATTTTCGGACGACTGTGATCCAGAGCAGGATTCAAACTGC
>JAKURM010000097.1 GCA_022449945.1 Candidatus Thalassarchaeum sp. | reverse complement strand
GTCCTGGTAGGTCTGGTCTTCCAAGGGTTTGCCAATTAGAAATTGTCCTTTCCAGACCGGGCTGAGATCATAGCCCGCGTGCACGAGCCTGTGATCCCTGAGCACGAGTTCGGTTGGAAGGTTCTCGATGAATGGCAGCCAACCTCTGGCAATCTCAATCTGTTCCTGGGGGTCATCGGAGAACGATCGGAGTGTATCTTTTCCACCGTACTTCAGCCACGATTTCATCATCTTCCCGTGCTTGGGGGAGACCGAGAGTCTCAGCATCTCGTCGTGGTTGCCCCTTATGGAGTGGATGTTTCCAGAGCCCTCTACCAGTCGCAACACGCCTAGGCTGTCCGGGCCCCTGTCAATCAGGTCGCCCAAGCAGACCACATGATCTCCCGAGGGGGCCGACCAGTACTCCCGGGGGTTGTTCTTCTGGTAGGTTGGTTGGGACCCCTCAGAGAGGTCCAGCCTTTCTATCAGAGCCTGAAAGGTCTCCAAGTGACCGTGCACATCGCCCACGACCCAGACCGAGTTACCGTCGTCCAGTGCCTGCTGGAGGACGCGTTCGAGCCCCTCGTCCCTGTGGTCCATGGTCGTCTCCCTCTCCGGTAGTTGGCTGGACTCTAGATTAACGATTCCATCTCACTCTGGTAGGAGTACATGATATTCCAGACCTTTGACAGTGTCAGGTGGTATCTGCTGTCCTGGCCGCAGGCGCCCTTGAAGCTGGTGTAGTCCACGGACCCCATGACCTCTAGCAGGACTGGCAGGGCCACCGACTTCTCGATCGTGATGCGGAACCTGTAGTCTGCCCAGTCTATGACCTCGATCTCGTGGTCGGGCCAGAGCTCACGCAGAGGGTCGGCGACCCTCGACTTGATCTGGAAGTGCTCGGGCATGGAGTTGTGCTGGACGACGCTGAGGAAGCCATATGTTGTGAACAGCCACATCAGACCACCTCTATGGCGAAGGCCTCGTCGATGGTGGTCTGCGGGACCTCGTTCTCGGGCCCCTGTTCCTCCGAAGCCTCGTAGGGCCGCAGCACGGTGTGCGGGTCGACCTCGAGGGTGAGGCCGGCTTGCTTGAAGGTTGTAATCACCATGTGCAGCATGAACATGCAGTACCCATGGTCGTAAACGGAGATGCACCTAGCAGTGTTCCCGGAGACTATCTGCAGGGTTATGCCGTAGTCGGGCATCTCGTGGATGGCCCCTGGCGGATAGTGCTCAAGCATATCCTGAGCCCACTCCACAGAGTCGTCCTGTGAGGCGTCTTGGATGGCCTCATCAGGTAGCTCGGGCAGCATGTCTGCTATCCTAGTTGTATGGCTGGAGTTGTCCTCGTTCACCGTGCTGCTCATCTGTCTCTCCTCCTCATTTTATTGCGTCTGTTGTGTAGGTTGATCGTCGTCACCGGTGACTCAGCAGCACCCGTCCCAGTCCGGTCCAGGAAGGACGAGCATCCTAGCGCGGGAGATCTGGTCCTCGAAGCCGAGGTCTGCGAACTCGAGCAAGGTGGTCTGCTCCGAATGTGGCCCGGAGAGGATGCCTTGGGAGATGATCCCCGCGAGAATGGCGGCCGGGAGCTCGGGCACCCTTACCCAGATACACCGAGGCATGGGGTCCGGCATCAGCGGCACGAACTCCATCGTGTTCCCGGTGCCGTACTCGACGTACGAGATCCGGATCGAGTTCATCGTCCTGCCGAAGAATCCCCTGTGCCTCGTAGTTCCCTCTGCCAGCATCACGAACTTGGTCCATGAGGGGGCGTTGCTAGGCTTGACGCTGGACATCTCGACATTGAATCCCGACTCCATTGCGATGTCAGTGAGTTCCGCCGAGTCAAGCATTGAAATCAGGCCTTCTGGGAGCTTCCTGTACTCCGGATTAGACCCTTCATCCTCTCCGACATCCTCCCGGGACAGGCCCATCATTTGGCCCGCGTCCATGGCCGTCCACGTCGGAGAGAGTTCGTCGAGGTCCCTGCCGAAGTAGAAGTTGGCAACATCGATCTTCTTGGCAGATGCCGAGTATTGCCTAACCAGTGCAAGTGACCATTTCCTATTGATGCCGATGCTAATGACCCCCTACAAGATAATGCGTCGCCTGTGGGAGGTCTGCAGTGTCACCGGTGACAAGTTCCGCGCCAATTGTTTGTTTGCACATATTTTCCACTTCCAACAGTATGATCGCACAGAAATTCGAGGCTTGTATAAGCAATTGCCAATAGACCAAGAAACCCTGTATCACACTCCACTTCTCGCGGACATTAGCATTGGGATTGAAGGTATATCAACTTGTCAATCGGAATGATTCGGGGGGGCCTCTGGATCAGCGTTGGCAGTCCGGACAGTAGAAAGTCGAGCGGCCTGACTGGACGATGCGCCTGATGGTGGCCTCACATCCCTCTGAAAGGCAGGGCTCGCCCTCCCTGCCGTAGACCTGGAAGGAGTGACTGAAGTAGCCCAAGTCGCCTTCGACGTTGACGAAGTCGCTGATGCTCGAGCCTCCGGCGTCAATCGCCTCTACGAT
>JAKURM010000096.1 GCA_022449945.1 Candidatus Thalassarchaeum sp. | reverse complement strand
CCATCGCGAGGAAGAACGGGGTGATCTCGAACCCGGTGCCCTCCTCTATCCCCCAGCTCCCGGGCTGGTCCTGTATCCCGTCGAGGTTTCTGTCCTTGGTGTACTCGGGCATGGACAGGGCCTCGCCGACCTCGTAAATCCCCCCTGCTAGGGTGAAGCCGAGGGCTACGGCGAAGGCAACGACCCAGATGGTGAACCGGCGCCTGACGCCTTCCTCCGAGTCGTCCACTTCCAGCGCGTTCATGCCGTCGTCGTCTACGTTTGTGGTCACCAGTAGGGAGTAGATGACCAGCAGGACCCCCACCAGAGGCCCTATTGCGATCTTCGCGTTGGCGTCCAGCGTCTGCACGTTAGTCCCATCGGACAGGGAGCCGAGGAACGGCGAGAACAGGGCCTCGAACAGGGAGTAGCTGATGACGCCAGGGGAGAAATTCCCACCGGGTGTCGTGAATAGCGCATCTCCGATTAGGCCCCTGGCAACGAGGAGGGTGAATGCGAGGATGACGAAGAGGTCGGCTGCAAGGGGTTCGAGCCTCCAACCCAAGGAGGCGAAGGGCCTCCTGAGGCTGAACCCGGCAGGGGCGGTGATGACTCGTGGCTCGACCCTGTCGTTGTGCCGGAGCAGTGCCCTAACTATGGCAAGAGCGAGGATGGAGATTGCCAATGCGCCGTAGGAGGCGACGGTGGTGAACCAAATGCCCTTGTTGCTGTAGTAGATTGCACCACCGAGGAGGTTCTTCTCCTCTGGCATCATGGGGAACTGAAGGCCGATCTGGGTGGCTAGGAGGAAGAGAAGGACTGCCAGGGGGAGGTTTCTGAATACCTCTACGTAGGCGGTGGCCGCCCATGAGGTTAGCTTGTTGCTGGAAAGGCGTGCTACCCCTATGACGATCCCAAGGAGGGTGCACAAGAAGATGCTCACCAGGGTGACTCGGACGGAGTTGATGATGGCTGCCTTGAGGAATATCCACCTCGCGTCAATGTTTGGCTCTGCTTCTAGGGGCCATGGATTGATCTTGAAGGTGTTTCCCTTGTCCATGAATTCGTACCTGACCTCCCAGCGGTTGAGCATCACCGGGTTGGTCCCGTCGTTCTGCAGGAACATCACCCGGAGGAATAGGTACATCAGGAACGGGAATATGAGCAGGAAGGCGAATGCAGCGGTCCTGTGGGACTGGACGGTGGGTTTGGAGCCCTCCTTAGAGAGGATGAACGCCCAGATGGCCAGGACGAATAGGGTGGTGAGGGTCAGGAATGCTGGGATGTCCTGGGAGATAATGGGGATCATTGACACGTTGAACATCAGCCCTGCGAAGACCAGGATCGTGAGCAGAGAGACTGCTGCGGAAATCGAATTTGGGCTCCCGTCCGTGTAGTCGCGGAAGTTATGCGGCCTGATTGACATCAGGTCCTTCAGGTTGTCCTGTAGCAGTAGGATTCCGGAGACCACGCCCGCGCCGAGGAACATGAACGGGACCTGGGTGCTGGCTGATAGCTCCATTGCCCCCCCTTTTCCCATGCTAGGCGCCAGTGCATAGCACAGCAGGAATATGGAAATTGCAAAGAGCGTGGTCGCGACGCCGTAGATTCCGGTCGCATCGGGGCCCTCTGCCGGGTTCGCACCATGGTGGACTTCCGTAACTACCTCGGCCTCCCCGACCTTGACCCCGGTAATCGGGTCGATCCTGTCTTTGGTCTCGGACGGCGCTTTCTCTGTTACGGAGTACCACGCTTCGAAGGACTCAGTTGCGGCCTGCTTTCCCTTTTTGGCCCAACTTATCAATGCGGAGAATTCGTTCTGAACCAGCAGGAAGAACAGAAGGGTGAATCCGCCGAAGACTATCACCATCTTGTCAATCGGGTAGAATGCGAGGTTCTGCTGGGTGTCCAGCACGCAGCCCACTCCAGTCGTGCACGGGATGTCTGTGGCCATCTTGGAAAGGTAGTCTGCGGACATGCCAAGGAACTTGTTCGAGTACCTCCAGTACAGCGTCGGGAGCGATATCAGCACCCCGAGCGTTAGCGTGTCCCGAATGCCCCATTCGTTCTCGGAAATCTCGAATCTGTCAAGTGCCCAGGAAACAATCCCGATTCCTAGCAGGGAAGAGAACAGGACGATGAATGGCAGCGGTGGGAGGATTCCCACATAGGGGCCCTCCAAGACGACGTACAGGAGCCCTAGGAGCACTGCGGTGTTCGAAGCTCTCTGATCTGGCCTCTTCGAAATGCCGAGATTCTCGGCAAGGAGAGTCGATAGTTCTGACAGATTGCGAACGCGGACCATTCTACCACATGCTCATCGCTGTCGTCACTTGATGTTTGAGGCACCCGGGGGAGTTACCCCCCCGGGTGCTTTCGTAATTCCAAGTTGCCAACCTAAGTGATCAGCGCATTGGGGGTGCGTACTGGATGCCACCCTCTGAGACGAGGGCGTTCAGTGTTCCAGCGCGCGAGATCAGGCAGTTGTTCATGGCTGCCGATCCGCTGGTTCCGTCGTAGTCACCAGCGCAGAAGGCGTCATCGTACGCCTCGCCGTAGTTTC
>JAKURM010000095.1 GCA_022449945.1 Candidatus Thalassarchaeum sp. | reverse complement strand
CACAATGGCAGAGTGAAGTCGTCTACAGCTTGGAGTGCTGCAACGAATGCTAGTGCTAGGATTAGGCCTGGAACTGCGAAGAAGATATCCGTGATTCTCATTATCACCTCGTCGACTCTGCCTCCGAAATAGCCGCTGATACTGCCAATTATAGTGCCGATGATAACAGTGAGAGTAGCGACCGTGAAACCAATCTTCAGAGAGACTCTGGAGCCATACAGGATTTTGCTGAACATATCCTGCCCCTCTTCGTTGGTTCCGAAGATGCACACATCGTAGCCGTCTGGGAGCCACCAGTGGTGCATCTCTTCGTTGTCAAACATGTATGTGATTGTAATTTGATTGATTGAGTTGTTTTCCATCAATTCATCTGAAATCCAGAAGTAGGAGTGATTTGATGGTTCTAGGTACAGAAGATCGAGTGGTAAGGGATACCCCTGCCTATCCACTAAGGCCCTGTACTCTGTCACTACAAGCATGTCTTGGTAGAATGAGCTGTCTTCAGCAATCTTAGTAGGGCTCAGAGCGGGGGTCCCATTCTCATCCCAGCGTCTGAGTTCTGTCAGCGATACCTTCTGTTCACGCATATCGCATTCTTCTGAGAATGGTTCCTTCCTTTGAGGCTCGTAATCGATAGACCAGACATCTCTGGTATCCTGAATATCTCTGCCTGGGTGTTCGACTGCAATATCATCAGCAAAGAAGGAAATTGTGCAGACTGAAATCACCATGAATAGGCCAACGATAGCCAACAAAGACCTCCTGTATATCTTCCAAGTTCTGGCCAAATCCAACCTTGTCTGATGTAGGCGCTCGGAGAGTCTGCGGCGACTTTCCGCCCTTTCGTCCTCGCCATCCTGCCAAGTCATTCTAGCCTCACCCTCGGGTCTACAACACCATACAAGATGTCAACAATCAGATTGGAGAGCAGGAAAATTACGGCTGTAATCAGAGTAACTCCCATCAGTACTGAGTAATCCAGATTGATGATTGCATCCACTGCTACATTGCCCATCCCGTAGAATGCAAAGATGGATTCAGTCAGAACAGCTCCTCCGATGGCACCGCCTATCGAGAAACCCAGAATCGTTAGTATAGGGATGAGAGCGTTTCTGCATGCATGGACGATAATCACTCTGGACTCAGAAAGGCCCTTGGCTCTGGCGGTTCTAACGTAATCCTCGTTCATCACTTCTAGTAGGCTAGCACGCATGTACCTCAGAAGCGAGCCGGCGCTTGCTATTCCCAGGGTTAGCGATGGGAGGATTAGGTGGGACAGAGTATCATTGAACAGTAGTGAATTAGATGCATAATCTGGATGGATCGAAGCAAGGGCTTCGTCGGTAACGAACCAGCTGTCAACGAGATGGAATCCAGAACCTCCTGATGGATACCAAGAAGGATAGCATGCAATTCCTGAAATTGCTGTGTCACAAAGAGCAGATGTTCTGTCTGGATAAGTCAGGGCTGCATCGTGCCTTCCATATATCGGGAGACATCCTCCGTCAGTACCGAAAATTGGATCACATATCCCCCCTACATCTGACCCTGTTCCCAAATAGAGTTGGAGCATCATAGCGAGCCAGAAGATTGGGAGTGAAACGAAAGATATGGCAAGGAAACGGGAGATGTGGTCGAAGGTCTGGTCTTGCTTAACTGCACTCAGTATTCCAAGAGTGATTCCCACAGGGTATGCGATGAGTAACGCGAACAGAGTCATCTCCAATGTGACGGGGGCGGCATCTCTGACGACCTCTGAAGTAGGGCGATTGTAGGAGGTAGATTCCCCCCAATCTCCTGCTAGAAGATTTTCCAGATATATTACGAATTGTTCTGTTACAGGTTTGTCCAATCCAAGACGTTCAATCTGCAATTCCAGCATCGTCTTACCGGTAACGGGGTCGACAAGGCCACACCTCTCTCCACAGAGAATTGCAGCTGGATTAGATGGGATAATTTGTGCAATCATGAATGTGAATACTGTGACTCCTGCCATTACTGGAATCAAAAGTAGAATTCGTCTAACGATGAATTCGCTGGTCTTCATCTTGGGCCCACATCCTGTACCCGCAGATTAGTTGAGCATGATTAATCACTATTGCGAGTGGTATCTCTCTTCACTCCATATGCTCGTCGCTGCCATAACAATCGTATTGTTACCCCGCGCCGGGCCCGGAGGCCCGACGCGAGGCTTTCGTAAATCCGAACCTCAATGGTTTGAGTTTCAGCACTCGCCGACGTAGGAGCCTTCGAGCATTGCCAACTTGTCCCAGTTGAAGTAGTAGTCTCCGCCGATAGCGTCGTATGCTGGTGGGCACATGTGTACCGATCCAACACCTACACCAGCTGACTGACCCAGTAGGGCCATGGTCGGGCTGGTGACCCATAGCTCGTATGCGTCTGCATACAGAGCGGCACGGGTATCGCTGTCTAGCTCCTTCCTAGCTTCTAAGAGGATTGCATCCAGCGCATCGTTGTGGAAGTGGCCGTGGTAGGCGTCTCCGCCGATGTCAGCGCTTCCAGCGAATGGTGACCAGTAGTTGTCAGGGTCGTGGT
>JAKURM010000094.1 GCA_022449945.1 Candidatus Thalassarchaeum sp. | reverse complement strand
GCTAGCCAGATTCATATACACGGACGGGATCCGGAGGACTGGAGCCAATGCACTGGGAACCCGGAGGTATATGGAAAGATCAACGCTCTTGTCCGTGATGCTTGCCCTGATGTGATCATCAACAACAGCACAGGAGGCGGTCCGACTCTTACGACGGAAGAGCGCTACTGCCCTCTGGATGCGGATCCCGCTGCCGACGTGACAACCCTCAATCTCGGACCTGCGATGTCGAAATTCACCATGGAAGAGCGTCCGGAGGGGCTACCCCACCCTCGTGGTGCGTTGGAGTTCGACACGTGTGACTCAACTACATATGGGGAACTAAACCACTACGCCTCTGTAATGAACGAACGTGGATTCAATATTGAATTCGAGGTCTACAACTCGGGTCAGTTCTGGGTTCTCCAAGACCTCATTGATAATGGACATGTGAAAACGCCATTCATGGTTCAGTTCGTCCTTGGCGTCGGAATGGCTGCCCTACCAACCCCAGCGAGCTTGATGGCGCTAATCAGCGAACTGCCAAACGGTGCGATGTTCTCGGTAATCGGGACGGGCGTGTACCAGATCCCCATGAACGTCATGGGCTTGGTTCTGGGAGGCCACGTCCGGGTGGGCCTTGAGGACAATCTGTACTACAGGAAGGGCCAGAAGGCAGGAGGGAATGCCGAAATGGTCGCTCGAATCAAGCGAATTGCTGAAGACATGAACCGAGAAGTGGCGACCCCGCAGCAAGCACGAGAAATGCTTGGACTTGGAGCACCCTCGCCGGTCACTTGAAGTCCGCACTCTCAAACTCTTCGAATAGGTACACAACATGGCCCTGCAACTTGAATACTTCGATGTAACAGACATCGTCCTTGGAGACCGGACGGTGCTTGAAGGTGGGACGCTCGTGGTCGACCAAGACCGCCTACGAGCACACCTGATGGAAGACGATCACTTTGAAGACGTATCCCTCCACGTCGCCCACCCCGGCGACAGTCTCCGGGTTATCAACGCTGTAGATGCCGTGGAACCACGCTGCCGTTTGGGGAACGGAGATCACGATTTTCCGGGTTTCCTTTCCGCTCCACAAACTGTCGGGGATGGACGGACGGCCGTATTGCGGGGTGCAGCTGTAGTAGAGGTCTCAGAACCGGTGCCAGGAGAATCGACATACTGGCGTGAAGCATTCTTCGACATGACGGATTCCTGCAACGGATTCAGCCCGTTCTCTGATCTTGCAAACCTTGTTATCGAGGTCACACCAGTCAAATCGATTCGGGAAGACGAACGGCCCCCGCTGAATGTCTTCGAGGGGACTCCGGAGGCGGTATCTCTGAACCGAGCAATACGCATGGCAGGGCTGAAGGCCAGTGTGTTCATGGCCTCGGCTGCAGAAGGCTCGGAGCCGAACGAAGTGGCTACTTTTGATTTGCCCTCACGGCGAAACACTGACCTGCCCGGAATCGTCTATCTCTATCAGCTGGCAATTCCCTATCTGTACGGTGAAATAGTCCCTGGTGGAGGAGCTATCGGGGGTCCGGCACACCTGCCAACCTTGATTCACCCAAATGAGATCCTCGACGGCGCTCTTGTATGTGGGTGGAATGCGATTGCGTGCATGCGAGAACTCACATATGTGGCTCAGAACCACCCCATCATCAGCGACCTGTACGAACGGAGTGGCAAGGATCTGGAGTTCCTTGGAGTCGTCCTCTTCGCCAACGGTGATACCAGGGAAAGCAAGGCCCGACTGACTGGGCATGCCACCACACTTGCGAGGCTCCTCAACCCAGACGGTGCAGTTATCAACTACGCAGGTGGTGGACATCCATGTGTTGACACCATGATGATCTGCCAAAAGTTAGAAGAATCGGGCATCCCAACCACCGTCCTTTCCATGGAGATGGCTCCGAATCCTTCGGATTCCGGGTTTGTCCACTTTGTTCGAGAGGCTGACGCCATCGTCAGCACCGGGAACTACGAGGAGAGCTACGACTTTCCCGAGGTGAAATCAGTACTTGGGGGGACTGCGTTGCTCAACTCGGACTCCAGTCCCAACGGGCCATTTTCGTATCCCTTGAGCGGCCTCCTCGGCTCGACAAACCAATTCGGGTTCACAAACATGACTGCAAGATCTCATTAGGTATGAGTGCTAACAGCGAGCCAAGGAGCGGTATGTCCCAGCCCTCAGATCTCACCATCCATGCAGGGAGGATGAGCAGATGAAAGTCGTCCACTACCTAAATCAGTTCTTTGCTGGTATCGGGGGCGAGGAGGCTGCGGATCACCCTCCAGAGTACCGAGAAGGCCCGTTGGGGCCGGGCGTTCGCTTGGACGAATTGTTTGGTGGCTCAGCCCAAGTAGTTGGGACTCTTCTAGCAGGAGACAACTACTTCAGCATGAACCATGCGGCTGCTATGGAAGTGATTGAGGGCCTTCTGCGTGCATCGGGCGGCGAGTTTCTTATCGCCGGTCCAGCTTTCAATGCAGGTAGATACGGCCTGGCCTGTGGCGAAGTCTGCTCCTTGGCGGTAGATCGCCTAGGAATGCCGGCATTTATAGCGATGTCAGAAAACAATCCTGCAGTCGAACTCCACAGGGCCAAGCTCCCCATTCTTCGGACATCTGAATCGACAAGTGGCATGGGACAGGCGCTAGAGGATATGGCTGCGGGCCCCCGCGCCTATC
>JAKURM010000093.1 GCA_022449945.1 Candidatus Thalassarchaeum sp. | reverse complement strand
CGGAGTTCAAGAAGTCAACAGGAATCGACTTACAGCAGGACCTCCAGGCAATAAGCAGGATCCGCGAGGCAGCAGAGAAGGCCAAGATCGAGGTATCGGGCACCCCTTCCACACAGATCAACCTCCCATTCATCACAATGAGGGACGGGCAACCCGAGCATCTCGACATGACCCTCTCAAGATCGAAGTTCGAGAAACTCACCTCCTCTCTCGTTGAGAGGACAATGGGCCCCACCCGGCAAGCAATGAAGGACGCGGGAATCAAGAAAGGAAACATCGACAAGGTTCTGCTTGTGGGTGGCTCCACCCGCACCCCTGCAGTTCAGCAGGCAATAGAGAGTGAAGTCGGCAAGGCACCGTTCAAGGGAATCAATCCCGATGAGGCCGTGGCCATGGGCGCTTCTCTCCAGGCGGGAATCATCGTCGGAGACGAAGGAGTGACTGACGTCCTCCTGTTGGACGTTACTCCACTGACTCTGGGAATCGAGACATTGGGTGGCATTACCACCACGATGATCGAACGAAACACTACCATTCCCACTAGGAGGTCCGAGACCTTCTCCACAGCAGCAGACAATCAGCCCGCCGTGGAGGTACATGTCCTGCAAGGCGAGCGAGAGTTCGCGAAGGACAACATCACCCTGGGCAGGTTCCATCTCATGGGCATCCCCGCGGCCCCCCGTGGGATTCCTCAGATCGAGGTGACCTTCGACATAGATGCGAATGGCATAGTCAACGTCTCCGCGAAGGACCTCGGGACCGGGACGGAGCAGTCAATCAAGATCGAGAGCCAGACCTCGCTCAGCGAGGACGAGATCAAGCAGAAGGTCGAGGACGCAGAGAAGTTCGCCGAGGAAGACAAGCGGCGCAAGGCGAAGGTGGAGATGAGAAACACCGCAGACAGCGTGGTCTACCAGACCCGCAAGATGATAGAAGAAGCAGACGACAAGCTATCTGAGGAGGATACAAAGCCTGTCCTGGAGAAGCTTGACGAGCTAGAGTCCCTGATTCTCAAGGATGACACCCCAATCCCATTGGAGGAAATCGACGAGGCAGCGATACAAGCGAAGATGAGCGAGCTGGAGCAGTCAATGCACTCCGTCTCAACCAAGCTATACGAGGCAGCTGCTGCCGAGATGGCCGAACAGGAAAGCGATGATGGAGAAGAGGTCGAGGATGCCGACTTCGAAGTGGTCGACACCGAAGAAGACGAAGATTAACTGAATCACGAACTCGTAATCATCCTGTGCAGAGTCCTGACGTGAATCCCAGAGGTCCCGTATTGGAACAATGGGTTCGACCCCTCCGAACGTGCCTTGGAACCTGGCCCCCATGCCGTGCCTGCGATGTCCAGGTGTACCCATGGAATCTTGTCGGCGTCCTCGTCGTAGCCCCTGTTGGGGACGAAGAACTCTAGGAAAGCGGCCGCGGCGTTTGACGAGCCGGCCCTCCCCCCTATCGAGCCATTCCGTATGTCTGCGAAGGCGGAGTTGGTCATGTACTTGCGGAACTGTGCATTGAGTGGCATCCTCCAGACGGGTTCCCCGGAGCTTTCGGCAGCCTTCTTCAGGCGCTTGCTTACTTCCCCGTCATTGGACCACATCCCAGTGATCTGGTTTCCAAGGGCGACCACTATCGCCCCTGTGAGTGTCGCTAGGTCCACGATGTACTCTGGGTCGAACTCCCCTGCCTTCCAGAGGCCGTCCGCCAGAACGTTCCTTCCCTCGGCGTCAGTGCTGAAAACCTCCACCGTCTTGCCTGAGAAGGTCTTGAAAACGTCTCCGGGCCTGTATGCGCCAGACCCGGGCATGTTCTCCGCCAGGCAGGCGATACCGTTCACCCTGCGCTCGTATCCAGTTGAGTGAAGTGACTCCATCAGGCCGAAGACGGTAGCTGCACCGCACATGTCGTACTTCATGTCCCACATGCCGTTGCTCGGCTTGATCGAAATCCCACCCGTATCGAAGGTGATTCCCTTGCCTACTATACATGGTCGCTGGACACCCTCATCTGAATCCGGATTTAGCGTGAACAGGACCATGCATGGCTTCCTGTCGCTGCCCTTTCCGACATTGATCAGACCTCCCATCCCTAGCTCCTGCAACTTTTCCCAGTCGTACACTTCGACCTTCACGTTGTCCTTGCCCTTGGCCCATTCCTGGACCCTCTTGGCGTACTCCATGGGGTACAGGACATTGGCTGGCTCGTTACCCAGATCGCGAGCCAGATGAACTCCGCCGACGACTGAATGGATACTAGAGAGTCCCTCGGAGAGGGCCTCCTGGTACCTGGGGCTGGATTGGAACTGGACGGTCCATGGGTCTGTTATGTGTTCATCATCGACCTCTTGGTGCTCGAGGAACTCGTAATCCCTCAGCATCATTCCTTCGGCGAAGTCGAGCATTCGCTCGCTAGACCATCCAGAGGTGAATCTGACGCAGACCGATAGCCCCCTCTTCTTCGACAGAGAAGCCATCACTCGAGCTCCGGTGTTGCGAGCCAGTCTGTGCCCAAGGCCATCCTTCTCCCCCATGCCGATTAGAACGACTCTGCAACCTGGCGTCCATACGACCATCCTCTGGTCCTTCTTTCCCTCGAACTGGTCGGATGAGATTGCCTCTTTCACCAGATTGCGCTGGCTTCTTCCAAGCCCCGAAAGAGCGTTGTTGGGAGCGCGACCGACTCCCTT
>JAKURM010000092.1 GCA_022449945.1 Candidatus Thalassarchaeum sp. | reverse complement strand
GGAAGGCCTCGCTCCTGTGAGACACTTCCAGCAACCCGAATCCACTTCCATCGAGGTTGGGCAGAGTATTTGCGAACTCTTGGACTACTTCCAACGGCAGTACTGCAGGACCTGCTCCGAAGTTGTGGATGCGACCTTGTGTCTCCACGTCTTGCCGGGTTCGCTGTCGGTCTTTCAGCCCATCGGAGGTACACACAGGGTTCATTTCACCCTGGCGGGCCGCAAAGCCATGCTACGCATTGGACTGGTCATGCTGCAAGGGGCTAGGCATTCTCACATTGCCGCATTGAGCAGGGCATCCGATGAGTCGGGAATAGAAATCGAGATTCACGAGCTCCGAAAGGCATCTGATCTCCTTGAGGCCGAACCTCATGCTATCGTTATCCCGGGAGGTGAGTCGACCACAATGAGGCTCACAGGAACTGACGCAGCCTCGTCCCTACTGCCCGCCCTATTCGAGTGGATTAGGGCGGATAGCTCGAGAGTCGTTCTCGGAACGTGCGCCGGCGCAATCCTGCTCGCAGAGCCAGAGGACGGTAAACCCCCCCTGATCGATGCAAAGATCGACAGAAACGCGTTTGGTACCCAGACCGACTCGTTCCAAGCACCCCTGGATGCATTGGAACTAGGCCGGGAATTCCCGGGCGTATTCATCCGTGCCCCGAGGTTCACACAAACCGGTCCCGATGGGAGCGTTAGTGCGACTCTGGGAGGAGAGGTTGTCGGAGTGAGGACGGCTAACCGAATGGCCCTCACATTCCACCCAGAGCTATCATCGGACATCGGCTTCCACTCCTGGCTACTGGAGACTGCAGCATCAGTGGAATTGAGTGTTTAGAATGTTTGAGTTGCCCCAGTTTTCTGAACTCCCCGAGGCTCCGGACGAGTCCGACACCGAGGGTTGCATCCAATGCCAGATGGGTAGCAAGCTAGTTCTCTTCATCACCGGGAACTGCCACTGGCAGTGCGACTACTGCCCCCTTTCAGAGACTCGACGTGACATCGATTGGATGTTCGCAAACGAGAGGCGCTGCGAGTCCTTTGACGAGGTAATCGAGGAGGCTCGGGCAATGAGGGCGACGGGTGCCGGAATCACCGGAGGCGACCCTCTGATGGCTAGAGAGCGAACGTTGCAAGGAATTTCCCGGCTGAAGGAGGAGTTCGGCCCTGGATTCCACATCCACATGTACACGAGCATTCCCTTCCGTGAGGAATGGGCAGCCGATTTCGCAGAGTCCGGGCTCGACGAAATAAGATTCCACTTCCTAGACCTCGATGCAGAGAAGTACAGGGACACAATCTCTGCTTGCTCAAAGGCCGGCATCATTACTGGAGTCGAGATACCCTGTGAGCCCGACAGGGAGGATGACCTCCTCATACTCCTCGAGGAACTCAGAGAGTTCGATATTTCCTTCCTAAATGTGAACGAACTGGAGATTACGGTCGGAAATCATGACAACATGGAACTCAGAGGATTCAACCTCTCTACTGAGATTACAGCAGGGGCCTCTGGCTCTTCCGAGATCGCGTTATCGATGAGGGATCGGGTTCAGGCTGCAGAGCGAGGTGACCCGGATCCGGTCGATGGCATGATTCGCGAACCCTACGGATTTCACCTCAAGTTCTGCACGGCCGTATACAAGGACTCTGGGCAGATGAGGAGGCGGTTCCTTCGTAGGGGTGAGGCTACAATCGCCCCGCACGAGATTCTCACTGATGACGGAACTCTTGTTTTCGGTGCAGTTGACTCCGCCGAGGAATCGATGGAAGAGTGGATGGACGAGATAACCCGGGTAACCGGGCTCCCTCGGAGGTTCTTGCTATGGGACGACAAGTCCAAGCGAATTGAGATGCCCCTATCCGTCGCAGAGGCAATCGCAGAGGAGGTGAGCGCTCCTGTTTCCATGGTCGAGGTGCTGCCCACTCATGAGAGGCTAGAGGTTACGATGGTGAGGCTCAACTCAACCTGACGAATGCTCGTGATTCTGAGCAAGTTCATAGGACTCCGATTTCAATGGGGCACCATGCCGGTCAACAGGCCCGACCCAGATAACCAAGAGGTAGACCCATACAGGAGGCTGTCGGCATCCCAGGTCATAGCCTGGAAGAACTGCCCCAGACTCTGGTACTACGGCTGGATTGAGAAGCTCAAGACCCCCCTGCCACCCCAGATTCTCCGAGGCAATGCAGTCGAGGAGTGCGTCTGCAGGGTACTCCGGGAGTCACCCTCCTTGATCGACCCCGACTCAGGGGCGTCGCTCCGGACTCCGCTGGCAGAAGACGGGTCCCCCGATTTGCAGAACCAGGACCTCTGGGTAGGGCCGGGACTGAACCCCATTCCAGACTCAGACAGGCCGACGGATAGGGAATCTCTGCACAAGTGGGCGTCATCTAGGGCCGATGCCCACTTTCAGAGTTGCTGGGATGCCGCAGTAGAAGATTGGGAGTCCAGCCCCAGGAAGGTTGGCTCTTCATCCGACATCGATCCAGAGGAAGGAAGGTCGATGGTAGAAGCCGCTATCGTCCTCCACCTAGACCAGGTTGAGGCCTGCTTCGATGCAGGGGGCGGACCCGGATTAGAAGCCTGGAGGTCCGGCAAGAGGGTGCAATGGCCCGCCCCAGATGGGTTCCCCCAATCCTGGGACCAACCCCATCCAGCAGCGGGTTCGGGACCAATATCTTGGTCCGAGGCATGGGAGGTCGCACGCCCATGGTTCGTCGACCC
>JAKURM010000091.1 GCA_022449945.1 Candidatus Thalassarchaeum sp. | reverse complement strand
TGGAGGAATTGCCAAAATTCCAACAGACGCGATTATGGTCATCAGCACTCCGAATGGAATCCATAGGAGGATGAAAATTACGACATACCATACCAATATTTGTGGAGTTCTTCTGGTTACACCAGTTAGTGTCTGGAATATACTATCAAGTTGCTCGGGAACATGGATTAAACTGTAGATGTAGGCAGCTAACATTACAGCAACGAAAATCACTCCCAGACTTAGAGCCGCTGACATATTATCGCTCAATCCCAGTTTATCGGGAATGATATCTAGGACATCTAGTAGCCAAACAACCGCATCTACCAGTAATGCTACTGGATAGGTCAGAAGATCTAGGATTGCATCTGAATTGCCGCTCTGCTGTACTAGCAAAATGAACATGAACGCACCCAACAGTTGAGTTCCGCCTTTCAGATCGCTTCGGATATAATTGATGAGTAGTGTTGCTGGAGATACCAATGCCTGACCTATTCTCAAACCTAGGGATGATTCTGCGGCATCGAGTTTGCCGTGCTGCTTCAGCACCTCGGAAACCTGTTTCTCTACCGTGTAAAGAGGATTCAGGGCGGTCATCGGCTCTTGGAAAATCATGCTGATTTTGTTACCTCTGATAGATCTGAGGAACTGTTCGTGATGTCTTTTGGGGGCGTCGATAACGAATATGAAAATCATGCACGCTGCCAGCAATAGAAGGATTACCACTCCGACGGTGAAACCAGCTAATGGATCTCTGAAGAACCACAACATTGCGCCCATCAAGAAGAAGCCAAGTACGGCTGAAATTACTCTAAATACAGACAGGGTTCCGGCAGTAACCTCATCAACCTCATGGATTAGTTCCTTGCCATCGAAAGTGATGCTCCCCTCATCCACATCGCATGATGCGAGTCCAATTGTTACGAGCGACGTGACTGACTTGCCACATCCCGACTCTCCGACGACACCCATTATTTCGCCTTCTTTCACCGAAAGAGAAACTGAGTGCAGTGCTTCCACTGGTCCGTCGAGAGTATCGAAATGGACTCGGAGATTTTGGATATTCAACAGATTCGACACGCCATTACCTCCTGTTCTTGGGATCTACTACGTCCCTCAATCCATCACCAAGAAGATTGAATCCGAGCGTGGTGACGAGAATCGCCATTCCTGGAAAGAATACCAGCCAATTATCCTGAGGGAAGAAAGCCCTTCCATCAGAAACCAGTTTGCCCCATTCTGCAGCACCGGGTTCTGCCCCCAGTCCGATGAAGGACAGGCCCGAGGCAGAGAGGATGGTCCCGCCGATATCCAAAGTGAATGCCACCAGCAAAGGGGCCCATGCATTCGGCAGTATGTGGCGGAACATGACTCGTCCGGAAGGAGCTCCGACGCTTCGAGCTGCTTCTACGAAGGCCATCTCCTTGACATAGAGAACTTGGCCTCTGATTAGTCGCGCATAGCCGGGCCAGCCGGTGAAGACGAGTGCGATCTGTATCTTCCACAACCTGTCGAAGTTCTCGATTACTGTGATGCTGCCTTCGTCATTGCCGGACCATGAGAATACGGTTGCTGCAGCAATGAAGATCACAATTGTCCTGAAAGTCAGGTAACGATACGGGTTCCTCCAGTCGAATGCGTCCTTGGCTCTTGTGCCTATGCCTCTGGTCGGAATCATATCGATTAGGTGGCGATCCACAACTAGAAGGAATCCGATGAAGCACAGGGCGAGCGCAGTTGCCGCTAACCTCCATGTTCTTGATTCTCCGATTTCGAAAACATACTCCCATGGCCCTAGAACTAAGAATGCAAATATGAGTACGAGAAGTAAGATGGGCCTCACAAGTGCATATGAGGAATCGCTAGGAGAGTCGGGGGCGATTGATTTGGGGAGAAGGGTCTCGTCTATGTGAGATCGGAGGTAGACTGCCAGAAATGCGATTGGAATCAGTAATGCGAACCACAATGGCAGAGTGAAGTCGTCTACAGCCTGGAGTGCCGCTACGAATGCTAGTGCCAGGATGAGACCGGGAACTGCGAAGAAGATGTCCGTGATTCTCATTATCACCTCGTCGACCCTTCCTCCGAAATAGCCGCTGATGCTGCCAATTACAGTGCCGATAATTACAGTCAGAGTAGCGACCGTGAAACCAATCTTCAAGGAGACCCTAGAGCCATACAGGATTTTGCTGAACATATCCTGCCCTTCTTCGTTGGTTCCGAAGACGCACACATCATAGCCGTCTGGCAGCCACCAGTGGTGCATGTCTTCGTTGTCGAACATGTATGTGATCTTGATCTGATTGATTGAATTGTTCTCCATCAATTCGTCTGAGATCCAGAAGTAGGAGTGATTGGATGGTTCTAGGTACAGGAGACCAAGTGGCAAGGGATATCCGTTCCTATCTACCAAGGCCCTATACTCTGTCACTACAAGCGTGTCTTGGTAGAATGAGCTATCATCAGCAATCTTGGTAGGGCTCAGGGCGAGGGTTCCATTCTCGTCCCAGCGTCTGAGTTCTGTCAGCGATACCTTCTGTTCACGCATATCGCATTCCTCTGAGAACGGTTCCTTCCTCTGAGGCTCGTAATCGATAGTCCAGACATCCCTGGTATCCTGTATGTCCCTGCCTGGGTGTTCTACTGCAATTACAGGCGCAAAGATGGCAATTGTGCAGACTGAGACTACCATGAATAGTCCGATGAGAGCCAACAAAGACCTCCTGTATATCTTCCAAGTTCTGGCCAAATCAAACCTTGTCTGATATAGGCGCTCGGAGAGTCTGCGGCGGCT
>JAKURM010000090.1 GCA_022449945.1 Candidatus Thalassarchaeum sp. | reverse complement strand
AATGATTTCCAAACCAAAAAATTGTCCATCATTCCAACCTACAATGCCACCTTCGAGATTCCCACTGATCCGGTTAGGGTAGATCCCGGGGGAAGCAAGGATGCGTCAGTTGCCGTAAGATCAACAGGAAGGCTGACCGGGACCTGGAGCTTGTCCGTAGATGACTCAGCCCTGCCTAGTGGCTGGTGGTGGGTAGACAATACCCCCGGAGGAATAAGTTCGGTGGAGATAGGCACGGGAGAAAGATGGATTCCCGAATTGAGTATCCATGCCCCCTCAGATGCACTTGGTTCAGATTCCGGATTCCTTGGACTTACATTGTCCCTCGATGGAGGAAACACCTCTTCATTTGCCAATCTGCCGATAGAGGCAAACAGGACTAGAGGACTTTCAATTAGAGGACCAGATGGAACTTCCTCAAGCGATGGTTTCGGCTTAATTTCGGAGGATGCGAGCGCCTGGTTACTAATCGAGAACGTCGGTAACGCTGCAGAGAACCAGATAGCGATATCATGGGATGGTACTGAATGGGGCTCAGAACTGAGGATTTTCGATTCGGAAGAACATGAGATTACCGCGCTCTCACTTGGCCCGGGAGAAATCAAGGAAGTTACAGCCAGACTTGCTGTCCCACAATCTGCAAATCTAGGGGATAGCGTTAGCACCCCACTTACAATGTGCGTAGGTAGCGGAGAGGAAGAAGAATGTAGCCAAGCAGATTTGGGATTCTTTGCAATGGGAGTAGTGGTTAGGACAGATCATCAAAGGTCTGTTCCGGAAGAGGGACTTGCTTGGAACGTTCAGGCCGACATTCCGGAAGGGATGTCGAATCTCTCGTGGTCCCTTTCGGGCTCGGGCATGTCCATACAGGGCTGGACTTGGGAAGGCAGTGGTGCAATTTCCATCTCGGGAGACAACGTGTCTATGGCCGGTTCTCCGGGTACGAGAGCCTCGGGTTGGCTTTTCTTGGACTTGCCGGAAGATGCCACGCCCGCATTCCACCAATTCTTCGACGGTAGCACTTCAGGAACGGACTTTGCACTGCGCCTTTCCTTAGAGGTTCTGCAGATACACAGAGCAGACTTGGAAGTAAACTCCCCAGTCTCCCAACCGTACGTTATCGACGTGGGCGAACCCTCCCTAGTTATTCTGAGATTGGAGAACTCGGGGAATGGTGATGACTCGTACATTCTGACTCATGAACTAATCGTAGACGAGAACATCACCTCTGACCCGGGGATATCCGTTTCCTTCAGTAGCAATCCGATTTCTCTGGGACCTGGTGGACTCAGAACTGTACCTTTGAGCGTGACACTCTCGGAAGACACCCCTGCTAGGGTCCCCCTTTCCATCAATTTCGCTATGACATCGATCGGTAACGGGAGTGTGTCTGACAGTAGGGTGGTAGTTTTCGAGGTTAGGCAAGACCATCGCTGGGAAATCACGACAACGTATGGTGGCGTGGAGGTTAACGATTCTACTTTCTCCGCACTCCCAGGGGAAGAAATCACATTTCCCTTCAACGCGACTAACACGGGAAATCTAGTAGATGACTTAGAGTTTGAAATTAGCACCAGATTCTTTGTAGAGGAGGGCGATCAGTCAGATGGATGGAGTGCTAGTGGGTCTTCGGCCGTAGACGTAAACGTCAACCAGACGGTTGTTATGCAAGTTTCCGCGAACGTTTCCGACGAGGCCTGGAGTGGGTCCAAGATGGAGGTCGAGGTGACCGTGAGAGCCAGGGGATACGAAGTAATGAGTTTCTCATTCTTCGTACAAGCGTCGCACGTTCCCGGATGGGGGGTCGTATCCAGTAAAGCCAATCTGGAGATAGAGCCGGAAGGTTCGATTGTAGAGTTGGAGATACTGCAGCTAGGGAACTCCCCAAGCTCACCCTACACCTCAGTTTACGTAACTGGCCAGAATGGATGGGAGATAGGGGAAATTGAAGAGATGGGAGAGGTTGAGCCGGGTTCCTCGGCGACATTGTTGCTGAACATCACCCCTCCCGAGTCTGCTACCCACGGAAAATCTGTAGAGCTGCACGTTAGAGTAAGAGAGGGGGACTCTTCGGGTCTCGTTGAGATCACACTGCCACTCCGGGTGGCAATAGTCCATGATTTCACAATGGATGGGGGGGGGCCCTGGGTGATCTCTTCACAGGGAGGCCTTCCCCAAGTCAAGGTTAGCAACCTTGGAAATTCGCCAACAACGATTGGACTACAGATCCTGAGCCTCCCCTTGGGATGGGAGGTTGAGGGTTCTTCGGAGGTGGTTCTCGGGATTGGGGAAGAAAGAGGGGTGCCAATCAGCCTAGTTCCTAATGAAGAGTGGGAGGGTGAGGAAAAGACAATCAGGATTCTGGCCCAAGACCCAGCTGGAAACCAGCAAGAAATTATCCTTAATACAGTCCTATCGAATCACTCATGGGCAAGTTCCCCGTACATTTCCGCCTTGGTTGGGGACGATGCAACGGTGATGATCCACGGTACCGACTCCGAGTCCTCAGTTGTCCACAGTTCCGGGACAGGGGAGTTGCAGTTCAGCAGCATGGGATGGCTTTTGCCAATTTCCTCCAGCGGTACCGGCAATTTGATCATCGATGGAACTACATCGCTGCAGTACGAGGTTTCGTCATTCGAGGGAGAAAGCAGAGTAGTATTGTGCCAAATCAGCGGGGATGTCACCGAAATTCAGGCAACTTGCACAATCGGCAATGGGAGTGATGTATTCGATTTCCAAGCATTCCTAATCGGTGATGAGGGGCAGATGATTGACTCTGCAATCGGGAGCCTGGCTGCTA
>JAKURM010000009.1 GCA_022449945.1 Candidatus Thalassarchaeum sp. | reverse complement strand
CTGAGGTACTAGGAAGGCTTCAATCGGGCGATGTTCCACCATCAGGGATCGAACTGTATGCTACATGGATTGCAATAGGCCTGTCCGGACTAGTAGGATGGGTTACCCTTACTGGAAGCCTAATGGCAATGGGCAAACTGAAGGGAGGTTTCTACATTCCTTTCACTAGTAAGGATGAACGAGGCCGTAGCAAGTGGGTCAGCTTTCCAACATGGGGACCTCCATGGTTGAATCCGGTTAAGGGATTGCTCCTACTAGCATCCTTGTATCTTATTTCATTGACAATTCAACATCCTGATAATCATGACTACATCTATGCGCTAGCAGCAACATCGTGCCTCTTAGGCGTCTTGTTCGTCATTCCAATAGGGGGTGCTGACATGCCAGTTGTGGTTAGCCTGCTCAATTCTATGTCTGGAATCGCCGCAGCATTCACTGGTTTCGTCATCCAGAATAACGTTCTCATTATCGCCGGCTCAATGGTTGGCGCTGCAGGATTGATACTTACTTTCATCATGTGCAAAGCAATGAATCGAACATTGGGTGCGGTGCTGTTCAAATCGTTTGGTGGTGGTGGTAGGGAGACTGTAACTAGGACAAAGGTCGGTAGCGACCCAGAGGAGGTTGCAATGGTTTGTGATGGTATCAGCAAGTGCGTAATCATTCCAGGTTACGGCATGGCCGTCAGCCAGGCACAGCATGCAGTGAAGGAGTTCGCAGATCTCCTAGAGGCCGAAGGAGTTGAGGTGAATTATGGCATCCATCCTGTAGCTGGAAGGATGCCGGGTCATATGAACGTACTATTGGCAGAGGCTAGTGTACCATATGAGCAGCTGATAGAGATGGAGCAAATCAACTCGGAGATATCAGAATGCGATGTTGCATTGGTCATTGGTGCCAATGACACTGTCAACCCCGTCGCAAGAACTGGCGAGGGACCTCTGGGTGGTATGCCAATTATCGATGCCGACAAAGCCAGAGTCGTAGTCATTATCAAGAGAAGCCTTTCTGTTGGATATGCAGGTGTAGACAACGACCTATTCTTTGAGGATAAGACGATGATGCTTTTCGGAGATGGGAAGAAGATGATGAACGAACTTAATGCTGCCATCAAGGATTTGTGAGGCAAACCCCCCCCAATCGTTATGTGCCACCTCCAACCGAGTGTGATTAGGTGGAATTATGCGAGTGAGCATTGGACGGGCCGTTGCCTGCTTAGTCATCGCCGCTGCTATCGCCCTTCCTGCCTTTGGAATGAGCGCTGGCCCCTCAGCATTGAATTCCAATGCCGAGTTGACTGTGAAGTATGGATGCAGTTGCCACAACAATGGAGCTACATCTGATAGGGCTGTGGTGATGATCACTGGCGTTCCACTAATGTATGAGCCATCTGATGAATATCTCTTTACGATAAATGTGGCCGACTCGCTCACCCTATCTGGGGGCGATGGTAACACTAGGGCAGGATTCCTCATGTCATCAGACTCTATTGGTACATTCTCGTGGGATGACTCTGAGAACCTCCGGGATGCAGATGGTAGGGAGGGTGACGTATCACACTCCGAACCCAGTAATGATGGGAATTGGCAACTTACATGGATTGCACCCGATAGTGATGTTGGCTCGGTGCAATTTTGGCTAGCTGGAAACTCTGTAGACGGGGCTGGTATTCCAGATGACATGGATTATTGGAACCTACTCTCCTTTTCTATCAACCCCCCGGGTACTATTTCTCTCAACGAAAGCTCGTCAACTCTAGAGACTAGGACAATTTCCGTTGGAAGCTATGACTCCCTATTCTTACTGGAGGTAACTGATGCACAATTGGAGCAAGAGAGGCAAGATGCTCTTTCACACAGGGTTTTCTCACAGGGCAATCTCTTCTATTGGACCAGTCTAGTTGCACTGATTGTCGGGGCGGTTTTTCAGAGAGAGATCCTCGAGAGGAAATATGACGATGGCCCCGAATACCTTGCAGCTGAACTAGCCTACCCTCAGGGAGCTCGTCGAGCATTTGCCTCGGTCCTGTCGTTCTACCTCGCTGTCTCGTGGGCCTCCTCCGACGGCCCAATGAATTTCCAAGGCGTCGATTTCTCCAAGTTTGCCACTGGCACCGCGTTCTTTGTTGGCGCATGGGCTGCCTATGGAGTATACCGGACACTCTTAGCAAGTAGGCAGGAGCCGAAAATACAGGATATATTGTGAGATGGCATCGAATCTTGAACTTTCGTCTGCAATGCCCATCGAAGCGCATCTAGATGACTTGCATATAGTATTCAGAAGGTCAGCCCTGGGGATTTGCATTGCATGCATTTTCTGGTCATATTCATCATCCTCGCTAATCATGGAATGGTTGGAAATCCTACCAATACAGACCAGTACAACAAATGGTAATCTCTCAGTCTACGGTCCCTTCGACTGGGTAGAGACTCGATGGGCGCTAATCCTCACACTTTCTGTAATATCCATTCTTCCATTCAGCGCAATACTAATTTATAGCTTCTCCAGAGGAGGACTTTTCCCTAATGAAAGGACATGGCTTTCTGCCTTACTCGTATTCGCCACAGCCATTATCCCATTAGCCATTCTTGGTGTATGGACTATTGGAATTCCCATTATTTTCGGAATTGCCGACTCTTCAGGGAATATCGAAGGGATTGGTGTTCGATATGATGCACCCTCTATCATATCATTGGCAATGGGCCTATCCTGGATAATTATTGTCTGGTCATTGACATTGGTGACACTTAGCCTCGCAAGGATATTCGGACTAGTTGAGATGGGTGAAGCGAGGCTAAGGATGCGTATTCTTGCAATATCGTGCGGTATGCTAATCCTTACACTGCCCTACGAATTTGACGGTTTGCGAATTTTGACTGCATTAATTGTTGTAATATCTGCAGATCGCATTTCCTCTACTGCCCCAGCCCGCTAGGTCGCTTGTAAAATAGTGAATCTCTGCAACACGAATGCATTGGATTGAAATGTGCCAGAGTAAGCGAATATTCGTGAATAGAACGAAAGCCATCGTCATGGCCGCACTCATGGCATCTGCTCTTATTGTGAACATCTTCTCTTCTACAATCAATGATTCACTAGATAGACCAATAAATTCAGATGATGGCAGTGGCGATTTAGTCGGTTTGCAACCGATTGAGAGTTGGCCTGTATTGAGGATTGAATTTCCCGGCAAGGCATTCCCCACCAATGTGGATGAGGGATTCTTCCAAGGGTCATATTCCGCACAGAACTACATCGAACAGATTAGTGGCTCAAGCTCGTCACTGGATGTCACATTCATTGAGGGTGTGTGGGAGTCCCCATCCGCAGAGTCACACTGGGGTTCCGATTCTGAACATGAGCGTGACACTGGAAGCGGTTCTGGCGGAGCTAGGCAACTAGCTGCCAATGCCATCAATTACCTAATGGAAGATGCAGACTTGTCAAAATGGGATTTGGACGGTGACGGCACAGTAGACAGGCTACTAATTCTACATTCGGGGGAGGCCCAGGAATTGGGTGGTAAGTCATCATCAATATGGAGCCACTTCTCGACATTTACAGAACCACCCAAATTGAACGGCTATACATTCGAACATTACACAATGGCCTCAATCCATGGGGGAATAGGGGTTGTAGTCCATGAGATGCTCCATCAAATGGGTGCTGTTGACCTATATGATGTCCATAGTGATACGCCCAGCAGATCGTGGCACGGTCTCGGTGACTGGGATGTCATGTCTAGCGGCAACTGGATTGACGACGGGAATACTCCCTCTCTGCCCTCGTCTACAACATTGGATCTTATTGGGGCAATTGACCCATATACGATACTCGAAATTGACCAGATGAATCCTGATGCAGCCTTAAGTGGAAATATTGGTGAGCAAGAATTCACTGGCGAATGGGCACCTGGTAGTGGAATGTCTGCATCCTTCACATTAGCGCCAATTCCCGATGGCGGCGTTCCACTCAAGATTTGGATCGGACCGGGCGAATACCTCTGGATAACATTCCGTGCAACTGATGGCTTTGATTCTGGAATCCCGGGACATGGTATCATTGTAGAGCAGCAAGATTGGAATTTTGGGTCCATAGAAGAAAATCTGGTTAACACTGATCCATCTAAGCCTTGGGTTCGGATAATCGAAGCCGATGGGGACGATGCGCTAATGAGGGCACGGGACTACGGCAGTGCTGGGGATGCATTCATTCAGGGGGATTCGTTTGGAAACAGAGGACATGAGATATGGGACAACACAGGAAAACTCGTGAGTTTTTCGATCAACGTAACAAATATGACAGAGGATCATGCAACAATTGAGTATTACATCCCATACCGCTCATTCACCCTCACAATGCCTAGAAATCCAATAGTCATGCTATCTGGTGAAGAAATTTCAGCTAGTGTGGCATTCTATGATGTCCCTTGTAACTTCACTATTGATTTAGATACTGAAGGAATCCCGGAGTCGATTATTGTTGACGGCCAGGGCCTTCCAGTTACACATTCGATCGTTTTAGCAAATTCATCATTATATTCTTCTAACGCACCGGGGACCGGTTCCATTTCTGGAACCGTTGGCTGCGATGGCCAGGAATCCATTTACATTTCATTGAATTGGAAAATGGTCAGTCATAGAATTTCTGAGGAATCACTCTCTGCCAGAATCAAATGGGACGTTCCTTCGGATGTTCACATCTATCCCGATTCTTATGGTACTGGGGAAATGACGTATTCAGCATCGATTACTGGGGCTGCAGATAGGGTGGCTACGGTATCTAGCCAACTACAATTTTCACCAGGCGAGCCGATTGAGATTCGCATAGATCCTGATGGCCTATTGGAACCCGGAATGATTGCTAGGGGCGAGTTGGTTCTAGTCTCGTCAATGAATATAGAGTACAGAATACCAATAGTGCTCCAATCCGATAGCGAATTTCCGTTATTGGATAATCTTGAATGGCTCTCAGTGCCTTCAAATGCCATCACCGTTGTATTCATGATTCTTGCCTTGTCTGTTGCTACAGCGGCCCGAACTGAGGATTAGTGCCTGTTTGGGTTACTCCACCTTGAGTCTGAAGGCGGACGGCTAATCTCTAGATAGCGCCATTTCCCATTGTCATAAATTGGATACAACCACTGCTTGTTAACACCGGATGCAAGTCTCGATGACAAGCAAGCCTCAGCCCAGTCGATTGGGCCTTCCCGAGAGGGATCTACAACTAGCCATGGTGCATGCCCTTCACCAATTTTCCCTGAGTAGCACCTCCATGTCGTCCCGTATTTGAACCCAGATCTAGTGTTTAGCCCCCTGTTCCAAAGATCCAGAAGGACGCTCGAAGATACGGAACCCTCCTCTACCTCTGTATCACTAACTATTGAACTAAAAATTTGGGATTCGATGGTATCTAACTGCCTTCCTCCGTGGAGTGGAATGCCAATCGCCTCACTCGGCCAGTAGTCGTCTGTTGCAATGAATGAGCCTGCCCATGAAAGCGGATCCATAGGCATCTGTGCGATTCTTTCGAGCTGCCTAGCTGTTGGAGGCTCCAATTTACCCCTAGGATCTACTTCCTGGATCCTATATGTCACTACTGATTGCTCTTCGTCGATTACAAGAATCTCTGCTATCCTACCATTGTTGCATACGGACTCAGACCATCGCAACAGGGTTTCCAATTCGCCACTTCCATCCCAGTCCGAAAGAGTTGATGATTTGTTTTGAATTTCTAACGAATCTTTAGAAAAATACCAGAGGACTTCTGCCACCGGGTCATCTTTACTTGGATGGGAGTTTGATGTCCACCTTAGAGCCCAGGAACCAGAATGGCTAATCCCAATTGCGTCTAGATTGTTATGAAGTACGATTTTGTTTCCTGGAACCCTTAGAGCCTCCAATATCGCTGCTTCTTGTAGCAGACTCGGGTTTGAATGGACACGACCGGGCAACCATTCATCTGATGGGATATCAATTCCACGATGATTCATACAAAATATCACTTCTGCATCGCTTAGAACAAGCCCCCCGTTTCCATTCAATAGGCCAATGGCCGACTTTTCCCAAAGCCTGCTTGCGGCTGTTCCGCTGTACAACCAGTGACCATCATGCGGCTCCATGCCCCCCTTGGGTAGTGATTACGATATAGACGGTATCCCCAAATATCATGCGTAATCACTCAATCGCACACATATGTCCGACGACGCCAATACATGGCGCTTCGAGGCCTTGAATAGACTGAGGTCACTATTGTCCTCCATTGGGGGCTCGAATGTGACTCTAATTGGTGACACAATGCTTGATAGATTCCATCATGGATTCGCAAACAATCTCAACTCAACATCTCCTGTGCCAGTCCTAAAGGTTACCAGGACCGAGGAGAGCCCCGGTGCTTCTGCCCATATTGCTATTGGTCTTTCATCATTCGGAATGGGTGTTTCATTCCATACTGCTGTTGGTTCTGATAACGAGGGTAAATTGCTAATATCTCAGTTGCAAGAAAGAGGCATCGATACTGGCGGAATCGAAATGGTAGATGATAGGAGTACCCTTACCAAGATCAGATTCTTTGGAAGTAGGGAGAGTTTGTTGGATAGGGAGCAGATTCTACTACAGGCAGATAGAGGCCCATCATCTCCATTGGACCCCTCTGTATCCGATGCTCTGACTACATCCGCACTGAGCAATCTATCCGACTGTTGTGCATTGGTAATTTCTGATTATGACAAAGGTGTAGTGACACATGATGGCGCTCAATCGCTAATATCGGCAGCGAATGAAGCCAATATTCCTTGTATCGTTGATCCCAAATTAACCGGATTGGACAAGAGTCGTGGCTCTACAGTGGTAATTTTTGAGAAGCGTGGCCTTTCACTGCTGACTCGACGGGCGGGCTCTCCAAGCTCAGATGATATGGCCATGAGCCTGATTGAGGATTACGAATGGGACGGAATCGTTGTAATGGGGGGGATTGATGGCATCACATTATACCAGTCAGGTGGAACAATAACGCAATTTGATTGCATGGCACCTTCTGCCGAGCAACAAATTGGCATGCATGATGCTGCTGCGGCATCACTAGCAGTCGCATTAGGTGCGGGTCTAGACTTGGTAGATGCTACATTGTTGGCATCGGCTGCTTGCGACTGCGTGCTTGCAGCGAACACGGGCGAGGAGTATATCGACAAGGGGATTCTAGGCCTATGGCTTGATGAGCTTTCATGGCAAATGCAGATTTCTGACAGGTAATCATATTTCCATTGTATTCAATACTGGCAGTTCGAGTCGACATATATGAGTCTACGATATATTGCGCTATTTGTGGTCTCGACCCTACTGCTATCCAGTCATTCCATCGCTCAGGATAATGACGATAATGAGCAAATTTCCGATGACCCCATAATTATTCATCTGGATATCGCTGATGGACAATCGACATCAGTTGATGTCATTGTTTCGGGGTATTTGGAGAATGAGGAGGCCCCCACAGCAGTCTGGTGGGAGCTTTCTGACTCACATGGCATCAGATCGAGCGGTATTCTGACATCAAGTATATCAGAATCTAGTGGTGACTTTGTAAGGCCCCGATGGACATTCCAATTCACTGTACTCTCTGAAAATGTTATTCCATGTTCATGTAACCTGATTCTTTTCGCTCAAGAAGAATCTATGGAGCCGGTTAAACAAATCAGATCAATATTTTTCGGTGTGGTTGCTGATTCACTACCGCCAACAATATACGTATACCAGGACATTATCGATGACTGGAACAGCAACTCCATGCTGATATACGGCAAATCTCTGTCAATCGGTGGATCGACACCGGAGATTGGGGTCATAATTGAACAATCAACAGATGTCAGATGTAACTCCGAAATTCAAAATTCATATGCTGAATCATTCAATATCGAACAGGAATCCATTGATTGGAAAGAAAATGGTGATTTCTCATTTAGTGTAGATGTTGGTGGTTTTACCGATGGTTGGTACGACATTACAGTGTTCTCCGAATTGCAAGATACTGCTGGCTACGCATACTTCTGCATCAGTACAAGAGTCGATAATCATTCACCAACCCCAGTCATCACTGGCCCTATTGCACTAAACGAAGGCATAGGAAGTCTGACGCTTGATTGTAGTGGAACAACAGACGATTATTGGGGAATTTCAGGTATTACATACATTTGGGCAGTGAAGGAGATTACACCTGTGGGACTCATTCCCGTAGAAATGGCTACAGGCCAGTCCACTAGGGATATTTCCTTGAGCCTCACTTCATCTGGAATTTTCGACGTGTCATTAACTGTAGTAGATATGGCTGGCAATAGCGCTTCTACTTCACTGACGGTGGAAATATCGAACATACAACCCGTTGTAAGATTACAGGTCGACGGTTTAGATGTATACGATGGTGATGATGTTGTAATCCGTAGGGACAATGCGATAATGGTCGACGCATCGAGTTCTACCGATACAGAAAATGACATAGGCTCACTGAGATATATCTGGCGAATAACTAACGGTCCAACATACGAAGGAGCTCAACGAGAATTGGACTGGCCTGACTCAGATTCAGGATTTTTCTACTTAACTTTGGAAGTAATTGATGACGATTCTGCGAGCTCAATTTTGACAATTCGAGTCAGTGACTCCGATGAGAGTTTTTCTATTCCTAGTTCCCTAGTAGTGTTTATCGCAGCCTCTGTATTCCTCTCATATGCCATATACAATCATCGGAGAGATATTGATCCCAATGAGGATATACCAAAATGGACATAGATATGAAAGAACAAATAGGAAATCTGCTCTGGTGATTTTGTGGCGGGACTTCCATTCACCGATTCTGAGTATCTGAATAGGCAAAAAAATGTACTCGACGAGTTGCCTTCGGAATCAGTATTATTCATACCAACAAATCCCAGAGCCGTTCGATCAAATGATGTTTCATATCCGTTTAGGGCCAGTTCATACATACTATACCTATGTGGGTGGACAGAACCCGATGGGATATTTGTAGCCAGAAAATCTTCTGGAAATTGGAAAACTATTCTTTTCGTCCAGCCTAGAGATACAAAGTCAGAGATATGGGAGGGGATACGTGTGGGTGTGGAGGGCGCATCTGAAGGATGGCCCGTTGATGAAGCCGCATCAATAGTAGATCTAGAAAAAGAAGTTCGAATACTCATCCAGGGTTGCACTGATATATTCACAATTGAAGGATCAAGCCCTGAGTTAGACATGATACTTTCCGACGTGGATACATCTGATGCGAAGAGCCACATTGATGGTCATAGGATTGTCAAATCTGAAATGGAAATCGAATTAATGATGAAGGCGGCAACGATTGCATCAAATGCCCATATACTAGCAATTGAATCGACTTACGCCGGAATAGGCGAGTGGCAGATTCAGGCAATTGTTGAGGGGCACTTCGCCCATAATAAGAGTCAATGGAGCTATCCTTCTATTGTCGGAGGAGGCGACAATGCTACCATATTACACTACAAAGAAAATGATTGCACCATCGAATCTGGCGATCTGGTACTAGTTGATGCAGGATGTGAAGTTGAAGGATATGCATCAGACATTACACGAACATGGCCAGTAAATGGGCAATTCACTGATGCCCAACGAGAGATATACGAATTGGTTCTCAGTGCTGAATTAGCTGGGATAGAGGCATGCCAACCAGGTTCTCCATGGCTGTCTATGCATCGAGCAACATCTATGGTGTTAGCCGCGGGTTTAATTGAATTGGGCATATTAGATTGCTCAATTGAGGAAGCCATCGGCGAGGAAAATGATTTCAACGGGCCATACCGGAATTTCTTCATGCACGGAACTGGTCATTTGCTGGGCCTAGATGTACATGACGTAGGAGGAGGTAGACAGGGAGATGATGATCCAGGACCAATATTGCGACCTGGCATGGTTGTTACAGTTGAACCGGGCCTATATTTCGGTAGTTGGAGGACTGACGTGACGATACCGGAAAGATATTCTGGCATTGGAATCAGAATAGAGGATGACGTCCTTATCACAGATTCTGGTCCAGTGGTATTGACTGCAAATTGCCCAAAAAAGATAGATGAAATTGAAGCACTAGTAGGCTCTAATAGGTGATATATTGCCTAGTTGGATTAAGATTCTAGAGGAGCAGGTTTCAGAATCTCCTCCTAGGATATTTCGTAAGGATGCTGTAGAACTGTATCGTAATGCAGATCTTAATGATCTGGTATATGTAGCCAATGAAAGGAGACGTTTGTTGTTACCAGGAAATACCGTGACGTACTTAGTAGACCGAAATATAAACTACACAAACGTCTGCACAATTAATTGTCACTTCTGTTCATTTTACCGACCACCCGGACATTCTGAGACATATACCCAGACATTCGAACAGATTAGTGCCAGGGTCGCAGAACTAGAAGAAATCGGTGGGACGAGGATTCTTATGCAGGGTGGAGTAAACCCCGATCTTGGGCTAGATTGGTATGTTGATATATTGATGAGACTGAGGGAAAGGCACCCATCTATTGATCTCGATTGCTTCTCACCAATAGAAATAGAGGGAATAGCCAAAATCGTCGGAATTAGTACATTGGAAGTACTGACTAAGCTATCTGAAGCAGGATTACATGGACTGCCAGGAGGGGGTGCGGAGATGCTGGTAGATGATGTCCGTAGGGGTGTATCTCCCCAGAAGGGGTCTTCCGATAACTGGATTCGAGTTATGGGCGAGGCGCAGAGTATTGGACTTGTCACATCAGCTACAAACGTCATTGGTTTGGGCGAGTCCTTTGATAACAGGGTCGAGCATCTTGAACGAATTAGAAGACTGCAAGAAGACTCCACTAATGCTGGCTATCCGGGATTCACATCATTCATATCGTGGCCCGTGATGCTAGAGAACAACAGCCTGGGGCGGGGCAATCAAGGCACAAATAGATACACACTTGGTGCCAGTGCTATAGAGTATCTAAGGCACGTAGCAATATCAAGGATATACCTCGACAATATTTTGCACATTCAGGCATCCTGGCCCACTATGGGAATGGACGTAGCCCAGATGGCCTTGTTTGCTGGAGCAGATGATGCAGGCTCCACAATGATGGAGGAAAACGTCGTATCGGCCTCTGGTACCTCAAAAACTGAGGCCACTATTGAAGAGTTGGAAACTATGATTGCTTCCGCAGGATTCGTTCCCGCTCAGAGGGATTCAGAATACAATATGGTAGCCCGAATGGGAATTCCAACCAATCAGTAGTTCGACAACTCTGCCCGACCACTCCTGGTGGGAGCAGGAGAAATTTCGGTTCTGTTAGAATGATGGGCAATTGTGATCGGCTCTACCCATTTGAATTTGGTACCTCCGGTGCTCATGAATTCGACTACTAACTCCCAGTGAATCGCAATCAATGAAGAATAAATGGTACCCGGCCAGTTAGCATTAGGGAGGGGAAGCGACTCATTTATTGAGTCTGCATATTGGTTAACCCACTCGCCAGATGACATAATCCTCATTGGCTCCAATATGGCTGCCCTTCTATTGGGTACGACCATTGGTGTCGCCTCGCCTACTCCGGTTCCTTCATAGTCACCAGTTGCAACTCTATGTTGAGGTAATCGCGTAGACATTCCCGGTGAGGGCTGTCGCCCCTCAGTTCTACCAAGGACATCCAGAACTGTTCGGCGCTCTGGAATAGCTACTCCGACCTGTATTCTAGCGCGCTTCAGAACAAGATCATTGGGGATACTGATTACGTTGATAGAAACCACTTCACTTCCAGGAGATATGGCCTCTCTCCCATGATTTGTTTGGATTGAAATTTCAGGTCTTTGATAGTCAAGGTTCATCAAGGACTTTTGTCGTGAGAGGTCTCTCAGATTAGCAATCATCCTGAAAAAAAGCGGCAGCAAGAATACCGGGAATGCGAACATCAGCAATTTCGGGTATTCAAGAGGACCCACCCTGAATGAGCCGGCTATTGATTGGGATAATATCCCCCATTCAACCAGACCTGGCTCGATAGCATGAACGAATAGTGAGAGGATCAGTAGGACTACAGTTGGTGCTATCAACCTCCTGGATATATTGTGAAGAGGATCCGGATCAATATACCACCCTACTCTAGACCTTTTGATGAAGTTTGGAGTTTCCGTGCCGACGTCAGACACTATTCGTGGAGTATTTGCAAACTTGTCCGTATAAGGTATCCATTCGACAATCCAGCTATCGTCAGAACCAATGACGAATTCAGGAGTGTTCTCATCTTCAACATCGAGCACTGCCTCAACGATTGGTACTTCGGAGGGTTCCATATGGCTGTGTTCAAAGGGTGGATACCTGATTCTCTGGACTGATAGGGACATGGTTAGCCCCACAATATTGCTTTGGCGGCTCTGGTAGCTAGTCGGCGGAATTCTGGTACCTCCTTCAGCATCTTTATTCCAAGTGGAATGGGATTCTCAATTTCCCCTACGTCATTGATTAGAGCAATCACTTCGGGACGAGCCCATACCGAGAATACGTCTTCTAGCTCATCATCGCTCATTTCTGTTAGGAACGCGTCACGGAGTGCTTTCTTCCTCCTCTGTCGCCTTTTCATGTCGGCCATAAGTGAATTTACCGAATTTGCTTGATTCTGGCCAAGTGAGTTTGATGCTATATTTTTACTAATTTTTGGAACAATCATGTCTACCTGATCGAAGCCCGGCCCAATACCCCCACCCGTAGTGGGTTTGCATATTCCGGCAGCATCGCCGAATAGGATTACCCTGGGTATTGATACCTTACTGACAATGCCACTGGGCACAGGGCCGCAGTATCTGCCTACTTCCCTGCAATCAGCAAATCTATGATTGATTTGATTATTCGAAATAAGCACATTCAGAAAGTCCTCTGATGAGTTGCCATTCATCAGTTCAGGAGTAGTCCACGTTCCGACACGGGTAGTTTCTCCGGATGGGATGGCCCACGAGAAGAACCCCGGAGCAATGTTACTGCCAGTATACATATCCAGGCGGCCTGCGTCTCCATCATAGCCGGTTACTTCGATCTGGAAACCTATCATCATCTCCTTCGGTCGCCCCATCTTGAAGTGCCTACGAACCCATGAGTGTGCGCCATCTGCCCCACAAAGCAGCTTCGCTTGGACCGTAATCTCACCATCGGGTGTATCAATCTGCACTTCTACCATGTCATTGTGCACATCTGCCGAAACTGCAGTGCTCGATAGAATCAAATCCGTACCTGTGGCTATGGACTGGGAAACCACACCTTCGTCGAATATCTTCCTGCAAACTGAGTTGGTCCTGTTTCTGGTGGGATCTCCTATTGATACAGTAACGCCGTGTGGACTGTGAATATTGGCTCCCCAGATCCTGGATAAGACAGAACGACCCATATTCACTTTATCCATCGCTGCAGGATTAACGAGTCCTGCACATTGGAATGGCCTTCCAATTTCTGCATGTTCTTCAACGAGCAAAACGCTGTGGCCGTGTTCGTTCAATCTACGTGATAAGTACCCTCCAACCGGACCGGCTCCAACAACGATGGCATCGTAACGGTCCATGTGCCACTGTAGGGACTCGACTACAACTATCTTTTTCTTTTAGGCTTTGATTTTATTCGCTTCTTCAGTTTAGATATGAGTTCGCTGGCATCTGACTTGCTGATAGTTTCTATTGTCTCGGCCTTGACGATTTCCATGGATTCCGATACTGATATGCCAACGTCTTCAGCCATGGATTCAATTGTGGATTTCTGTTTTTCAGTTGCCGGGGAATCATTATCCATTTCTATCAGGAACGAAATGAGATCGCTTGCAGAACCCCCTCGGCCTCCTGTTAATTCACTAATGTCTGAAAACCCCCTATCACTAAGAATGGCTGCCATGTCTAACCGAAGCTTGTCTATTAGCCTGATAATTAGTGCCAGTTGCTTCTCACTAGGAGGGACATTAGCAGTATCTGAATTGCTTATTTTTTCAATCGCGGCCTTTGCCTCATCACCAGTCATCTCACCGGGGCTCTTTCCATTGAGAATTGAATCCTTATCGTCATCTGTCATTCGTGAGGCTACTCTCTCAAGGTATTGTAATTGTCTAATTGTGGGCTTCTCTCGCCTTTTCTCTAAGGCAACATTATGCATGTCGCTAAATATTGTCACAAATTCCTCCCAGGTCTCAGAGGCATCGTGATTTCCTATTTCTATCTGATCTAGCTTCTGCTCCATGATTGCAGTAAACTCGGTTGAGAATAGTCCGTCGCCATAATCCGTTGAATTGTTGTAGAATGGCGCAACGTCAATCCACAGGGTCCTTCCATTATCTGTAGGTATTAGTGTACTCCCTTCCTTCGATATATATTCCCTGTCAACAAGCTTCGATACTGTTGATACGTATGTCGATGGCCTACCGATACCAGCCTGCTTCATTTGCTGAATAATTGAGCTCTCAGTTAGACGACGTGGGGGCTTTGTCTCATCGGAAATCAATTCTGGGCCATTGGTTATTTCCCAAATTTTTCCAATCTCGAAGCCCACAGATGGTGGCTGATTTCGTGCAGTTAAGCCTACCCAATCGAACACTTCTTCCCAGCCGGGATGCGTTCTCCAGCTACATGTCCCATACAGCTTCTCATTCAAATCTTCACACGCGAATGAGAGACTGCGTCTTTGCCTGATTGATTTGGACATCTGACTTGCTGCAAATCTTGACCAAATCAGCCGGTATAATTTGCTCATGTCCTTATCCTCGGTAATCTCAGAAATCTCAGGATTTGTAGGTCTAATTGCCTCATGAGCATCCTGTACGTTAGACTTCTTTGCCTTGATATTGCCGACACCTGGTCCTAGGAAATCAGAGCCGTATCGATTTTCTATTAGGCCCCTTATCGCTTTTCTCGAATCCTCAGTTGTTCTTGTGGAATCGGTCCGAATATATGTCACGTGGCCGGATTGATATAGTTGCGAAGCGATATTGCTAGTTTTAGAAATGGACCATCCAAGCCTCGAGCTTGCTGACTGTAACATGGTATCGGTCGTAAAGGGGGGTTTTGGTTTCCGTCCGACCTCACTTTCAGAAACGGCTTCTAATGTGATGCGCCTATGACTACCGAGTATAGCGACTGCCGCTTCGGCATTCTCCGTGTTTGCAGTCCTATCGGGGAAGTGCTTTCCGTCGTCATCCCTCCATGCATCTGCATCACCACTATCGTGAAACCGTACTTTCACTTCAACATCGTTACATGTTGCCACTACTGAGTGGTATTCGATAGGAATGTGCGCTTCCCTCTCTAATTCTTTTTCTACGACGTATCCAAGTGTTGGTGTTTGAACTCGGCCCATAGATCTCAATTTCCAGGAGCGGCAGAACTTAGAACACCTGAATCCGACAAGCCTGTCCATGAATCTCCTTACCATTGCAGCCTCTACAAGTTGCATGTCTAATCCTCTGGGATTTTCTATTGATTCCAATACGGCCGATTTTGTAATCTCATTGAATGCTATTCGATTTACTGATTTGAAGTCAGATAGGATCTCACTCAATCGCCATGCAATGAATTCGCCTTCCCGATCTGGATCAGTAGCAATGTATATTTCATCGACACCTGAGCTTACTGATTTTTTCACAATCTTGGAAATGACTTGCTCAGCCTTTTCGGTCCAGCCCCATGGGGGATTGGGCAACTGCCCGACCTTTGAGGCCCATCGGGCCTTCGAACTGTCTTTCGAACCCCTAGATGGTAGATCCTGCACATGTCCGTTACATGCCTCTACAATCCACCCCCTGCCAAGGTACTTCTTGATCGTCTTTGCCTTGGCACCGGACTCCAGGATTACCAACTTCAACCAATCACCAAGGCTTTTCGGGCGTTACAGACCATGTATAAACATGAGCAAGGAGATTACACTCCAACGCGCGCGCGCGGGCACTCGCGCGTGAGGCCATCAACTAATCATGGAACTTCGATAGGCCCCTTCGTCCCATGTTTTCTGGTACTCTTTATCGATGCACCCCTCGCAACCCGGGTATCCTGCCTCGCTAAATTGCTTGATGTATTTCCAGATTTTTTCACAGAGTACATCAAGCTGCTCATAGCCATTAACGGGATCACTGAAATCTAGGGGTATCCATAGAACATTGAGGTCGGGGGGGCAATAATCACCAATCTCTGTAAAGGTGCAACTAGCACTTGAAAATACAATATTACCATAGTTGTTAATTTCTAAAATTTCTGAGATGATCACTGATGGCACTTCGTCTTGAATTCTAATTAGCAAGTCAGAAATCTTCGAATGCAAAGGAATGGCTCGCTCTGCATTTATCGGCATCACCGGTAAACTCAGATTGACGTCATTGGATGACATGAGCAATTTTGCAAATTCAGCAATGGCTCTTTCATTGGTATACTCAGTCGTAGCCACAATTTCAAGCGCAACGATTGAAGGATATGGGCCTTTACCCCAATCGATGGGACTGGCATGGTGGACATTTGCGAATCCTGCTCTAAGGCTCATTGATTCAGAGACGGCCCACTCTCTATCGATGAAAGCATTGAGGAGCCTAGGGGAGTCGCGGTCTGGGCAGATCGCACTCAAAAGTTTGTACAAATCACCTGAACTGCCAATAGAGGTATTTGATCGGCTATTCCATCATCCCGTTGGCCTAGCTGCAGGATTCGACAAAGGTGCCGAGGCACTTCTTGCTTGGCCAGCAATTGGGTTTTCTTGGAGTGAATATGGTGGCATCACACGTTATCCTCAAGATGGCAACCCCAAGCCTCGGATGTTCAGGGCAAATAGGCATAGGGCTCTCGTAAACCGAATGGGATTCAACAACCCCGGCGCATCTGCTGTTCGGGACCGCCTAATGGCTCGGAAGAATGCAGATAAGTGGCCCAAGTCTCCAGTTGCTGCAAATATTGGCCGTTCCAAAAAGGTCCCCAATGAACATGCTTCTGATGATTATGCCGCAACGCTAGATATTTTGTGGGACTATGCTGATATGTTTGTGATGAACGTCTCATCGCCAAATACTCCGGGATTACGAGAATTACAGAGTGATGACAGTCTTATCCAAATTTTGAATGCGTGCAATGAGGTTCGGACAAAAAAAGACGATAGTAAGCCTATTCTTCTCAAGCTATCACCTGATTCTACTGATGAGCAGATTTCAAACTCCATTGAAACATCAATGGCAAATGGAATTGATGGATTTGTTGCTACTAACACTACGATCAAGCGCCCAATACCTAATGGGACCAGTGCCCGTAAAGCATTTTCAAATGATGGGGGATTATCCGGTAGACCGCTTCAATCACGTGCTTTAGAGGTCATCAACCTCGCTTTTGAGGAGACACAGGGCGATGTCCCGATAGTCGGTGTAGGGGGAATCGACTCTAGTGAATCAGCATGGGAGGCTGTTATTTCGGGAGCATCCTTGCTGCAAGTATATTCGGCATTGGTATTCAATGGCCCATCAGTCGTCTATAAAATCGTCAAGGGCCTGAAAGGTAGGGTCAAAGAATCAGGATTTGCAGGCATCTCAGAAGCTGTCGGGTACAAACACATTTAGCGCAGACTCTGGACATCCAATCATGGGCGGTACTAGGGCAACGAGGTTGACAATTGTACTAGTAACCACAATTGCTGTACTGGGACTCATGATGATCAGCATCGAACCCCAAGTCCAACATACCGTAGATGAAATATTGGAAAATCCTAGTGAGCACGTATCTCAGGACATCTTTGTTAGGGGCGCAGTAGAAAATAACTCAGTAGATTTTCAATCAATGATATTTTCATTGAGTGGAACAGAATCGATTCTACTTGTTGATTTTTCAAATGCTGCAGTTCCCGACGGATTCGATGAAGGAAGAACCGTTGCAGTTAGGGGCCAGTTATACGATAATGGCGATGGATGGTCCCTTTCGGCGACTGAGATTCAAACTGGATGCCCCTCGAAATACGAATCATAGCCTCGGTCATGTTCTTAGGTGACTGCATCGCGCTTTTATCGGGCTAGGGGGGGAGTTGACGTGCTCTGTATTTCACAAATCGTCGAAAATGGTGACCCGAAGTCTGAGGGCGGCGCAGACGAGCCATTGGGAACGATCCGATTGACGTCGATGTCTCGCCCCCAAGAGATCCAGGTTGGCAGGAGCCCGTTCCGTAGGGAATCGGCAATTGTCTTACACCCGGGAACCAGGTCAGGCGCGGAAGCGAGCAGCCCGACCGGGGATGCTGGATGCCTTGGGACAGCGGGACGGAGGAGATCGGTTTCGAATTCCCATTAGTGACGAGCGTCCACCGATGACGTGCCCACCTAGGGTATTCCGCTATGTCCACCCATCTTGCATATGATTTCGAAATGCTCCCTTGATACGGGTTGAACGGAGAGCCTCTGACCACGCCTTAGTAGTGGCATGCCTTCTAGAGTTGGATTTCCCCTTAGCTCGGCAAGCGTCACAATTGGTTCTATTGGGGCTACAGGCTCAATATCTACCATTATCCATCGTGGTTTTTCTGGAGATGACTTAGCATCGAAGTATTTTGACCCTGGGTCGTGTGCTGTGAAGTCAGGATATCCTTCGCGGCATACCCTCGCAACTCCTGCTACATGTGGAGGCTTGCAATTAGAGTGGTAAAAAAATACTAGATCGCCAAGAGCCATGTCATCCCTCATAATGTTCCTAGCCTGGTAGTTTCTTACCCCGTCCCAGTGCGTCTCCCCGTCATCGTTCAAATCATCCCATGAGTACACGTGTGGTTCACTTTTCATCAGCCAATAGTTGACCATGCTATGGGATAGTGGAGTACTCAATCAAGTTAGCGTAATTAAAATCACCATGCTTCACGAGACCCCTGTACAGATACAGAGTCTGCAACAGATTCTGAATGCCCAGAACCGGGTTGGCTCAGACCTGCTGTTTTGGCCATTGCACTCATTCCTCCAGTTAAACCTAGATTTGACGTTACCATGAATGAGTATATTGCGGGCAATAGTAGTAATGCGGAGAGGGCAGCGATAATTAGTAGAATAATGATGACAGTGACGAAGGGGGTAATTGCCTCAATCGGTATCCCATAGGCACAGGTTAATCCTGCTGCGGTGACTGTTGTCGCTTCGAATAGACTCATTCCCGTGCTTGCACATGCAGTTCTGATCGCATCTAATGAGCCACCAAGTTCCTTTACCCTATTCGCAATATGTATGGAGAAGTCGATCCCGACACCCACAAGAATTGAGCCAATCATGACTGTCACTAGAGATAGGGTGACTCCACCCGAATCCATGACCAACCATTGCATGGCAACAGTGAATCCCACGGGTATGGTAGTTAGTAGGGCATAGCGCATATCTCTGAAAACAAGGGCTAGTGCGGCAACTGTGAAACCCAAAGCAAATGCGAGCGACGTCCATTGTGAGTCAACAATCAGATCGTTAACTTCGATAGTTACAGAGGCGACTCCGATCAACTTCTCTCCCTTGACCTGAATTGGATTTTGCGAGTCTCCTGCTGCCTTTGCCCATTCATTAATTTGGGAGGTAGTCTTCTGAGTTCCCTTGACATCCATAAATGGCATGTCGATGTATATCAACGTCCTCTGGAAGTCGGGGGAAATGAATAATTCCCTCATTTCCTCTGTCATACTATTGTAGAAGACGTATAGGAGGAAGTTCTGTGCCTGCCTCCCACCATCATCCTCCTGTGCGTCCAACGTATCTAGTACCGTCCAAAATGAGACGTTCCCCGACTGTCCTCTATTGAAAATTAGGTCAGCAAGCTCCTTGATTGGTTCGGGAAGCGGGGTTTCCTCGATAATATCATTGATTGGTGTGCCTGAAACATTGACACCCACAGCAATTGCCTTCATGAGGAAAACGATGGACACGGCAGTGGCATTCTGTACATCGTTGCAATTCCCCTCCAGATTCTCAATACCTTCGAGATTTGCATATGGGTGGTCGGCAGTGATGGCACCGATGCCAATCTCTGGCTCGGCCCTAATATCGGCCTCTACGAGCAGGAAGCCCGGTTGTCCGGCCTCGAACTCCTCCGAATAGACGGCCATCTTATCCACTGGGCATACAGGGCAATCGTCTTTGTCGTTCGGTGCCATCTTCAGAAGATCGATATTCTCTTCTACGTTGTTTCTATTGTAACCCGCCGAAACCAACATCAAAATTAGGAATATGGAGAGGGTGATTCTAGACCATTTTACTGGCATATTTACAGTAGCCACGAAAATCTTTGGCGGGGGATGGGAGGGTTTCTTCAGGTCTAATAGAATAGTCAGATTTGGGACCATCAACATAGTCATCACATAGACCACGACGATTCCGCCGGCCAATGCCCAGCCAACGGTCTGTATGGGTTTCATTGGGGCAAATGTGAGTGAGATGAATCCAATTATGGTGGTCATGGCAGAGAGGAACACTGCTCGGCCCGTTGAACTGAGTGCTACGGACATCTTCTCCTGGGGGGTTCCCTTGCACTCCGCATATCTATTGGTGATATGTAGGCCATATGAAACACCCAAAGCAAGGACGATCGGCCCAACCAGTATTACCGTCATGGTAACTTCGTACTGGGTTATTCCGATCATCCCCAGTGTTACCCATACGGCGCATAATGTGGGAAGTCCTGAGATGATAACGACCTTGATTCCCTGGACAAGACGTATTCTTCCTGTTTGTAGCAGGTCACAGTGGAATAGGAACAGCCCGAATGCGACGAGCCCAACACCGACAGGGAAAACTTCCCAAAATAGCTTGAATGACTCCTCCGTAACTGCATTGGTGAGGGGGGCCGGCCCCGTCAGAGTCATAGTCAGTGCGATATCTTCCCAACCCGAGTTGAGTGCGATTCCATTAATCTGAAGTTGGGTTTCATCGACAATCTCCCCGACGGTCTTATTCCCTCCGTCCGCAATTCCTAGAATAATCACACCCCTATTCCAGAAGTATGCTTTATCTTCAGTTTCGGTACCCACATCTCTGACTAGCTTGTCTAGTGCGTTTTGTGGCATCTCTTGCAGTATCTGGTCTATCCTTTCCTGCTCGTCGGGTATTGCGTAGTTCCCAATCAAGTCACTTTGAGCATCAATTGTCTGATTGAACTCATCTGAAAGCTGCCCGTTGTTAGATGCCTCAAGAATTCCTGAGACGAAGGCCTTCACTACTCGTCCACCGCTGGAATTGACCTCCTTGATTACCGTGGAAATTGAAAGAACGTAGATGAAATCATCCTCGGCGCCACCGTCATTCATTGCATAATTAAGCTGCCTCTCGACCTTGTCGATTTCATCGAGGATTCGCTTCTGGGAGACATTGTAGTTCTCGGACTCGACATAAATTACCATAACGTTCGTAGTCCAATCTTCTTCTACTGAGGCGATTAGATTCTTCACGCTATCCTCTTCGTCACTATCTGGCAAATATACCTCAAGATCGCCATTTACATTCAATGCTGGCTCTTCGTTGCAAATTGCATTGTCGAATCCGTCCCTGCAGTCAAGAATTCCTGAGAACTGGGCAACGAATAGGGTGAAAATCAATGTACTTACGACTACAATCTTTGGAAACATCGTAAGTAATGAGGTGCTTTCAGTTTCAGCGAAACTCCGCCTTATTCGATTAGGAATCAATCCCAATGACTTCTGAAGCTGCCCTGAATCAATGGACTTCATTTTGTCTTCGACGCCCGACTTCAATGAGCCTGCAAAGGCATCGATGCTCCTAGGCCGTTCCTCATCCGGCATGACTCTCTAACGGACACGCGAATCGGCATACCTTCAAACCGTCGGCAGAGATATCACATCGAATTCAATTTTCACATATCATAGGCAATAGTCATGAATACAATGCATCGCCCGTTAATTGGTGACCAAAGTGGGTGAACCGAAGATTTCAGACAAGAGGTGGAGCGTCGATCTGGAGAAGAGGATTCAAGCAGATCACTTTTCCAATGGAGAATATTCTGAAAGATACAAGTTTGACCCCTCCAGTGATAGGGAGATTTTCATTATTGATACGCCCCCGCCCTATCCTAGTGGCACATGGCACATAGGAGCAGTCGCCCAATACAGCATGATTGACGTAATTGCTCGAAGTCAGCGGCTTCTTGGCAAGGAAGTACGATTTCCTTGGGGCGTTGATAGGAATGGAATTAACATTGAATTCACTGTAGAAAAGAAGACTGGAAGAAAGATGCGTACATACGATAGGGCTGAATTCTTAGACCTCTGTTCTGAAACGATTGAAAGTTACACACAAGCGATGCGTCAGACTGCTAAGAGGGTGGGATTGTCTTGTGATTATGAAAATGAATACCTCACAGACTCGCCAGACTATAGGGCAGTATCACAATCAATATTCGTGGATCTATTCAGGAGTGGCGATATTATCGAAGATCTTAGGCCAAACATCTACGACCCAGTCGAGGGGACTACGATTGCTGATGCGGAAGTTCAGCGTATTCAGCGCATGGCGAACCTATGTGACGTCGTATGGACGACTCAGGACGGAACGGATGTCGTGATTACAACCACGAGGCCGGAGATGATATGCGCATGCGGAGTCGTAGTTGTTCATCCTGATGATGGGCGGTATAAGCATCTAATTGGAAAGAATGTGAAACTACCACTTCCTGTAAGGGAAAGAGACTCATTCGTTGAGATTCGAACGCACCCATCAGTAAAGATGGACTTCGGGTCGGGCATTTTGATGGTATGCTCATATGGTGATCAAAATGATGTTTCGATATTCCGAGAACTGGGGTTGAGTCCGTTTGCTGCAATAGACCTTGATGGAAGAATGACATCTGTATCCGGGCCCCTTAGTGGACTTTCGGTAGTTGATGCAAGGATTGAGGCTACGAGAATACTTCAGGATGAGGGGAGGATAAAATCTATCGAACAACGGGAGCAGGAGATCCCTGTAAGCGAACGTGGAGGAAACCCAATAGAGATTATTCTTCTCAAGGAGTGGTATGTCAGACAGACAACTGTATTAGACAGGCTTTCAGAACTATCAAAACAATGCAGATTCATACCTGAGAGAAATAGGCAGTATCTCCATGATTGGATGGATGGAATATCTATCGACTGGCCGATCAGTAGGCGAAGGTGGTATCATACCGAAGTCCCGATATGGTATTCTGCTGATAGGTCAATGGTAGTCGTACCTCCGAAGGGTAGCTACGTTCAACCATGGAGGGAGTCGCCCCCGCCTGGTTCTGTAGTATTGGAAAGGGATTCGAAGAAGGAATTAGGCGATTTTGAATCCATGCGTGAACAACTTGGAAATCTAGTAGGCGAAGAAAAGGTGTTCGATACGTGGATGGACTCTTCAAATTCCAATCTTTATGTATCAGGCTACCTTAACGAGCCCGAACTATTCGAAAAGGCATTCCCGACTTCAATAAGACCGCAAGGTAAGGAGATAGTGCGAACCTGGTTATACTATACTATGCTGAAGAGTGCTTTACTGCTTGATAAACCTGGATTCCAGAACATCTGGGTTGATGGTTTGGGAATGGATCCATGGGGTCGTAAAATGTCCAAGTCACTTGGTAATGGTATCGATGCCGACAGCGTACTGGAATGTGGAGCCGGAGGACGGACTGGATCATGGAAAATTCGTGGTGCTGATGGAAAGCAAGTCACCCTAAAGGCAAACAAAATTGGAAGTGAGTGTTTCAGGTTGTGGAAAGCCTGTGACGCACAAGTCGGAGATGATTTTCACATAAATCCGGAGGAAATCGAAACTAAGTATTACGGCGTATTGACTAAGATTTTCAACGTTGCCAGATTTGCTAGCCAATTTGATTCACCCAATGACCTTGAGGTTCCGCCTGTACTATCTCCGGAGGATGTTTGGATTCTTGCAGAATTCGACCAAACCCTAACTACCGTACATAATGCCTGGTCGGATATCGACATCTACAATGCCGCGCAATCTATCAAATCATTTGCTACCGGGATTTTCCCTAGTCATTGGCTTGAGATGTCAAAATCCCGGATATACGAAGGTGATGCGTCGGCAACATGGACACTGCATAGGATTGTTCGCGATCTGCTGAGTGCGTTCACTCCAATTTGCCCATTCTTTACCCATTACCTTAGCACAACATTGTACTCAGAGAGCTCAGTTGACATCCGAGAGTTCCCCTGTATTCCCAACTCCTGTGGCGTCGATGAATTCGACCGTTATCGTGGACTAACTGCCGAACTGACTGCATTCAACTCTGATGTTTGGAAGGCGAAGAAAGACAGCGGCCTCTCTCTAAAGGCACCAATCGAGGGCATATCCATACCTGACAAACTGAGGTTATTCGAACACGCACTATACGGAATGCACAACCTAGTTCAGTGAAGTGCTAGGCCTTCCTGTCTCGAAGTATTCCATTAGAAGCGAGACCATCTCCGTCCCAATCCTGCCCTGCGCTTCCAAGGTTGATGCCGCAATATGGGGGCTGCCATGGAATCCATCCATGGATAGCAAGGGACTATCACCCAGTGGCTCGGTCTCGAATACATCAAGGGCCAATGTTCGTAATTGTCCGTTCTCTAGTGCCATAGCCGCATCTGACTCATCAACAATTCCGCCACGAGCACAACTCACTATATGATTGCCACATTCGGTACCATCATTTCCTACGCCTGGCATCATTCCTATCCTAGTAGTATTCACTAGATGCCTAGTCTCATCAGATAAATTACAATGGACTGAGATGTGGGTGCAGCTCCGGAATACATCATCCACGTCATCATGCATATTTATCCAATCTGGAGAAGATTGTACATACGGGTCGTATGCATGGACATCCATACCCAATGATGCTGCTGCATCGGCAACACCTCTGGCAATTCTGCCAAGACCGATTAAGCCCAGGCTCTTTCCAGCTATCTCAGTCCCCTTAAGCGCCTTTTTCTCCCATATGCCTTCCCTCAATGAACGATCGGCTCGGGCAATATTTCTAGCAGAGGCGATAAAGTGGCCAATAGTCATCTCAACAACGCTTCTTGTAGAAGCTCCCGGGGTGTTGCATACAATTATGCCATTTTGGGTAGCTGCGCTGATATCTATGTTGTCTACTCCTACACCTGCTCGTCCGATGAATCCCAATTTTGACCCATCTGAAGATGATGATTCGATTACATCGGCCGAGAGCTTTGTGGCGCTTCTTACAACAACTGCATCAAATTCTGCTAGTACTCCATCTAATAGCTCATCTATTGAATAATGATTTGAAGCAACTTCGTGTCCTGCATTTTCAAGGGTCATTATTGCCTGATCATCCATACCATCGGTAACGGCAATCCTTCCCATAATTGCATTCCAAAGGAGACCCCGCATCAACATTTTGAGAGAAGTCATCAGTATAATTGAAATCCGAAACCCCTTACTGGGGCCGAGACGCATGAGTTTTGAGCTACCGGAATTGGATTATGGATATGATGAGTTAGAGCCACATTTGGACGCATTAACAATGGAGATACACCATTCAAAGCACCATGCAGGATACACAGCAAACCTCAATGCAGCAATCGAAGGCACTGAAATGGCCGGGAAATCGATTGAAGAGTTGATTACTGAGCACTTCGATAACGCCGCAGTAAGAAACAATGGCGGAGGATATTGGAACCACTCGATGTTCTGGAAGACTATGTCACCAAGTGGCGGTGGTTCGCCGGATGGTGAAATATCAAATGCAATAGACGCCAGCTTCGGATCGTTCGAATCCATGAAAGAGGAGTTTGCCCAGGCGGCCATGACAAGATTTGGTAGCGGATGGGCATGGCTTTGTGCCAGCAATGGCAATTTATGCATCTGCTCGACTCCAAACCAAGATAATCCACTGATGTCTGGAGATGGCATCCCGCTTCTAGGAATAGACGTATGGGAACACGCATACTACAAGAAGTTCGGACCCGCAAGGGCCGATTACATCGATTCCTGGTGGAATGTGGTTGATTGGAATTCCGTCAACGACAACTTTCTTGCATCAATCTGAACAGCCCCGATGGGTCTGATTTGACCGCTTCATTATTGGACGTAGTCGTAATGCAGCACATATGGTAGAAGACTACGAGTCTTTGGTAACATCAGTCCTAATACTGGCTTCACCCGTATTCTTTGCCCTTCCTGTATCCTTCGCATGGAGATGGTGGGTAGGTATCGAGCCAGAACAGGAGCACTACCGAGAAAAGGTCCGGAGGGTCTTGGATTCAGGCATGCCGCTAATTCGTTATAGGTCGGAACTGGATGCTGAAGCTAGGAAGGTCCATTTGACCTCAGATAGGCAGGCGAGGATTGAGTCTGATTTGCTTCATCCATTACGTGTACAGCACTTCCTGCTGTTCCCTAGTCTAATTCTATGGCCACTCGTTGGGCTATTTGCTGCAGTTATTACGATCCCGATGATGCCGTTTCTGAGGTTTATTGAATGGGTCCTAATTGACAGGAAGATATTGTCATTCGTAGCAATTCTGATTCAGAGGTACACGCGGTGGGAAATTATTGGGATACCGCGCCTAGATGATGGTGCAAAAAGGCTTGAAAAGGTTCTTGCCTCAATTCATCGAATGCCGACAACGGTATTTTTGGGTTTGTTTACATACCTTATTGTCTCATATGCACCAATCAGCTCCGGCAGGGTTCTACTTGTCAGTGCACTAGTATACATCATTCTAGTATCGGCAATTTCTGTAATCAGGGCTGCGACCGAAAGTACGCTGACCTTTGCCGACCCAACAAATAGACGAATAATTCCGATGGATGCATTCGTGGAGGATAAGTTGGGCCCTTGGGTGGGAGTGGGGCTACTGTTCCTACTTTCCCGGCAGTTAATGTACGGTTCCAAAATCAGAACGGGGCAACTACTAATCGATCCAGTGGCATTCTCTGTAAGTGTACTATTGGTCTTATACACAGCTACAATTATCGGAATCACCGTCGAAATCGTCTTCTTCAGAAATAGGGGCGGCTCAGTGAGGAAGACGTTCCAGAATCAAATGTCATCCGTGTTTAATCCGATGGTGTATTTATTCAATAGAGACCATGGCTCACTCAGGCTAGTTCCTCTTATGCCACTAACTGATTGGGTGGAGTCTGGAGAGAGCTTCGAAGAAGCGTTCAAGGAGAGATGATATGTTCGATCAGAGTCGAATTTCCATCAATTTCAAATTGGCCGTCAATTGAAACGCCATGGGGAATAATTGCAAATCCAACTGACTTTCCATTGTATTCAATAGAAGAAATGACCAGGATTCTTCCGATACCTTCTACCATGTGTTTCCCAATTTCAATTGGCCGATTTGCGCGAAATCGAACGATGTGCTTCGCCGACTTGCCACGACTATCCATTCTTGCGTGAATCTCCTGTCCTGGGTAACATCCCTTATTCAAGTCGATGAATGACCCCAGTGAAACATCGGCTGGTATCCTACCATTCGCCTCTTCTATGGTAACTAGGCCTATATTCGTACGAACGTAGTCCCACCTATCGTCCCCCATCTCTCTACAACCATTATCAATTAATGCACTAGTGACTTCCAATACCTCATTAGTTGGTAATGCGATATCAATAATATCTACGTCAAAATCACGATTGAGCGATATGAGCATATTTCCAAACTCGACCCAAACATTGTCACCGAGATCCTCTGGATCCAATCCAATTCCAATGAGTGCCCTTTGCCATTGCATGCCTGTCAGCGTAAGATGCGTTAATGCATTATTACCGTCAATTATTGAGACATCTTCAGACCAAGAGATACCAGATTGTAGGCGTTTCCGTGTAATTTCTCCCTGAGACTGGGATAGCATCAGTATCTTGTCTCCCAACCTACACAAGGATGCAATATCGATAACCCTTCCATTGGCGTCACATAGAACGGAGTCGTGACGTTCCATGTGGGTAAACTCTGATATATCGCTCGTCAATGAACGATTCAGGAAATTGGCACAATCAGAACCGGAGAGTACCGTAATTGATGACTTCCTGTCAACCAATCCGGCTATAGGATCTAGATAATCGGTCAAGGGATGACCTCAACCAAACGACTGGCCACACCCACATGCCCGGTCCGCATTAGGATTGGTAATCTGGAAACCTCCACCCATTAGGGTATCCTTGAAATCTACGTTAATTCCCGATAGTAAGGAACTGTCCTTATTATGAACTAAGACTGTTATTCCACCAATGTCTAGTTTCTGGAACCCATCATCATTTTCAACCTGAGCGATCTTCATGTCATAGAGAAACCCTGAGCAGCCTCCAGACTGAGCACTGATTACCAAAGCATGAGTATCCTCATCCCCGTTCATGCTCTCCTTTAGGGCGGATTTTGCTGATTCTGTGAAATGGATATCTACGGAAACAACCTCTGTTTCTGAGACGACCGGCAATGAGAAACCCTCGCCGCCTAGAATTCCCATGGACGACTGAATAAATAGTCCCTATTTCAACGGTTCCTCTTTGTACACATCACACATATCAATCAGTCACCACTCCTCGGGTCGTGGATGGATTGGAAACAAGGGATATCGCGAAGGTGGGGGTCTCGGGCATAACCAGGGAGCAGGACAATGTCACAAGCGAGGAGGGGCTCTCAATTTCTGTTGCAACAAATGAGCACGGAACACAGAATATTGGAGTCACCATGCGATCGAAGGGAGAAGACAGGAGCCTTGTAATTGGCTTCCTATACTCGGAGGGAATAATCAATTCCATGGATGATATCATCTCCATAGATGAAGACTCTGATGGAATCACGGCATTATTGGGTGAAGATTCTGCATTCGACCCGAATATTCACTGTAGATCTGGCACTGTGACATCCGCATGTGGGATATGTGGTCGTAGCACCATAGATGACACTGAGCATATTCATGGTCCCGAGCTTGATGAAAACACAAGAGTCACTATTGAAGGAATAGGAAAATGCTTGGAAGAAATGAAGACAAGTCAAATTCTATTCTCGCGAACCGGGGGTTCTCATGCATGCGCAAGCTTCAATTCCGAATTTGAAATATTGAGAATATTCGAAGACGTGGGCAGGCACAATGCAATGGACAAGTTGGTTGGGTCTTATGTTTCGGATGGAAATACTCCACAATCCGAGGTGCTATTCGTTTCCGGTCGTGCGTCGTTTGAACTCGTGCAAAAATGCCTAAGGATCGGGTTTCCAATCATGATTTCTATTGGGGGGCCGAGTACGCTAGCTGTCGATCTTGCCAAGGAGCATGGGCTCACATTGGGATGCTTCGCAAGAAGCGATTCATTGACCGTTTACAGTGGTGTTCGTAGGGTTAACCATTAGAATTCACTGTAGGGTCCTTGTACTGGCGTTCCTTCATGTCGTTCTGGTATCTTTTTCCCAGACTATGGCCATTTTCATCTATCCAATCAGCAAAGCTGATTCGACCAACCGGCGGTTCGTCGGTCGCCATAAGACCCTGCATCAGCCCCTTAATTTCAGCACGCGTTATTACACGATCGTCCAAGAAAACGCCTACTAAACGTCCTACTAACCAAGCAACTGTTGGTGGTACAGGCATAACTAACCTTCGAACACCCATCGACTTTGCGATCAATCTTACATATTGCCGATACTCATATTTCTCGGGACCGGCAACATCAATCACTACGTTCTCATCATTACAACCCTGTTCTGCAGAAATCCTAGCAACATCACTAATGTGGACTGGTTGAATTGGATACCTCCCCAATCCAAAAAGGCCAAACACAGGAAACTTGCGAATAAGCCAAGCCATGTTGTTTATGAGAACGTCTCTTTCACCACCAAAGAAGACCGTGGGCCGTAGTATTGCGTATGATAGGCCTGATGACTTCAGAATCTCTTCGACCTCGACCTTGCCTCTGAAATATGACCAATCAGGTGCCTTTGATGGGTGTGCAACAGAAAAGTGGACTACCCGACCCACCCCCGCGTCCTTTGCTGCGGCAAGCAGCTTCCGTATATTGTCAACTGCTAGATCATGTGCATACCCACCATTCGGGTCCTTGTATCTAACCCAGTATGTGTTATACAATACATCGGCGCCATTCAATGAATGGACCAAAGCAGAATGATTGTTGAAATCGACAGTGTGGACATCGACCTCTCCTTCGAATGGATCATCCCTTCCAATGGCGTTTGTTAACGTCCTAACTCGATGGCCCCTTGCTAGGAGCTCCTTGGCTATCCACCTACCCGAATAGCCGAATGCACCAGTTACTACATGAAAACCCGGGTCCACAATGTCCCGTAGTGGAAGACAGGGATAAGCCATATGAATGGAGCAATTGAAATGAATGCTAACTCCATCAGCGACCGTGGTCCGTGACGTCAGTGCACCAGTCCCCTTCGAGGATTCAGCTCCAAGGACCTCAAAACCAAGAGTTGTGGCTGCAGGAATGCCTGCAATAATCTCTACTGCAAAGCACGGTATTCGTAAAATGGGCGCAATAAGATCAATTTCTAACCTGAGCAAAGTGAACAAATTCGACGGCTTCGACTGTCCCGGCTGTGCATGGCCAGATCCAGACGGACACAGAACATTTGCCGAATTCTGTGAGAACGGTGCAAAGGCAGTAGCGGATGAGGCTACAAAGAGGAAGGCTGGACCAGATTTCTGGAAGAAGTGGTCGGTTTCTGAACTATCAAGGAAATCTGACTTTTGGCTTAACGAGCAGGGTCGCATAACCCATCCATTGGTTCTAAATCAGAACTCCGAACACTATGAAGAGATTTCATGGGACGATGCATTCGAAATGATTGCAGATAATCTTGCAGTCTTATCGGACCCTGATCAGGCCATTTTTTACACATCGGGCCGAACTAGCAATGAAGCGGCATTTCTTTGGCAACTATTAGCCAGAACGCTGGGAACTAACAACCTTCCAGACTGTTCGAATATGTGTCATGAGTCGTCAGGCCATGCGTTGACCCAGTCAATCGGAATAGGGAAGGGCACTGTCACACTAGATGACTTCATTCATTCAGATCTGATATTGATCGTGGGGCAGAATCCTGGGACAAACCACCCTAGAATGCTTACTGCACTTAGAGACGCGAAGAAGAACGGCTCCTCAGTCGTGAGCATTAATCCCCTTGAGGAAGCAGGAATGGGTAGATTCAAGCACCCCCAGAATCCACTAGAAGTTCTAGGTTCTGGGACAAAAATCGCTGACGAACATGTCAATCTACGAATAAACGGTGACATGGCCCTTTTCAGGGGGTTCGCGAAGACCATTATATCCCAGGATGCTTGCGATATTGAATTCATAGAGGACCATACTGATGGCTTTGATGATTACTCAGAATTAGTGCAAAATACTGAATGGGGAGATGTCGAATCCCTATCAGGGGTGGCTCGTGAAGTCATTGAGCGTATTGGAAATAAGATTGCTCAGAGTAAATCAATGATTGTTTGCTGGGCAATGGGTCTGACTCAGCACAAGAACGCTGTCCAGACAATTCAGGAGATTGCAAACGTTTCCCTTCTTGGTGGTCATATTGGCCGGAGTGGTGCAGGCCTATGTCCAGTTCGGGGACATTCCAATGTCCAAGGAGATAGGACCGTAGGAATCAATCACCACCCCAGTGCTACATTTCTCGATGCATTGGACGACCGTTTTGGCATAGAGGCACCAAGGATACCGGGTTGTGATGCAGTTGAAGCTGTTAGGAGGATGTCAAGTGGGCAATCCAACGTTTTCATGTCTATGGGGGGTAATTTCCTCTCCGCAATGTCCGATACAAGAGCAACGGCTAGCGCACTACAGAATTGCGAACTCACGGTTCAGATCTCTACCAAACCCAACAGATCTCACCTGATTACTGGAAAGTCGGCTCTAATTCTCCCATGCTTGGGCAGAACTGAGAGAGACTCCACGGGCATTGGCGACCAGTTTGTTACCGTTGAGAACTCAATGGGGGTTGTGCATATGTCAGTTGGCAATGCAAGACCAGCGAGCGACATGCTAATGTCAGAGCCAGCGATAGTGGCATCGATCGGTAGCAAGCTCAATCAATCAGGCATACATATGGATATTCCATGGTTAGAGTTGGTAAATGACTACGATAATATCAGGAGGGAGATAGAATCTGTAATTCCCGGTTTTGATTCATACAATGAGCGTTCAAGGAATAGGGGCGGTTTCTACCTGCCCAATTCCCCTAGGGATTCGAGGAAATTCGATACCCCTACTGGGAAAGCAAATTTCATTTCCAACCCCATGTCGTCAATAACTGCTGATGCTGGCAAATTCGTAATGATGTCCATAAGATCTCATGACCAGTACAACACCACCATCTACGGATTGGATGACAGGTATAGGGGAGTCAAGGGAGGAAGACGCGTTGTTTTTGTTAACGAGTTAGACATGGAAGAAAACGGTTGGCAGGAGTTGCAAACAGTCAATGTCTCATCTCACTACGATGGCAAAGTAATTACTTCCGAGAGATGGTACCTAGTCCCGTACAATATTCCTCCCGGCAACGTTGCTACGTACTTCCCCGAGTCGAATGAACTGATACCGCTAGAGAGCGTGGCCGATATGAGCAACACCCCTACTAGCAAGTCCGTTCTAGTATCTATTTCCACTGCTAATTAGATGGGCGTACCTGCCTCTTTGCTTGTTCTCTGGACAGTAGTCGGCATCTGCTGATCTGCTTCTCGCATAGTTCGTGCTCTGACTTATCCATTCCACGTCCGATGGCTTGATTGAAGCACTTGATGGCATCGTCGTACATCTCGACTGCGGCATAGGAAGAGCCCATATTGAAAAGAGTCCTACCAGAGACGTTCGATGGATCCATCCCAATTGCTGCATGATATGCTACCACGCTTTCGGCATATCTTCCTGCATTGAACAGAGCATTGCCTCTACCATTCTGAGCCTTCATCCGTAACTCAGTCTCATCCTTGGGGCAACCCCCTATGGCTTTCTCGAAGCTTGTCAGTGCTTCTTCGTTGTTCCCTTCATTGAGTAGGTTTGTACCCATATTGAACCAACTGATAGCCTCGTCAATATCGCCTCTATCCTCTACCACATCAACAGCGGCTTCCCTTACGTTCTCCACCGCATCAATCAGACTAATTGAGCCTATTTCGTCGACGGGTTGCTGTTCTTCTAGACTCGTCCTATGCTCATCATCAAGTGAGTCGGCCCGCCTATTACACTGCTCATACCTGTCGGGATATCCTGCAGCGAGCAATGCATCTGCGAGCCCGCGCCAGACCTCTGGTGATTTTGGTGAGTTAGACAAAATCCCCTTCCAAATTGCGACTGCACCGGCGTGGTCACCAGTTTGGGTGAGTGTGCGGGCCTCATCCTCCATAGAACCGGAATAATCCGAGATTAACGCATCCGGAATATCGATTGCTTGCACGATAGGGCGAGATTCTATGAAAATACGCTCCTTTTGTTTGGTATCCGTTGCAGGTGACTGAGAAATCTCGTTTAGCCTTGTATCATCTGGATATTGCACCAATGCGGACAATGCGTATTCCCTAGCCCTGATGGGATCGGTGGATTTGAGCAGGAATGCAAGATTAGAAATCGTTGCACCGTGGTTTGGGAATAGCCTATCGGAGTTTTCGAATGCCTCTATTGCCAATCCACTGTCTCCTGTTTGAGAGTATAGCACACCAAGACAGTACCATGCTGTGGCACTTTCTGGTGATGTTTCCAATATTGAGCGGTAACGATCAATTGCGGTTGAAGGGGGGCCCTCCTCAGCGATCTTCCTTGCCTCAGACAGCGCCTCGGCTACCTCGTGAGTTGCCATCGTTACAAACGCGAATACAGGTATGGATAAGCATTCTCAAGCATTGACCGATGGCATAATTGAAGTCTGGCACCCCTTCGAGGGACCGTGGGCGAACCAATTCTGATTATGGGAATATGTGGAAGCTATGAGCTCGATTCAGCCAATGGCAGGCTTTTGGAGATTATTCTAGGTGAATGTGGGGGTCTCGGTGCTGATACAATTGTATGGGATCATGGAGCAAATCCTCTACCGCTTGTCGGGGCAGACGGCAGTTGGGATGACAAGAACGTCAAGGCATTCCAAGAATTGGCCACTTCTGCCGATGCATTCGTTCTTTCAAGCCCAGAATACCATGGTACAATGAGTGGCGTGATGAAGAACAGCCTCGACTGGCTATATTCCAAGCATACATCGGGTAAGGTATTTTCATTGATGAGCACCTTGGGTGGGAAGGCCAGTAATAACACACTCAATCATATGAGAATTGCAGTGAGATGGATCCATGGGTGGGTCACTCCCGAGCAAGTAGCAGTTCCTAATGTGAAGAGTGCATTCGACGAAGATGGGGAGATACTAGACGAAGAGCTCCGCGAGAGGATGAGTTCGATGGCTAAATCTCTGGTTGATAGCACAGAGAAGCTCAGGGGATGACAGTGGCTGAATCCTTACCCATCGAAGGGGCAAACGCGCTGGCTCTGATGTCTCTCTGTGGACTCATGACATGGTGGAGCTCTAACTCCAATTCGAGTGTAACCATGGTCAGAACCTGGGCCATTGTTGGTATGGCATCGTCCTTGTGGCTATTTTCCATAATCCTGAGGATGTGATCTACTGATTTCAGAGTCAATTCCCACCAGAGCCCCCGTTAGATGGATGGTAGATGATAGCGGCTATGTAGTGATAATTTCAGAAAAACGCCTGGGACGGCTGGAATCTTACATTGCAAGTCTTCTCCGGGCTCCGATGTCTGTCAGTAGGCCACTGGACGAGATGAACTCGAAACTGTGGCTACTGATGGATGGTGAGAATAGCCTGGCTAGCATCATCATCGAGATGGACCAATTGTTTACCGAGAAGATGGCACCCGTTGCCGAGAGGGTAATTGCTTCGGTTGGAAATTTTGTTGAATTGGGGTATGCCAGGATATTGGACAGCAATAGCCATGTTGACTGGGACATAGGGCCTTCAGAATAGCCATTGTCTACTCTTCTTCGATTGTGGACCGTAGGGACTCGTCTCTCCTTTCTCTGAAAGTGGCCGAGAAGTAAATCATCAATGGGATTACCAAGACAAGAAAGAAGCAGCCAACCAATGCAGCGATACTGTAGATAGTTTCCTGCACGGGCTCCAATTGGAAATGCTCGATTGAGACGAATTCGTGAGTAACTGCTAATGCAGAAACGTCGACACCCTCGCTAGAAGCAATTTCTCCTTCCGACTCAATCTTGATCTTCCATGTGACAGTCTGAGACTCTCTTTGAATGAGGTCCCTAGCCTCAGTCTCGGCATTTTCCTGATTTTCGCTCTCCAAGTAACCCTTCCCCCTAATCGGAAGATCCAGTGATACCCTACCTCTCAGAATGCCAGTTCCGTTATCCAGTACCATCGTGTGCACCCGACTGTATTCGCATGTCTCAATTATCGAAGAATAGTCACTCTCCGGCTCGTTGCAGATGTATGCTGCGTCATCCAGGCCCAGACTTGGAGAATGGGACCAGTTAGTTCCTTCTGCCTCGACTGTGAGCAATGAATCCGAGGGAGCGCCAGTTACGGAAATGTTGACCCATGTTATCGCATTGTCAGTTGTGTAGTACCATTGAGAAGTGCCCTCCTCCTCAACATTTAGATCCATCTCAAGCGACTCGTTGCTCGTCGTGTAACCGTAGTACTCCGAATCAACGGTATTCGAGTAGACAGCATAGGATAGTAGCAGTATCAAGGTCATACCCGTACCAATCATAGTACGAAGCATGTTCGGATTCTTCGATAGTGAGCGCTTCACGTATTCCGGGTCGCCCTGAGATTATTCAATGCTTTTCGTTGGGTGTCTGATATCAATCAGCCCACCGAAAACCGTGTCATCACGGTTATATATGGTCTGTCGGACGGGCGGCACGCACGGTGACCGAATGACCACGTACTACGATGTTCCAGCGGACCTTCTCATTGCCGGTCTAGCCGAGAAGATGCAGGGCGAGAGCAAGATTTCCCCTCCCGAGTGGGCCGATCAAGTCAAGACCGGGACGCATCGGGAAAGGCCTCCAGTGCAAGTTGACTGGTGGCATACCAGAGCAGCAGCGGTATTGCGGAAAGTCGCAGTAAAGGGCCCCATAGGTGCAAACAGGATATCCCAGGAGTACGGTGGCGTGAAGGATAGAGGAGTGAAGAAGAACAAGGCTGTGGCTGGCTCCAGAAACATCTCGCGGAAGATTCTGCAGCAACTATCAGAGTCAGGACTTGTTGTCGAGTCGATGAACACTGCAGGAACAGTAAATCATGGTAAGATAGTGAGTCCGAAGGGACAGAGCCTCCTAGACGAGGTGGCACACTCGGTACGATCTGCGGCCGAGAAGAAATATCCGGGGTTGAAGGGGTACTAACATGGCTAGGAACAAGCCCTTCGCGAAGAAGCTGCGCCTGAACAAGGTGACCAAGCAGAATAAGCGAGTCCCAGTTTGGGTTGTCATGAAGACAAATCGCAGGACAAACACCCATCCAAAGCGACACATGTGGAGACGTTCCAAGCTACAGAGGTGAATGAATGGCTGAGACAAAGGAGATGACGATTCCTCTTAGGGCAGCATGGAACGTACCTCGAACGAATAGAGCCAAGAGGGCAATGGCCGAGGTCAAGAACCACGTTGCACAGCACATGAAGAAGACCGAGGACGAAGACATTTGGATAGACGAGTCTGTCAATCACGCTATTTGGTCGCGGGGCATGCAGCACCCTCCACGTAAGATTAGGGTCATCTGCACCCGGGAAGAGGGCTTCCCGCTGGAAGTCAAGCTACTGGAGGACTGAGTAATGGGCAACATCAGGCCTTCATTCATCAAGACAAGGGCTCTGAGGCTGGTGGAGACCTACCCCGACCAATTCACTGACGACTTTGAGACGAACAAGCACCTCGTATCCGAGTTCTCGGACGTTGGGGACAACAAGCGCATGAGGAACTGGATAGCAGGATACATCACCAGGTACAAGCAGCGAAGAGTAGACTAGCGCACCACTCATCATGTAGTGCGGTCTCGCGATTCCATGGGTGACAGGAGGGAGGGAGCTCTCCCCTCATTCTCCGAGAACGTCTGCGTGGTTCTAGTGCATCCCGAGCACGATGGGAACATCGGTGCAGTGGCACGTTCCATGCTCAACTTCGGTATAATCGACCTTAGGGTTGTGGGAAAAACGGGAGAATGGTCAGGGGAGACTCGGAGGAGGGCAAAGAACGCCCAGGAGGTTCTTGATTCATCCAAAACGGTTGAGTCCATTGAAGAGGCGGTTTCAGACTGCTCCTTAGTTATAGGGACCTCTGGGAAGAGAGAAGATGGCGACAAGACGGCGATGAGGCATTTCCTCCTCCCCGAAGAGCTGCCGGATAGGCTATCTGGGGTCGATGGTAGGGTCGCTATCGTTTTCGGCCCGGAAGGCAAGGGCCTACTGAATGAGCAGTTAGCGATGTGTGACCTTCTCGTGACAATCCCTACATGGGATGGTTATCCGATACTCAACCTTAGCCATGCCGTATCAATAATCTGCTTCTCGTGGTACGTAAACACCGACGCTTCGAAGCCTTCTGGGTCGGGAGGAAGGCTACTTGACCCGAACCTAAGGAGCAAGCTGAGGTCAGAGATCAAGAGGCTAGTGGAGTCAATGCCCACGAAGGAACACAAGCGCAAGGGGATAGAGGAGACGCTGCTACGGGTGATACTCAGGGGCCTTCCCAAGGACGATGAGATACACAGAATAATCGGATTAATTGCTCTATCAGCAGATTCATTCGGTAGGAATTAATTTATTCAGATTTAGACCAACTTGCCCATGATTTAGGAGTCTCCCTCACATGGAATGCCCTCAGGCTCAGTGAGTTCCCGTTTGATGACCTGATGTGTGGCTCTACCTGCTCGAATGCCCACTTTGCGAGGTTCTCTGCAGTAGGAACGAATGGCACAATTACCGTACGATGGCCATCTCCCATTGAAGAGAGTGCATTGATGGCATCAGTGTCATTCTCATAGACGATAAATGCGTGATCGACCACATCGTGGATATGCTCATTCAATAGTTCAGAAATATCGGAGAAGTCCATCAGCATACCCTCATCTGATACGTCCTTCTCAGTTACAACGTCTCCCTCGAGCTCGGCCTCCCACCTATACCTGTGGCCATGCATGTGCCGGCACTTGCTCTTGTGGTTCGGGACCCTGTGTCCCGTATCGGTCTCTACCCACCTGCGGATCCTAGTTGCCATTGTCATCACCCCTAGTGAATTCCATGCTAGCAGAATTGATGCAGTACCGTTCGCCCCCGTGTTCGAGGGGACCGTCGTCGAAAACATGCCCTAAATGGGCATCGCATGAACCGCACCTAACTTCGACTCTCAGCATTCCAAAGGCTCTATCCTCTAGCCTTCTTATTCCTGCGTCTGGATGCTCTGTGTGAAATGCTGGCCAACCACATCTTGAGTGGTACTTCATCTCAGATGTGAATAGTAGATGGCTGCAGCATATGCAGTGATAATCGCCCAACCTATCCTCCATGTAGTACGTCCCAGTGTTCGGCCTCTCGGTGCCGGATTCCCTAGTTACGTGATACTGCAGGTCCGTAAGTCTCGAACGCCACTCTTGATCCCTATCAGGGTCGAATCTGGGGTATTTGTCGCTCATGATGATTCCTCGTGTTCCCTCTGTGCTGACTGAGCACCGGAGAGTGCTGAGTCCCAGCCCTCGATGTACTGTACTGGATCCTTCCTACCAATGGAGTGGAATGCTAGAATTCTCTCGACGTCAGCACCTGACTTGCCAGAGCTCCTTCCACTGTCGTCTGGATTGTACGATGTATTGGTGTTCCTGAACACGGTGTCGAAGTCCAGACCCAGAGACGATATCGAATCGTTCGCGTCTACTAGTATTGTAGACTTATCCCCACTAATGTACGGAAGGTGGAGTGACACTCTCTCACTCCCCCAGTTTCCTATCGAAAAGGCCCCCTCTAGAGATTCGTAGAACTCTGGTCGGCAGTCCGGGTATATTTCGTGATCCCCGCTGTGTACGCCCAAGGCAATCACGACGTCGGTTTTCTCTGATTCGGATATGCTCAGTGCGTGGCCGTACATGATCGAGGTGAATATGGCATTCCTGTTTGGCACTACGGTCTGCTTCATCTGCTCTGACTCATAGTGGCCCTCGGGAACATCAATTCCATCGGTGGTCAGTGCAGAGTTGAGTGAACCCATGGCTGAATTCAGATCTATAACGATATGTCCCACGTTAATCCCCTGCTCGAGTAAATAGGCGATATTTGCCTTGGCCCTCTCGATCTCGACCGAGTGCTTCTGCCCGTAATCGTACGTTATGCATGTGACATCGTACCCATCGGCGAGCATTCTCATGAGGAGAGCCGTGCTGTCCATTCCACCTGAAAGGGACATCAGTGCCCTCAATCAGAGCACCCCCATCCACTTATGGGTCTGAAGACTTAGTCTCCAGCCGGGGCTGTTTTTTACCAGCTCCTCTACCACTCTGAAGTTGACTCCGTTTTGCTCTACTGAGTCTTCCTCGATATAGCATGGCTGGATGAAATTATGTTGGAATCCTTCCCTGTACTCATCATACATGGCCATGTCCTGTCCGCAGTAGACTACTTTCAACTCGTCTCCAGTACGCTGTTTTATCGAGACATTTGGGTACAGTTGATCCTTGGGGCTAATGCATATCCAGTCAATTACTGGATCAATGGGGATTGTGCCGTTTGACTCGATTGAGAGGTGTATACCATGAGCCTTCATCCTGTTCCCGATGGTTTCTAGGTCTTGCATAGCTGGTTCGCCCCCTGTGAAAATCACCCTGTCGCATTCGAATGAAATGACTCGGTCGACGATTTCTTCGAGTTCCATCTCTTCAAAGGTCATGAAGTCTGTATCACACCACTCGCATCGGAGGTTGCAATTTCCGAATCTTACGAATACGTGGGGCACCCCACTGTGGAATCCCTCGCCCTGAACAGAGTGGAATATCTCTACAATTGGATATGTCGGCATTCAATCACCCCTGTATAGGAGCTGTTCTGATTAACTGGAGAAGCTCTGTCCTTGCCTCAGGCCTGTCGAAGAATACTCCTCGCATCGCACTTGTCGTCATCACGGCATTCTGCTTTTTCACGCCCCTGCACCGCATGCAGCCGTGCTGGGCCTCAAGAATAACCGCGCTTCCAAGAGGATTGAGGTGCTTCTCTATGTCATCTGCGACTCCCTTCGTGATCCTCTCCTGGTTCTGCATCCTCTTGGAATGCATGTCCAATAGTCTTGCTAGTTTGCTGATTCCTACAATCCTGTCAACAGGAATGTATGCTATGTGGCCTCTTCCTGAAAATGGCTGTAGGTGATGCTCGCACGTGCTGTGGAACTCCATGTCCCTTAGCAGTACAATGCCATTGTAACCCTCGGCGTTGAATGTTGAATCGAGGACATCAGCAGGAGCTTGATGATACCCTGCGAAGACCTCTTCCCATGATTTAATCACCCTTGCAGGCGTTTCAATAAGACCCTCTCTTGATACATCATCTTCGATGTACGCAAGCAGAGTTTGCACTGCATTCTCAGCCTCTTCGCGTGTCACCATTCAATCATCCCCGAGTCGCC
>JAKURM010000089.1 GCA_022449945.1 Candidatus Thalassarchaeum sp. | reverse complement strand
GGTTCTAGGAGGGGCTGTGCTAGGTTGTAGGGCCGCACCTCTCTTGCTCTCGGGGTGCGATCCTAGAACTTCGACTATCGGGATGCTGGATGGTGATCAGGAAGTGGAGTTGCACAACCTGAACAGGCAGGTCCTATACAGCTCCGAAGACCTCGGGTGTGCCAAGGCGACCGCGGCCGCAAGCAGGTTGAGGGAGCGTTTCGGAATCCCCGAAGGCTCGGTCCTGGGCATCCCTGCACCCCTCGGAGCTCAGCATGTGATGGGCTATTCGGAGGAGTCTGGAGGCGGTATCAGCCTGCAAGAGATTGTCGGCCACAGCGAGCACGACGAAGTCATTTCGAGTTCCCTGGACTCAATGCAGGTCGCCCTTTCTTGCCTCGACAACCAGAACGCCAGGACGTTGCTAAACACGGCTTGTCTGGACAGAGGAGTTCCTATGGTAAACGGCGGTGGAGAGGGAGTCAGGGGCGTAATCGAGCACTTCGGAAGTGATCTGTGTATGGTCTGCAGGTACGGGCCCGAAGAGGCTTACGAGACTGAGCGCGTCTCCTGCCAGGAGGAGGGCGCTCGCCCGGTAAGCTCGATAGTTACCACTACTGCGTACGTTGGGGCGCTTCAGGCAGCGACGGCGCTCTGTCTTCTGGCTGAGCAGCGCGGGTACGGCAACGAGTTGCCAGAGGCGCGGGACTGGTGGAACGGGATAGTGTCGCGGCGTCAGGGCGGTAGGCTGCCATGGGTGAAAGGGGAATGTGGGCGACATGGGTGACATTTGCAACCGCTCACACCAGACGCCCCTGTCTATACGAGGTGGTATCGAAGTGGATCCGAATAGGTATGCATGCACGGTTTTGGAGGAGGCACGCGCGGCTCTTGCGAAGTTGAATTGGGTGACTATGGCGTTTAGCAAGCGCCACCTTGCCACCCTGCTCGAGGAGTTGCAGACGATTGTGAATAGAATGGAGGCCGGTCTTGAAGACAAGTCGGATTACTCCTACGCAAGAGATAGGCTTCGCGAAACTAGGGCCAAGTTGAAGGAGCTCAAGGCCGAGAAGGCCGAGTTGAAGGCCGAGATAAAGACGCTCAAGGTGGTGGTCGAGGAGTCCAAGGACACGGGAGAGGCTCAGGAGCCGAACTCAACCGTCCACGATAATGAGGACTCTTCAGCGGAGGAGGTGCCCCAATGAGCGTACCGAGCAAGAGGAGCCTGCTGGCGATGGACCTTGAGCAGATGACGGTTGCCGAACTCAAGGAGATTCTCCGCTCCCTCAACCTGCCCCTGGTGGGGAACAAGGCCGAGCTCATCGAGAAGATCGAGTACATGGCCCGTACTATGCCAGAAAGCGTGTTCCAGTACGATGACATCAAGGGGCTGGATCCGCTCATCAACTGGTCCAAGATGACCGGTCGCCTGTTCAGCCCGGAAGCAGCCGCCTACGGTTTCACCCGCTTCCCGGCCGGGGTCCTCCTCACTGGGGTCCCGGGCTGCGGCAAGTCGATGGTCGCCAAGGCGATCGCCAACGAATGGGGCATGGGCTTCCGCCGCGTACACCCGGATGAGCTCGTTGGCTCTTGTGTGGGGGACAACGAGTCCTTCATGCGCGACTTAGTCAATGACTTGGCCGCCGATGCCCAGATGGGGGGCTTCATCGACGAGGCTGAGAAGATTCTCGGCCAGACGAGGGCTGGCAGTCACTACCGGGCCGCAGAAGCAGCCCGCGACAGTGCGGAGAGTATCCTCCTCCAGTTCATGGAGGACGACAACTCGGGGGTCTTCTTCATTTTCACAGCTAATGACTACGACAAGATGTCGCCAGCCCTACTCGATCGTTTCCACGGGAGGTTCTTCATTGACCTTCCCTCACGCTCGGCCCGCAAGGACATCATCTCCTCGATGCTCGAGATACGTCAGCGAAACGCATCTGAGTTTGATGTAGGGGCTCTCGTCGAGATTTCGGACGGGTTCAGCGGTCGGGACATCCGAACGGCCATTGACGAGGCGATGAAGGTGGCATTCTTCGAGGAGGCGCGGCCTCTGGTCGATTCGGACCTCTTCGAGTCCTTCTCCCAGGCGGTGCCGACCTCTGAGATTCACAAGGAGCAGATTGCCGAGATGCGCGAGATGGTGTCTCAAGGCAAGATGCGACGGGCGAACTCGCAGGAGCTCGAGAGTGGCGTTCTAGTGGCGAAGGACGGCGGGTACGTAGGATGGGTATGAAGGAGTTGATATCATGGGTATACTGAGAGGAATTTTCTGGATTACTGCTACAATTGCGACGGGTGGCCTAGTTCTGGCTCTTCTCCCCGATGATTGGGACGGTGTGGACTTCAATGACGGCGGAGATGATGATTAGATGAGTGGTAGATTGGACAGATCTCCTCAGGGTTCGAGGTTCGCAGTTGTTAGCCTGCCTGATGCCCCTGCGCACAGTGGTGTGGCAGCGATGAACGAGCAAGACATGGCACAGCTCGGCTGTCGTTCTGGCGAAGTTGTCGCCATAAATGGACGCAGGTCTTCGTCCGCAGTCGTTCTGCCGAGCGAGGACGTTGATACGGGCTCCATACATCTGGGCGCGACCACCAGACTCAACGTTTGCTCGAGAGTTGGGGACGGGGTGAGCGTGAAAGTTAGGAAGAAGGTCCCCCCTCTGAATCGTGTGGTTTTCGCCCCTGTGGGCAAGGTCGTCGAAATGAGCAACCTGCAAGACCTGGTTGGCCCCAACCTGAACGGCCGTTTCATCGGAAAGGGAGACCACATCACCTTCCCCTCCCCTAATGGAGGGGTGTTGGAGTTGCAGGCAGAGAAAGTCGTCGGGATTTTCTCGATGGGCTCGGGTG
>JAKURM010000088.1 GCA_022449945.1 Candidatus Thalassarchaeum sp. | reverse complement strand
GCTCACCACACCGTATACCGTGTCGTCTCCACAAGTGAGTAGCCACTCGACGTTGTTCACGAGGACATCGGTGGAACCAGATGCGACCTTAGCTGTGATTATCAGAGAGTCGACGTTCGTGTCAGCCGCATCTGCGGTTATGGACGAGGTGTTCACCAACACCTGAATGATGCTGATCTTTCCGGAAATCTCCTTCCTCGTATCGTCGCTGGTAGCCTCTGCGTTCTGCTGCAGTTCCTCAGCGGTCTTGATGATGATCGTCGAGGCCACTGCGGCCACTAGGATGAGCGCGATGAATACGATCAGCGCGCCTATACCGATCGAACCCCCCTCGCGTCGGTCGTCTATTCTGTGTTCCGCGTCCATCAGATCACCTCCTTCCCTGGGACTATGGACTCGATCTTCAGCTCGGTTAGCGTGGTCCCTCCCTCCTGGACTATCATCTTCAGGTTGAGTGTCTCACCGGCTCCTGCCACGGTGTTGCAAGCCCCTTCTTCGGCACCGGCGGCCCCGTTGTGTGTCTCGTCATTGTTGGAGGCGTCTCCGTCTACGGCCCTGTCTAGGTCGATCTCGAACTTGAAGGGGGTGCCGGCGGCTAACTCGTCCGTTGCCGCCATTCTCGTGCCATCAAGCTGCATGGCGTTGGGGTCCGGGTGCGATGGCGCTGCTGCGGTTCCGATTGCCTCGCCCCAGCTGGATTCGGTCCCAAGGTTTCCGCTCACCACACCGTATACTGTGTCGTCACCACAAGTGAGTAGCCACTCGACGTTGTTCACTAGTACATCTGTGGATCCCGATGCGACCTTGGCGGTAATCACCAAGGAGTTGACATCGGTTGTGCCAGATGAGTTGACCAGCACCTGCAGGATGGAGATCTTTCCTGAGATTTCCTTCCTCGTATCGTCGCTAGTCGCCTCGGCGTTCTGCTGCAGTTCTTCGGCGGTCTTGATGATTATCGTCGAGGCCACTGCGGCTACTAGGATCAGGGCGATGAAGACTATCATCGCTCCGATACCGATTGACCCCTCGTCACGGTTTCTTTCTACTGTCTGGTATTCTTCGCTCATATGCGTATCACCTGTGCCCCCCCGTGGTTGCTTTTCACTTATGATATTAGTGGAGATGTACGGCTATTTTCGGCTCTGGGTTGTCTTTCTAACTGCCAATACCCACTGCTCTGTTTACGTTGATGACCTCGACTGGCACGTGGATTACAGAACCGGGTCCCAGGTTCTCGACAAGTGGTAGCCTGACGCTTTCGATACCATCGGGGAGCCATGGATCGACGATCAGTCCCTCCATCAACTTGGGAGTCCTGTTCTCCAGCCTGACCTGGACCTTGACCTCCCCGTAGTCGGCCATGTACCCAGTAACGATGTTCAGACTGGTTCCCAATAGGGAGGTCTGTGGGAATGATCCCGAGGGTCTAATCTCTATTCCTATCTCTATAAAACCCCCAGGGGGGATCTCTGGGATCTCGCACATCTTGGGAGACGCGGCCCATCCAAAGGGTACTGGAGGTGCGAGCCTCATCGGCGAGATGTCGTTCTCCCCCATGTTCTCCAATGTCACAACCATTAGCCCGAAGTCCCTTCCCTCGGGCCAAGTGGTTCCTACAGACATGAAGAGCCTGTTTACCAGGAAGGGGCTGGCCGCTTCGGAAACGGCCACTGGGCCCAGCGCTGTGATGGCCTTTTCGAAGGAAGTTGCAGCAGAGATGAAGTCCTCCTTCTCCAAGCTCCTACGCCCCTGTTTTACCAATGTCTGCGCGATCTGCTCGATGTCGCTAAGCTCGCCCAGCTCGTTGAGGTGGCGCCCCAGTGTGGACATGGACCGCTCAAGTCCCTCTGGCCCCAGGGAGGCGACTGCCTTCTCCACTGCGTCCGAGGCGGCGCCCCAGTTCCCCTCCCTGAGGAACTGCAGGCCCAGCATTGTGAGGTCCCAAGCATCCCTGTAGTCCTCGGAGCCCTCCTCGGCCATCTCCTCAAGCGACCTCTCTAGGGAAGAGAGTGCCCGGTATAAGCCCAGAATCTGGGTCTCTAGGAAGTCTGCCTCCTTGCTTAGCTTCTTGAGTTGCCTTGTGGCCTTCATTGGCCTGTTCCCCCATATGGAGTACTGGATGTTTAGAGCCTCGTCCTCGATGTAGTCCAGCGCCTTCAGAGTGGCCTCTGCTCCACCCATCGCCTGGCTTGGGTCCGTGGCCAACTCAGTCACCTCCTGACCGTGGTCCGCTGCCCAGGCTCCCGAGTATCTTCTTGATCTTGATAGCTCGGAGCTCTATCTCTGCCAGTTCGCTGTATAGCTTGTCGTAGGATCTGTCAAGCAGCCTGAGCGTGAAGTGTACCAAAACCGGTGACACGACCATGAAGATCAGGATGGAGACAAGGGACGCGGGGCTGGTGTCGACTGTCAGGGATGGCGTCACTAGAACGAAGGGAAGGAATGCGTACGGGGCGCAGGAAATGATTGCCCTGAGTTCCTTCCTAGTGTTCTCCTGTTCCTTGTCGTGGTCCTCCAAGACCGCCCTGGTACCTATCCTAGCCTTCTTCCTGTCATCGTGAATCGTCTGAAGTTCGGAAGAGCTGAACCAGGCAACGACGCCGGCGAATGCGATTGCCGAGATTGCGGCGAGCATGGTGAGCCACGTCGCGACGTTTCCTAGCGAGATAATCCCGAAGGCCATCGATGCGACGTAGGCGGAAGCGTGGAGCCTGTCCTGGTCCTCATCGAGGCCCCGGCTCAGCAGCACCAATGCAGCGAATAGGACTAGTAGGCCCGCCATGAATGAAGATGGGTTCTTGAACTCGTAGTCCCCAATGGGAATCCCGACCGGAGGGGTTGTCCC
>JAKURM010000087.1 GCA_022449945.1 Candidatus Thalassarchaeum sp. | reverse complement strand
GGGACGCGCACGCGATCTACAGGGGGTTGGGAGGCGAGGGGGACAGATACATGGACGCCCCCCCTCAAGACCACGATCTCACACCTGCTAAGAAGGACCCTCGACCGGGGGGCTTCCTGCGTCCGAAAAACAGGAAACTCATCGGAGGGGGGCACAGGGACTACGAGTACTTCAACACCCCCAGATGCCGTGTCAGCGAAGGGGCCGTCGAGGCGCTCAACACCTTGCAGAGGGTCCAGTGGGAGGTGAACCTCGACTTCCTCGTCAAGGTCTTCGACATCTGGCAGGGACTATCTTCAACCAGTATGGCCACTCTGGCCGACGAGCTGAACCAGCCCTGGAGAGACGTCCGTGACTGGACTGATATCAAGATGAGGATTACTAGGGTGAATTGCAAGGAATGGGCTCGCGACGCGTTCTACGGCGAGGACGAGGACAAGAACAAGGAGCGCGACATAGCTCTGATGTGGAGCCGGAAGATAATCAACCACAACGCGAACGTCTTCTGGCACGCCTGGGCTTGCGATTGGAGGGGGCGCCTATTCCCCAGAGGGACAGGCCTGAGCCCCCAAGGCGATGATCTGGACAGGGCCATGATACGCTTCAAGCGGTGGAAGCCGCTTGGGGAGGAGGGGCGCAAGTGGCTCTTCGTCCACGTCCACAACATGCTCGTTGGCAGCAGATGGGACGGGTGGGGAAGGGACCAGCCCCTGAAGAGGCAGTCCTTCAAGCACAGAGACGAGTGGGTGTCTAGGAACATAGATTTGCTCATATCCCTAGTCGATTCACCTGTCAATCACAGGGAGGTTCTGGGCCTCGACGAGCACAGCGGGACTGGGAGCAAGACATTCCAGCGCCTAGCCGCGTTGATTGAGCTTAGGCGAGTCTGGCTCAAGTGCGAGAAGAACGGAGGGGACTGGTCCAAAGTCACCAGTGGCCAGCCCATTTACCTTGACGCATCGTGCAACGGGTACCAACACGTCTCGACCCTGCTGAGGAACAGGGAACTCGCCTCGCACGTGAACGTCGTTACCTGGGAGGATGATTCGGACAACGTCACCGGAGACCTCTATCAGGCAGTGGCCGATGAGGCTAGGAGGCCATCCTCTCCCACGGCCGCCGCGGCTAGGATTGAACTCATGTCCAAACTCAGGGACCTCATGCCCGACGACAAATCATCTAGGGCGAAGGTGATGGATCTCCTGTGCACCCGTGACATCGCCAAGCCCGGGACGCTGACCCGAATGTACGGCAAGGACTCGACCAGAGACTGCTTCATGGGGAGACGAGGGAAGGGCAGGCCGGGTTGGTTCTCCAGCATCGAGCTAGAAGACGGGCACTACGCCTGCCCCAAGCCCGAATGCGACTACACGCACGAGAAGGAGTGGATAGTGAGGGCCCACGTCACGAGAAACCGCCACCATCGGCCCTGCTGGCACAGTGAATCCCCCCTCCACATCAATCTACTGCGCCCCGCAGTGCACCCCGAGCTCGAACAGAAGCAGCATCACGTCGATATGGCCACCAAAGTCGACGTGCTGTTCGCAGAGGCCGACCTCGCCGTCACAGGTGGGGCCTACAAGGATTACAAGGGCTCAGTCCAGTCCATATCGAGGCTGGCCACCAAGACCCGCAATCTCAAGAGCATCAAGACCGCCATCTTCCAGAAAGAGGGGAAGCACGCTGGCAAGTACAGGTTCCATGGTAAATGGTACAGCAAGACCGTCAGACTGTCTGAGCATAAGTATGCTGCACGATGGGAACTGCCGGACGAGTTCGAAGTCATCAACTACTACATCAAGCACGCAGAAGCGTCAGCAGGAAAGAGGGGCAACCCCACCCACTCCGGCTCTCTATACAAGCACCTCATGCCGGAGTGGTTTGACCCCTACAAGGAGAGGGATTCGATACTCGCCAGGCTGAGGGATCTCGGCGTGCCCGACCTCGACCGCTTCGAAGCTGGCTCCGGGAGGAACTACAGCAAGAAGTTGATTGAGCACATAGGGAAGGTCGCCGATGACCGAGGAGGCGACACAGATCTCGCCGAGGTTGTGGGTACACTCAGCGAGGACTCGATTCACCTACCTCGCTACGAGGAGGATGAGAAGGACAGGGTCATGATCAGGAAGCCGATTTCGAGCATCGCTCCGAACCTGATACACTCATTGGACGCTTTCCATATGAGGACGACCATCATAGATCTCGGCAGATCCGACCGGAAGCTAGACTTCTGGGCAGTCCACGACGCCTTCGGTACCCACGCGCGCGACGTGCCCGCCATGTGTGACAAAATCAGGAAAGGATTCGCCGGCCTGCACCACGCGAGGGACATCAATTGGTGGCTGCGCAAAATGACCAGACAGGAGATGCATGAGTCAGTGTACATGCAGAGCCCCGGTAAGAATAGGCCATATGTGTTCAAGGACCAGTTGATCGAACACACCGAGAAGAGCGGTATCGCACTCGACACGGTTGAGTCGACAGCAGCTCTAGACATGTACTACTCGTCCATGGATGAGAAGCAACTGCATGAGGTGGTCTACAGAAGGCGCCTCAAGCGCGAGATTGTGGAGCACGCAGAGGACGGCGGTATCGACCTCGACGCAGTCGAATCGACCGCTAAGAGGGGGAATGCGCCGACCAAGCAGGACTACATCACAGCGCTCGTCGAAGCCCAGATTGTTCCCGAGCAGGACTGGCTTCCGGTGCCGAAGCCCAGAAGGGACGACTACGTGAAAAGCCTCGTGGAAGAAGGCATAGCTCCCCCTCAGGAATGGGTCGCATGGATAGACGACGCCGAATTCGACAAGACACTCGTGTTAGACGCGCGAGGGTCAAAGTACATGGTAGATTAGCCCGCGTTGTAATCCAGAAAGAGCGATTGTAGGAGGGGCATGAATGAGCGAATTCGACAGC
>JAKURM010000086.1 GCA_022449945.1 Candidatus Thalassarchaeum sp. | reverse complement strand
CAGGTCAGTATCATTGTACATCGCCGCGTAGACTGTGCCGTCACTGGAGACATGGAGGTCAGACGTGTGGTCTTGGGTGGCCGAGTGTTGGGTCCCGCTGCTCCACGAGGAGCTCTGTCTCCGGTCTAAGATGAGTCTTGGGGTGCTCCATTGCACGGTGGTGCTCCCAGAATGGCTTGCCCCCAGGTCCGTGAAATAGTGGTAGAAGCCTACCGGACTGGCAGAGAGGTTAACCATCATGATGTGTAGTCTCCCGTTTGGCCCGAATGCCAACTGCCCCTGATGGTTCGAGGATGCGCTCAGTCCCTCTGGAACGTTCAGTTGGAAGGTGCTGCCGTTCAGGTACCATCCCATGATGGCTGGTCCCCCGGAGCCCTCGTACCACCTTACGACGATGTCTCCCTCTGGGCTAATCGCGGTATCCTCTGATGTTGTGCCCCCGTCTGTAGCCCTGTGTGTGGGGGATATGCTCCCGTTGGCGTCTGTCGCACGGAACATCCCAGTCTCGTCGGTGACGTACATGAGGTTGTTCTGCTCGCTCACCGACCAGTGGTCGTACTCGTTGTTTCCATATACCGAGCTGATGCCATCTGTGCTTCCGTCGAATCTAAGCAGTGCGTAATACGAGTAGTCGTTATTGTAGGCCGAGAAGAGCCTGATGCCGTGGTCTGACAGGGTGAAGTCGTAGCCACCGCCGAAGGAGTCGTAATTGCTCGTTGGCCAGTCCCCCGAACTGTCCCAGACGTCTCTATGGGACCATGTCAGCGGCTCCCCGCCGAAGCACTCGATCTGGTAGGTGTTGTTCCATGTATCGCCGTCGAGGTCCTCGTCGACGGTGTCGCAGATACCGTCACCGTCGTAGTCTGTTGGTTCTGAAAGGCTGCTCCACCAAAGCGTTCCGCAGGCGATCTCCTCTTCGTCGGACCACTTCGTAGCTGTGTCCTGATCGGCCGTGGTCACCGTGTTGTCATCGTCGTCCGTGTCGACGTTTACTCCCAGGCCGTCACCGTCGTCGTCGATCCAATCCCTCTGGTCGAAGGGCAGGTCGTCGTTCGGATCGATGTAGCCGTCATTGTCGTCGTCCGAGTCCCATACATCGACCCAACCGTCACCGTCGTAGTCAGGAGGGACTAGGTATAGGTTGGTCATTGGGAGGAAGTACCCAAGCTCATCGCTGGAGTCGCCGATGTTGTTGTTCACTTCCCCCCTGTATACACCAAGCCTCCCATTGTCGTTCTCGCCCCAGCATCTTACTGTGCCGTCCTCGATGATCCCGCAAGTGTTGGTGTAGCCGGCTTCCACGGACGAGGAAACGCTAGTGGGGAGATCCGCTGCCTGCAGCCCCGACCCCATCTCTTCGGCCGTGTCGACGTCCTGGTTGGTGCCTATCCCCAGTTGCCCAGCGGAGTTTTGCCCCCAACAGGCCACGCTCAGGTCATTCAGTATCGCGCATGTGTGGCTATACCCTGCGCTAACGCTCGCAGCGGTTTTTCCGCTACCTAGGTCGACGGTGGCGAGATTGTCACCCATCTCCCCAGCTTCATCGCCGACGTAACCCGAGGTCGTGCCCAGCCCGGTCCTGCCATTGCCGTTGCTTCCCCAGCAACGCACGCTTCCATTGTCTAGGATGGCGCAGGTGTGCGCATATCCGGCAGATACGGAGACTGCCGTCCGCCCGTCCCCAAGATCCACTGCCGGGAGGCCATCTCCCATTCTTGCTAGGCACTCCCTATCAGTCGGCTCATTCAATGTAGGGTGGCACTGTATTTCGTCTGATCCCGAGTATCCGTCTCCAATCGGATAGTTGTGACCCTGGCCCAACTGCCCGTATTGGTTGTAGCCCCAGCATTTCAAGACCCCGCTGTCTAGAATGGCGCAGGTATGGGAGTTCCCGGCGCTTATCGAGATGGCAGTCCTACCGGTCCCGAGGTCCACTGCTGGCAGGTGTCCTCCCATCTCGCTCGCACCGTCACCCATGTTGGTACTGTTCCCTATGCCGAGACGTCCGTTTCCGTTGTTCCCCCAGCACTTGACGCTTCCATCGTCTAGCAGCGCACATGTGTGGTAGCTCCCGGACGAAATCTCCGTGGCAGTCCTACCGGCTCCCAGGTCCACGGTGGAGATGCTGTCTCCCATCTCTCCATCTTCATCTCCGTTGAATCCGCTGCTCGTCCCCTGTCCGGTGCTCCCGTATTGGTTCCTTCCCCAGCACTTCACGCTCCCGTTGTCCAACAGTGCGCAAGCATGCGACTCCCCCACGGAGATTTGGCTTGCTGTCCTGTTCGAACCAAGGGGTGTGAAGGCGAGGTTGCTACCCATCTCGTTGGGCCCGTCCGATGCAGTCGATGTGTTGCCTTGCCCCAGTTGCCCGTATTGGTTGTAGCCCCAGCACTTAACGTGCCCCTGAGACGAACGAGCGCATCCGAACCTGCCGAACGAGTCTATTGAGATCTGCGCCACGTCATATGGGCTCGAAGCAAGCGACTCGCTGCCTTCGGATGCCCCCAGGGGTGTACTGGCATCCAGGCTGACTGGTTTTGCAGATTCGGGAGAAGCCAAAGATTCGGTGCTGCCATCCCCCATCTCGCCACTAGAACCCTGGCCCCAGCAGAGAACGCGATTTTCTCCTGAGGTGTCGATTGAGTACAGTGCGCATGAGAACCCCCCTCCTGTTCCTTTGCTGGGAGAGACGGCGACTTCCAGTGGAGTCCAGCCCGGTACAACCGTGGAGTCGACCGGGTCTGGCGAAGTAACACTACTGGCCCCATTGCCCAGCTGTCCGGCGGTTGCCACTCCCCAGCAGTTCACGGCTCCGGATGTCACGGCGCAACCGTGCGACTCACCGAGGTCCAGGGAGGTGAAGCCGGTAGTGCCTGAGTCGAGGGAAGTCCCAGATCGGTGGAAGAGCGAGTTCCCCATCAAACCTGGCGAGTCATGCCCGGCAAGTGAGAACTCGAGGTCGTCTTGGGCCCCGTCAAAGTAGAAAATCCTAGTTT
>JAKURM010000085.1 GCA_022449945.1 Candidatus Thalassarchaeum sp. | reverse complement strand
AGAGGCATTGGCATGGATGATCCAGATAACGGGAGGCGGGACCTTTGCCGTGGGGATATACTTCCTTCTTTTCATCGCTCGCCACGAGGGTGAGTTCTCGGCCGCATACAGCAAGGCAGAGAAAACGGTACTCTCCGTTAACCCCGAAACGGGAAGGAAGGATTTAGTCGACGACTCACCAAGAGCCGTGAAGGCTGCATGGTACGCCATTCCCGTTGTGATGACATTCATAGGCATGATGAGCTGGCTTGCTAACTGAGGCAGGCGCGATGCGAGAGGACCAGGGCCCCGAGTTGGTAGAGAGGGTAATCGGAAACCCCGCCTTCGAGCAGTTTGGCGGGTACCACATCTTCTTCCGCAGGGTCGCCATACCCATCCTGCTGATCCTGATAGGGCTGCTCGCCTACAGCCTCATGAACGGCTTCTTCTCCCACCAGACCAGCCTTATCATAGCCGCGATGGCAGTGGGGCTATCATTGGGCCCGATTCTAAGCATAGAGCGGTATTACGGCATTATCAAGTCTCGAAAGTGACATCTGTGGGCCTCCATGCCGCCGAACAAGTCAAATCGTATCCCACCCACGGCAAAGCATGGGACTACTGGATACCCTGAACCTGTTCAACTTGGTCGGACTTGGAGATGCTACCGGATTGGAGCTCCTTTTTGCTGCGAGCGCCTTGATTGGCGGTATCCTGTTCGTCCTCTACTTCTTCCTACTTATGATCGGAGGAATCGCCACAGACGTGTTCGATGGCCTATTTGGGATAGACGTGGACATGGGTGCGGACGCGTCCTTCAAGGCCCTCACGTTCCAGGGCATAATGGCCTTCATGATGTTCTTCGGGCTAGGTGGACTCTGGGTCCTGAAGTCAGACGGAGGGGACAATTTGGCTATTCTCGCTGGAGCCGTTTGCGGCGGGTTTTCCATGTACGGCACAGGAAAACTCTTCCAGCTTTTCGTGGACTTGCAGCAGGACGGGACCACGGAACTCTCGGAGGCAATCGGCTCCAAGGGCACCACTTATCTCAGGATCTCAGAGGGTGGTGTCGGACAGGTGACGGTGGAAGTAAACGGTGCTCAGAGGACATATAACGCAAAGTCAGAGGATGGCACCCGAATCGGTACGGGAGATTTCATCGAGGTCGTCGACGTGATTGGCGAGGTCTTGGTCGTCAAGAGAATTTAGCATACTCCAACCAAACTTTCTGGTTCACTAGACACGGCAACTGGGAGCGTGCCGTGTAAGCATTGATACGTGACCCCACCCCCATCGGTACCAAGAGATGAGCCTATGGCAACTGATAGTGGAATGATTGGATCAATAATGATATTCGCAATAGTTTTGATACTAGTGGCAGCAGTGATGTTTTTCGCCCAGAGATACAAAAGGTGCCCGCCCGATCAGATTATGGTGATCTATGGGCGTACTGAGAGAACCGCAGAAGGTCGTCCAAAGCCATCCAAGACCCTCCATGGGGGGGCTGCACTTGTCTGGCCTCTGATTCAGGACTACGCTTACATCTCGCTGAAGCCGATGACAATCAGGATTGACCTTGAGAACGCCCTGTCCCAGCAGAACATCAGGATCAACGTTCCCAGTACATTCACGATAGGTGTCTCCACGGAGCCCTCGATTATGGCCAATGCAGCCGAGCGTCTTCTGGGCTTCAGAGTAGAAGACATCGAGGAGATGGCCAAGGAGATAATATTCGGTCAACTACGTCTTACCGTCTCGACCCTCACAATCGAGCAGATAAACCAAGACAGGGATGCGTTCCTCGAACTAATCCAGAGAAACGTCGGTGCAGAGATGAGGAAGGTCGGCCTGTTCCTGATCAACGTGAACATCGTGGACATTACTGACGAGGCGGACTACATCGCCAGCATCGGAAAGAAGGCAGCAGCGTCCGCAGTGGAGCAAGCTCGAATCGACGTCGCCGAGGCAGAGAAGAGAGGAGCCATCGGGAAGGCAGAAGCCGACCAGTTGCGAAGGACGCAGGTAGCCTCCGCGGACGCGGAGGCAGAGAAGGGGGAGAAGGCCGCTGAGGCCGACAGGCGTGTTTTCGTCCAGGAGCAGGAGGCACTGGCAATCGCCGGAGAGAACTCCTCAGCAGCCGAGATCGCCAGGGTCAATGCAGACCTTGCGGAGCAGGAGGCATCTGCGAAGCAGAGAGCCGACGTAGCTACCGCCCAAGCCGAGGCCGAGATTCAGAAGGCGCTTTACGCGGAAGAGGAGCAGAAGCTCAGAGCGAGCGAGATTGCCCGAGAGACAGTCGCCAAGCAGCAGGTGGAGATAGCCGCAGAGGCAGAAGCCGAGCGCCAGCGACGCATCGCACGCGGTGAGGCAGACGCAATCCTAGCGAGGTACGAAGCAGAGGCATCTGGTATCCAACAGGTCTTGGATGCCAAGGCACAGGGTTACAACAACCTCGTCGCAAGCGCCTCGGGCGATCCGAAGGCCGCAGCAACCCTCCTCATGGTCGAGAAGATCGAGGCAATGGTTTCCGCTCAGGTGGAGGCTATCCGAAACCTGAAGATAGACAAGATCACTGTTTGGGACAGCGGAAACAACGCAGACGGCAACTCGGCAACCAGCAACTTCGTTAGCAGCCTCGTCCAGAGCCTGCCTCCGATCCACGACGTCGCAAAGATGTCGGGCGTCGAACTTCCAGACTACCTGGGCTCGATGACGGATGAGTCCGACGAGTCCTGATCAACGGATGTAGGCAAATGACAGAGGGAGCAGTTGTCGTAGGTGGGGCGAGGACTCCCTTCTGCGAGTGGCTCGGTGGGAAGAGGGGTGATGGCGGACCAGGCGGTCGGCTCGCCTCCGTTTCTGCAGAGCAACTTGGAACCGTTGCAATCAAGGGGGCCATGGAGAAGACTGGCACAGACCCAACTAGCGTAGAACACGTGGTCATGGGTCACGCCCTGCAGACCTCCGGGCAAGCCATCTTCGGTGCCAGGCACGCTGGACTCAGGTCCGGAATCCCCGACGAGGTCCCTATGCTGACTCTGCACAC
>JAKURM010000084.1 GCA_022449945.1 Candidatus Thalassarchaeum sp. | reverse complement strand
TAATCTTAGCCCCGACATCTCCTGCAGCTTCGAGAACTGCATTATCGAAGACTTCCCGGGTTATATTCCAGGGAGTTCCTTCCGGAAATTCGAAATCGATCTTGTATTTCATAGACGGTGAATAGAGATTGACGTCGTTGGAGGCACATTCGATTATTGGCTTGATATAGGGTTCCAGTTCCGGCAACTCATCAAAGAGTCTGGCAGTAAGCAAACCTCCACAGGCTTTGTCTCTTGGAAATTTGGACTTGTCTATGACTAATACCTTCATTCCGGCCTTAGCAGCATAAAATGCAGTTGCAGCCCCGCTTGGCCCTCCACCACAGACGATCACATCATATTCATTCATTTTTCTCTACCCAGTTCTTGTAAGGTTCATGCGAATCATCCCAGGGGAGTGATACGATTGCTGGCATTGAGTAGGGGTGGTTCTTAACGATATACTTTTCGAGCTCCTTGAATTTATCCTTGGAGGTCTTGATGAACAGAGCATGTTCAGTATCATCTTTCAGTTCCCCTTCCCAGGAGTATACGGTCCTCACTGGCCAGAAGTTGCAACAGGCTGCCAATTTGGCTTTGACAACGCCTTTGGCCAGCTCCTCTGCGCACTTCTCATCAGGGGTTGTGGTGTATACTGTGATACCCATGTTATCGTGCATTTCGAGCATGTTTAAATAGCCCCCCTTTCGTAGACGCGGACCCACGTGGTAAACCCGTGACTAATGAAGACAATCGTCTGAAAGAGGTAAAAAATGGCAAATCCGTTATTCGTAACATATGAGGCTCCATCGGAGCTATCAGAGAAGGCATATCTGGCCACCGAAACAGCTCGTGATGGTGGCAAGGTTCGCAAAGGTTCCAATGAAGTAACCAAGTTGATCGAAAGAGGTCAGGCAAAACTGGTCGTAATGGCCCTTGATGTTGAGCCTCCTGAAATTCTAGCACATCTTCCAATGTTGTGTGAGGAAAAACAGATACCTTACACTTACGTCCCATCAAGGGATGAACTTGGAAGAGCTGCAGGACTCAAGGTCACTACTGCAGCTGTTGCAATCACTGAGATTGGAAAGAAAAAGGGATCTCTGGAAGAGGTCGTAAAGGCAATTGAAGCTGCCAAGAAATAAGAAACATGGACGGCATTCCGGCACAAGTAGTTGAGGTTCTCGGGCGTACGGGAATGAGAGGCGAAGCCTCGTCAGTGAAAGTCCGGGTTTTAGACGGAGATGACCGTGGCCGTATTATCCGGCGCAACGTGATTGGTCCAGTTGATGTAGGAGACCAGCTTTTGTTACTGGATTCATCCAGAGAGGCCAAGGCCCTGGATAGGAGATAGGAAAATGGCAGAGACCAAGACATGCTCCTTTACTGGTAAACCGATTCCTCCAGGAACGGGAATGATGTATGTCAAGAAGACCGGTCAGGTCCTGTATTTCATAAGTTCCAAGGCCAAGAAGAATTTCTTGAATTTGAATAGAGTACCAGCTCGTACCAGGTGGACTGATACGGCACGTAAAAAGAGAGAAGAGAAATGAGTACCGAAAGGACTTATGTCATGCTCAAGCCAGACGCAGTCCGTAGGGATTTGGTAGGTAATATATTGTCACGTTTTGAGGATACTGGCCTCAATATGGAAGCTATGCGTCAACTCAATGTATCATCTGAGCAGTCAAGTGAACTCTACAAGGAACATGAGGGCAAACCATTCTACGCCAATTTGATAGATTATATTCATTCAGGACCTGTAGTTGCAACAGTCTGGTCCGGACCATCTGCAGTTTCGATAGCCAGAAAACTGATTGGTGCAACTGATCCTGCAGAAGCAGCACCAGGCACGATTCGTGGTGATTTTGGTCTGATTCTTGATGAAAATGTCATCCATGGTTCGGATAGTGTAGCTAGTGCCGAGCGCGAGATTCCCATATTTTTCCCTGATATTTCTTAGGTCATGGTTTTATCCCCATTTCTAATGGGAAAATGTAATGTCCGACCCATCTGATATCCGAGTTGGAGTTCTACGAATTGAAGGGACTAATTGCGAAGACGAATCAGCTCTGGCTTTTTCGTCCTTAGGATGCAATACGGAGAAAGTTCACCTTAAACAATTGATTGGGGAGGTAGAGCGATCAGAGCGTAGGGACATCATGGATTTTGATGCTCTCTATTTCCCGGGAGGATTTAGTTCTGGTGATTATGTGAGGGCAGGAGCTATCTTTGCTTCACGTGTAAAATCGGGATTGAAGTCTCAAGTCGATGAGTATATAAATGATGGGCGGCCAATTCTGGGAGTTTGCAATGGATTTCAGATTCTGGTGGAATTAGGTGCACTTCCAGGTACGAATTCGGGTACCAGTGAGGTCCCGGAGGCGGTCCTTCACACGAACGATTCCAGTCGCTTTGAAGCCCGTCATGTCAATCTGTCCGTGGAGTCCAGTTCCCAGAGTTTTTTTACAAAGAATTACAAGACCAAGCAGGTCTTGTCAATACCTAACGCCCATGCTGAAGGCAAACTAATGATGGATGAATCAAAATTTGCAGATCTCCAAACTGGAAATCAGGTAGCTTTCCGATATTGTAATGAGAATGGGGATGCTGATCCGGGTTATCCCTGGAATCCTAACGGGGCTGCCTATGATATTGCAGGAATTACAAATCCCAAGGGGAATGTTCTGGGCATGATGCCTCATCCGGAGCGAGTTTTCCATGGTTGGCAACACACGGACTGGACTTCTTCGGGCCGTAATCCCGATGGGCCCGGAGATGGTCGGGCATTGTTCGAGGGAGTTGTTGATTTTCTTTGTCAGTAGATGCCTTACAAGTAGCAATCAAAGCCGCAATTCGAGCATCAGAGATAATTCTTGAGACTTTTGGCAATCCGGAAGGCATAGAATACAAATCCAGAGTTGATGTAGACACTGACACAGATAAAAGATGTGAGGAACAAATAGTCAAGAAACTTCGCTCAGAAACCCCGGATTTCGGTATAATTGCCGAGGAAGGTACTAATTTCCCTGGTGAAAAGGTCTGGATAGTGGATCCTC
>JAKURM010000083.1 GCA_022449945.1 Candidatus Thalassarchaeum sp. | reverse complement strand
CACGAGATTGAGTCCAGAGCCCTAAGTGCTGCACAGGCCAATGCTGAACTCGACTTTAGTCCCTGGCCAATAGGGACATTACTCTCGACCTTCCAGTAGAACGAACCGTGATTTGGCAGGCCTTCTGAAGACCAAGTGGAAATTACTGCCTCAAGTAGTCGATGATGGTCTCCCAATATCCCCCTATTGGGGCCCTCAACAATTGACACCCTAGTAGAGAGTTCGATTCCAGCAGAGCATCCCTTTCCGAGGCCAAATGCGTGTAGCAAGGAGATCCCTCCGTTTGCACTTCCTGCGCCTAACACATTCATCTCTCATTCACCCTCCCCTCGAGAGGCTGCCCAATGTGCCTAACTCGATTATCCGAGTACACGGAAATGTTGTCTCCCAGCTCAGCGGAAGTAATTGGCAATATGTTCCCATCTGGAGTAATTAGGCGGACAGTTTCAGCTTGCTGAGCGATTATCTGGGACTTGACTTTGCCAACTTCAAATCTAATGACAAAAAGTGGCCTATTCTCAATCTTCAGGCGCCCTATGGTGGCCTTTCCGACTATACCCTCGCTCGACAGCACAGCTATCTCATCTCCAGCCTTCAACTCACTGAGGTACTTGGTTTTCCCATCGGCCATTAGTGCGTATGAGTGAATGGCCCCCGCGTTCACCCTGAAAGGCCTAGGTGGTACGAATTCATTAGAAAGCGTCTCCCCATGAACAATGCAGAGTAATTGGGATACTGAGCCAGTGGCGATTCCCTGGCCCTCTTGTAGTCTGATAGTAAGATCAATGCAGGCTCTCTCGCCCACACCCCCGCTTTCGATCGAGGTTATTTCTGCTGATTGGACCTGGGGTTTTTGCCCACTTTCTATATCCAGTACTGGGGTCTTTTCACTAGCCACTAGAATAGCGGTTTCAAGTAAATCAAATTCAACAAGAATTGCATCCACTCCGTGTTCCAGTGCAGAAGCAATTCCATTTAGATCGATTTCTTGGTTCACAGCGGCAGCAATTCTAGTTCCAGAGTCCCTTGAAGTGGCCACCAGGTTCTCCAATGGAATCATGGTCCAGTCAGAGCATCTTACCAACAGCCAAGGGACCATTCCAATCAGCGAAAGAGCATCATTCTGGCTGCTATTATCGTCGATGACAACCTCAGAAACATCCGAAGCGCTCCCAGTCCAGACCCTATGGACGCCCTCAGCGCTGGAAGTCCCTCCATCCTCAGAGTTTAGCCAAATCTCCATAATTCACCCCAAGTGTCTAGCGGCCTCTGATGCGCTTGCCTCATCATGGACAATGGCCCTGAGGGCTCTGATGTGGGAAACAGGATCATCGGCTCCGAAAACCTTCCTCCCTAAGCACACACCCGAACCTCCGGCAATAATTGACTTCTCGACGACTTCCAATGTATCTGAGAATCGGGCATCCCCACCTGGCCCGCCGGAAATCAACACTGGGATGGGGACACATGATGTCACGATTCTGAATGTCTCAACCGAGCCAGTCCAGGGAACCTTGACGACATTGCAACCAAGTTCCCATGCCAATCTAGCTGCATGGGCTACTCCCTTGGTTGGGTCGGAAGGATCCGGGGACAAATTTGGACCTCGTGGATAGAACATTCCCAGTATCGGCAATTCGTGCTTGAACGCATCAGAAGAAATTTCCCCAAACCTCTCGATCATATTGGATTCAGAATCTTCACCGATGTTTACTTGGGCAGAAACTCCTATTGCTCCACGAGAAATACTCTCTGAAGCATTACCGACCAGAACCTTGTCTTGTGATCGGTTCCCACCATGAACTGTCGAAGCTGACAGATGGCACACAAATCTCCCCCAACCAGTTCTCTTTGAGTGGTGAGAGACAGCACCCTTGTGCAGAACTATTGCATCGGCACCTCCCTCGATCGCAAAATCTACTGCCGAGTCAGTATCCTCAAGTCCCGGTTCTGGGAACCCAGAAGCACCATGGTCCATGGGAATCCATACTCCCCTCCCACCGGGGAGGATTGCCTCGATTCGTCCTGCTAGGACATCTGCCATGCATACTCGCCAGTGCTTCATCACTTGAAAGGTCGCGTTTACTCGTTTCAGGACTAATTTCGCTCCCGTAGGGAGCGATCAAAGGCCCAAGTCGACAATCACGGGAGCATGGTCCGCAACAACCAGTCCCCCCTCACGCATCACCTCTGCTGATTGCATGAGTGGCCTAGCTACTGGATTGGCCAAAATGTAGTCGATTCTCCACCCCCTATCCCTCTCCCTTGCCCGTCGGAAGTTGGACCACCAGGAGTAAGGGCCCTTCATCTCTCCTACATGGATACGTAGAAGATCGGACCAGCCAGCTGCCAGCATTCTATCGAACCACTCCCTCTCATGCTCCAAGAAACCCGAAGTGCGCTTGTTTCCCACTGGATCCCAGATGTCATCCTCCGTATGTGCAATATTCAAGTCCCCACACAGTAGGGCTGGTTCATCCGAGTCGAGGAAACTTTGACTCCAAAGAAGCATGTCTTCCAGCCACTGATCCTTGTAGTCCTGACGCTCCTGTCTAGCCGAGCCATTTGGCAGGTACATGTTGATGCAACTCAGATTGCCATGTTTCGTCACAAGCACTCGGCCTTCTGGGTCCCTAGTCTCATCGAGATCGGTATCGATACCTCTCTCTATCTCCTCCATCCCGACTCTCGAGCATGACATAACCCCGGAGTAACCCTTCTTCTCTGCTGGGTGCCAAATTACCTCAAATCCCTCTGGCTCTGACCATCCCTTAGGCATCTGCTCAGGAAGTGCCCTTACTTCTTGGAATAGCATGATGTCAGCAGCGATCCTCTCAATGAAGTCGTCGAGGCCCTTCCTGTGTGCCGCCCTGATGCCATTCAGGTTCCATGTGACGACACGCATCCTAAATCCTACTGAGATAGGTCCTTTACCTTCTCCACTAGATTCATCCTACTAACCCTCCAAGATCCGTAGGGCGTGCAGAGGACGGAGATTACAATCACAATCCCCACTAGTTCGAATATCGCTGCGGCTTGGGGCTGAAGAGTGAAGTAAAACGACCAGTTGACCAATGAGGCGATGAATGACTGGGCCATTAGGAC
>JAKURM010000082.1 GCA_022449945.1 Candidatus Thalassarchaeum sp. | reverse complement strand
CACCAGCAGACTCGATGACGATGGCATGAACTCGCTGCAGATAGATGACTCTGAATCCGGACTGAGGAAGAGGTTCACGATATGGGTAGCCGCCTTTGCTGTAGCAGCTGGAATCGCCTTGTCGAAGGGCCTGTCATGGCCGGAGTACATCAAGGACTGGGATAGTGACGGGGTGATTGACTCGCCCGGGTCATGGGACATAGCCGAGGGCTCCGGCTTCGAGATTACGCCCTTCTTCCTCGCCATGATGCTCGGACTGACGCTGTTCACCGCATCCGGGGTCGCGGAGATTGTCAGGGGAAGCATCCAGTCACTGCCCAGGGGGCAGGTAGAGGCCGCAATATCCCTCTCATTGAATCCCTACCAGAGGCTGCGGCTGGTGATCCTCCCCCAGGCACTAAGGAGCATGATCCCGTTGATGAACAACCAGTTCATGAACGTCTGGAAGAACTCCAGCCTAGCCGTGGTCGTTGCCTACACCGACATATTCTACGTCATCCTGGTGATGATGAACAACGTCGGGAAGCTCATCCCGCTGTTCCTGCTGCTGCTGGTCACATACCAGGTTGGCAGCCTGACGATTTCTGTGATAATGAACTGGTACAACTCCAGAGTAACGAGCGTGAAGATATGAGTACGATTCCTAAACTTCTGGATTGGATGCGGGCAATGGTGCCTTCGGGCCTTAAGACCCAGGCCAGCATGAAGGAATTCGAGGAATCCATAGTCGGTAAGAACGGTAACCCGTGGATAAACGAGCAGAACGAAAGCCTGGCCTCCTCCCTAATCGCCGGGCTATCCATAACCCTGGCAATGGTCTTCACAATGGAATCGTGGAGGGAGGCCAGGATTGAGCTGAACCCGGTAATGGGGCAGCCCATGGGGGATGCCGACCTCCTGGCCATCATGTACTTCCTGCTTGCGGCATTCACCTACTGGGTGACCATTTCCTCCATAGTGAAGCTAACTTGGCTCAAGTCCACATCCACGGCCCTGCTGGGTATCGCGACCGCATGGATAATCTTCGTCGTCTCCACATTCCTGATCCACTGGTCCCTCATCGAGGCAGACTGGGTCGTCGTCTGGGCGAACAGGGACCTGGTGATGATGGGCCAGCTGATGAAGGAGCAGATGACCCAGTCCCCCGGTTCACACGTCTGCATCGACGAGACGGACTGCTACGGAATAAACCAGAACTTCCGCCTCTGGTGGTCCCTCTACCTTACATTCGGGGTCCTTGGCGGGGCATACGGAACCAGCGGCGAGAACCCGCGGAGGTTCCTGTTCCCCTTCGTTGCCCTGATGGCAGTAGTGGCCCTGATCGCCAACAATCCCACCGAGGTCAGCTACAAGACGGACACGGTGCTCGAGAAGCTGGGGATCGCGACCCTCTGGGCATTGGCCGCGTACTCCCTCGCGTACTGGTACGCTAAGAACAACGAGGAGTACAAGGTAAACCGGCTGAAGTCATACCTGGCGGCATCCGCCGGGGCCACGTTCTTCTTCGCCATCCTGATAATGGACCCGCCCCAGTTCGTCAAGAGCGGGGCAGAGACACTCGGGGGGACCCCGGCGCAGTCCTTCAGCGATGAGATAATCGCCGGGGATAGCGTCCCCTCTACGCTGGACAAGCTCGCTGGCAACGGGATCGAAGCATCCCAGTGGGGCGGCCTGTTCGTCAACCTGATAATCGCCACCGCAGGATGCGTCCTCGGCTTCGGGATAGGTGTCGTCCTGGCCTTCGGGAGGCAGAGCGACCAGCTGTTCTTCAGCATCCCATCGATCGCCGTGATCGAGCTGGTGCGCTCAGGGCCACTAATCTGCTGGCTTTACTTCGCCGTGTTCATGATGCCGGACCTGATGGACCCGTTCTACGATGCCGAGGACATCATCAGGATGCTGCTGATGTTCGGAATCTTCGGCGGGTGCTACATCGCCGAGGTACTCAGGGGTGGCTTGCAGGCCGTGGACAGCGGGCAGAAGGAGGCCGCAGCCGCCCTCGGCCTGTCCCCCATGCAGACGAAGCTGCAGGTAGAGCTGCCAAACGCCGTCAGGACGACCCTCCCCTCGATAATCAGCGTCTTCATCGGCCTATGGAAGGACACCACCCTCCTCTTCATCGTCAACATCCTCGACTTCTTCAAGCTGGCAAAGGACTTGCCCAACTCCGACCTGAGGTTCCTCGGGGACTTCCTGGAGCCGCTCTACGTCACCGCCGTGGTGTTCTGGGTTTTCGCATTCTACCTGTCTAGGGTCTCGATGAAGGTCGAGAAGAACCTGGGGCTGGTCAGAGAAGGAGGAGGAGAAGCAGCATGAGTAATGAGAGCGACGAGATGATAATTGAGACAGAGGGAGTGAAGGTTAACTTCGGTGACTTCTGGGCGCTGAAGGGAGTGGACATCAAGGTTAGGAAGGGCGAGATTATCGTCATCCTCGGCCCATCCGGGTCGGGCAAGTCCACCTTCATCAGGACCCTGAACCGACTCCAACCGCACAGCGGCGGTACGATAAAGATAGACGGGATCACCGTCGACGAGGACACCACCGTAGCCGACCTGAAGTACGTGCGTTCGGAGATCGGCTTCGTCTTCCAGCAGTTCAACCTCTTCCCGCACCTCACAATCATGGAGAACATCACGCTCGCGCCGATGAAGGTCAAGGGGACCCCAAAGAGGGCAGCGGAGGCCCAGGCCATGGAGCTCCTGGAGAGGGTCGGCATCCCCGAGCAGGCCTACAAGTACCCGAGCGGGCTGTCCGGCGGGCAGCAGCAGAGGGTGGCCATTGCAAGGGCCCTCGCCATGGACCCGAAGATAATGCTCTTCGACGAGCCCACCTCGGCCCTAGACCCGGAGATGATCAAGGAGGTCCTCGAGGTCATGATCGACCTTGCGAGGCGTGACATCACGATGATCGTGGTTACCCACGAGATGGGATTCGCCAAGGAGGTCGCCGACAGGTGCATCCTTTTCGACGAGGGGCACCTAATCGAGGAGAACACCCCCGAGGAGTTCTTCTCCAAGCCGAAGCACGACAGGACCAAGCTCTTCCTAGAGCAGATACTCTGATTCACGCCAGCCAGTGGGCGACCCTGTCCATCATCGTGCCCCCGAACGTGAGTAGCCTCAGGGTGGGCCCGTCGAGATCTACGGTGATGGTCGC
>JAKURM010000081.1 GCA_022449945.1 Candidatus Thalassarchaeum sp. | reverse complement strand
TGGAGGAGTAAGAAATGGCACTCGACCACGGAGAGAGAATTGGCAGGAGCGTCGGTTGCCGGCGCTGCGGACGAAAGAGGGGAATGATCAGGCGTCACGGCCTGCGCCTTTGCAGGCAGTGCTTCCGTGATGTGGCCCCCGAAATAGGATTCAAGAAAAACTCATGAGGTGATTAAGATGCAGTTTGACCCATTGAACGATGCTTTCACGACGATATACAACGCAGAGAACGCAGGCAAGTACGAAGTAACCGTAAGCCCCGCAAGCAAGCTACTCGGCAGCATGCTGTCCATAATGCAGAGCTCCGGTTACCTCGGCGAGTACGAGCAACTCGACGACGGCAGGGGGGGCGCATTCAGGATCGAGCTAATCGGCGCGATAAACAAGTGCGGCGTCATTAAGCCCCGGCATTCGGTAAAGAGGTTGGAGTTCGACAAGTGGGAGTCAAGGTACCTCCCAGCAAGGGATTTCGGGCTGCTCATTCTGACTACAAACCAGGGAGTGATGGACCACTTCGAGGCGAAGAAAGAGAGGGTGGGCGGAAGACTGCTCGCATACGTATTCTAGGGGATGATTGGATGGTAAGGGTAGCAAAGGTGTCACACGATATCGCCCTCCCAGAGGGTGTCAGCGCGAGCATTGACGGTGACAAGGTGACCTTGTCCAAGGACGGAGACTCCCTGAGCCGAACATTCACTCACAACCGAGTCTCGGTAAGGCAGTCCGACGACTCACTGGAGGTATTCTGCTCACTACCGCGGAGATCAGAGAAGGCGATCGCGGGTACATGGGCGGCTCACCTAAGGAACATGTCCAAGGGGCTGGACGAAGGGTTCGAGTACAGGCTGAAGGCAGTCTTCAGCCACTTCCCCATGTCCATGAAGGTCGATGGCAACCGATTCACGATAACAAACATGCTCGGGGAGAAGGTTCCCAGAGTGGCTGCCCTACCGTGGACTCCTGCTGAGGTCCAAGTGAAAATCGAGAATAAGTCCGATGTCGTTGTGTCCGGTGCCGACAGGGAGAAGGTCGGCCAGACAGCGGCCAACATCGAACGTGCCTGCAAGGTCAAGAAACGAGACCCTAGGGTTTTCCAGGATGGCATATACATCGTTTCGAAGGGGGCATAGGTATGGCGTACGAGGACATGACAGTTGCCGAGCTCAAAGAGGTACTGCGAGAGCAGGGCCTACCAGTATCTGGGAAGAAGGCCGATTTAATCGCAAGACTCAATGATTCAGCCAGCGAAACACCGCCTACAGAGCCAGCGGAAGAGGCACCCGAGGCAGAGGAAGAACAAGAGGAAGAATTCTACGAGGAAGAGGGCGATTACGAAGATTGGGAAGACGATTTCCACACCGCCAGGCAGAAGCCGGTACTGGACGACTCCACCAAGGCTGCCCTGGAGATGCGCGCATCGCAATCAAAGAAGCAGCCATCCTTCAGGAGGCAGGAGTGGTTCAGGTACCGACGCCTCTCGAAGACTGGATACAGGAAGCCAAAGGGCAAGGACTCGAAGATGCGCATGAACAGGAAGTACCGCTCTCCGATGGCCAGGGTGGGCTACGGAAAGGTCGCTTCAGCCAGGGGCCTGCACCCATCCGGATTCGAGGAAGTATTAGTCCACAACATCGACGAGCTAGACGGAATTGACCCCGAAAGGCAGGCAGTAAGGATAGGGTCTTCTGTAGGGAACAGGAAGAGGTCCAGGATCCATGATAGGGCAGACGATCTGGGGCTCAGGGTCTTGAATCGAAGGCCGATAGAAAGGAAGGGTGACATCAGATGATAATCACGAACCAGAAGAGGATGGCCTCAGAGATATTCTCCCGCAGAGAAGGACGTCCCGTGGGAATCCACAGAGTCTGGGTCCATCCGGACTACCTCAGCGAGGTCTCCGATGCAGTTCAGAAGGACGATGTCCGAAACCTGATCGAGGATGGGATAATCAAGGCTAAGCCGATCAAGGGCACCAGTAGATCAAGGGCCAGGAAGGCAACCTTCCAGAAGTCCAAGGGAAGACGCAAGGGCCAGGGCTCGAGAAGCGGAAGCGCGAACTCAAGGAGCCCCAGGAAACAGCGATGGATGACCAAGATCAGGGCCCAGAGGAGAACTCTACGTGAGATGAGGGAAGAAGGCTCAATCTCCGCCTCCCAGTATAGGCACTTCTACCTCAAGGCAAAGGGCGGCTCTTACCGCTCCATTGCCCACATGAAGAGCAACATGGAACTCGAAGGAATATCCTTGGGGGGTGAGAATTGATGGCTAAGGGAAGGAATCAGAGACTCCGCTTCAAGCGAAGAAGGACTGCAGAGACGGACTACCACAGAAGGATGCGCATGCTGAAGGGCGGGGTCCCCCGCGCGGTCGTCAGGATTTCAAACACCCAAGTCACTTGCCAGCTAGTATCCTACGAGAACGAGGGCGACCGGGTCCTCGCTGCAGCTACCGGCAAGACACTTGTCGACAAGCACAAGTGGCCGTTGGATGCATCCAGGAAATCAGTCCCAGCTTGCTACCTCGCTGGCATGGCCATGGGAAAGCAGGCAATGGATGCCGGCCACAAGGAGGCAATCCTAGACATAGGGCTGGCCGCATCGACCCGAGGGGGAAGGGTTTACGCTGCCTTGAGGGGGATGATGGAAGCCGGTCTGGATATCCCCCACTCAGAAGACGTCCTACCATCCGATGAAAGGGTCAATGGCTCGCACATAGACGAGGGATTGGCCAAGGCAGTCGAGAAAACGAAGAAGTCGATAGGAGGTGCCAAGTGATGAGCGAGGAAGAATCGCCAGAGCAGGAAACCGTGCCCCTGGCACCAGGCCTAGCCATGGCACGCTCTCCCCAAGACAGCCCCGAGGACGCACCAAGGAGGCGCGGCCCGGATCCACTAGCTGCACTCAGGGTTTGGGAACCGCGAACCAGACTAGGCCGCATGGTAATGAGCGGGGAGGTACTGACTTACGAGCAGGCACTCGATACCGGGTACCCAATCCGAGAGGTGGAGATAGTGGACGCCCTAATGCCAGAACTCGAAGACGACGTTCTGAGCGTGAACATGATACAGAGAATGACAGACTCGGGAAGGAGGGTGAGATTCAACGTCCTTTGCGCTGTAGGTAATGGCGATGGATACGTCTGCCTTTCCATCTGCAAGGGCAAGGAG
>JAKURM010000080.1 GCA_022449945.1 Candidatus Thalassarchaeum sp. | reverse complement strand
CCGGGATCCACTCCAGCGACAGCCTCCCGATGATCGCAAGCGAGAACATCTTGAGCCCGATGGTTAGGAGGGCCTGCAATTCCGACTTGCACGGGCGATACGCAGAGGGACTTCCGGGAAAGAGATACTACCAGGGATGCGACGACTTCGACACTATCGAGGAGATTGGCATTGCCAGTGCCCGTCGGGTCTTCGACTGCAGTTTCGCCAACATCCAATCGACTTCTGGGACCAATTCCAACATGGGGGCCCTAAAGGCCCTAGCAAAGCCAGGTGACAGTATTACGGCTGTTTCCACGGCAGATGGAGGGCACATATCTCACGCTCGCATGGGGGCAGTTGGCCTCCGCGGACTCGACCTCGTCACCTACCCGTGGGACGAGGATAGAATGGAGCCCGACGTGGATGCAGCAGCATCTCTGATTAGGGATACGGAACCAAAGGTCGCCCTATTCGGCCAATCGGTATTCCTCTTTCCCACTCCAATGGAGGAACTCGCCGAAGCCGCCCACGAGGTCGGTGCTACGGTGATGTACGACGGGGCCCACGTGCTCGGCCTTGTCGCCGGGGGCCAATTCCAGGACCCATTGAGAGAAGGAGCCGACGTGATGACTGGAAGCAGCCACAAGACATTCCCGGGCCCACAGGGTGGATTCGTCCTTTCAGACTCCGGTGATGAGAAGCTCCATCGAAGGCTGAACAGCGGAATATTCCCCGGAGTTTGCTCCTCTTACCACTTGCATCACGTAGCCGGCAAGGTAGTTGCCCTCTCGGAGTTCGAGGAATACGGGGAACAGTACGCGTCCGACATAGTTTCCAATGCAAAGGCCCTTGGGTCGGCACTGGCCTCCGAGGGATTCGACGTTCTCGCTGAAGAAAGGGGTTTCACAGCCAGCCACCAGGTCGTCACACGCCACGGGGAAGTGGACTCTGGAGCCGGTAGAGAAGCTGCAGCTACTCTGGAGAGTGCTGGGATAGTGACAAACATGAACATGCTTCCTGGGGATACCAAGGCATTGGCCCCAAGTGGATTGAGACTGGGAACGCCTGAGCTAACCAGATTGGGAATGGGGACCGATGAAATGCAGGACGTAGCCCGGTTCTTCGCAAGAGCCCTTATCGAGAACGAGGATCCCGGGGCCATAAAGTCCGACATTGCCGACTTCAAGGGCAGTTTCCAGGACGTACAGTACTGCTTCGAAACGGGGCCCGCATATCCCGGACTGGATTAGAATCCACAACCTATTCAATCGAACTCATCCAGACGACACCATGAGAGGGACCCCGCTATCCGCAGTCACCCTCTCACTCTTGCTCCTGCTTCCCGGCTGCATCTCCCCTTTTGGGGACCAGCAGGAGCAAGAAATCGGAACCAACTGCCAGGAAGAACCTAGCACTGAGGGCTGTTTCGAGGACGTCATCACCGAGGACGACTGCACGTCACTCCAGGTATTCGCGGGAGATTACTGCCGTACGATGCTCCGTCCAGAACTCCTTGACTTCGGAGTTCCCTCAATTTCACTAGAAGTGGGGGAAGAGATGCAACCCCTGACTCCAAGCTTCGTGGGGGATGCTCCCAGTAATTGGGCGGTAAACCCAACCTTCCCAGAGGGAATATACATGCATCCCGATACAGGGGTAATTTCTGGCAATCCATCCGTTGAGTCGAACTCCATGGCATTCACAATCATCGCATCAAACGCCGCAGGGCAGACCGCCGAGCGAATCCGAATCGAGGTCCTCGCAACCCCCCCGGGACAAATCCAATATCCCCAAGAATTGCTACAATGCACAATCGGAGAGGGATGCACCCTACCCGCACCATCGCTATCCGGGGGTGAACCGTCTAGCTGGACTGCCTCCCCCTCCCTTCCATTCGGGTTGGGCATTCTTCCAGACGGAACCGTATCCGGAACGACGAACTCTGCCTCAGACAGCAATCACACGATCTCAGCCCATAACTCTGGAGGCACTGCATCCACATCAATCCGAGTGATTTCCCTCCCCCCTGCACCGGCATCTCTGGATTATGGAAGTCAGGGGTTCATCCTAACATACGGTGCCCCATTCTCCATAATCCCTTCATTTAGCGGTGGGGATCCATCCCTATGGCAAGCCAACCCCGATCTACCAGAAGGCTTGACATTGGCGGAAAATGGGGAAATTTCCGGAGCCGCACTAATACTGCAGGAAGCAGAAACCTATTCCATCACGGCAACAAACTCCGCCGGGTCGGTCGAGACACACGTATCATTCACTGTCATCGACCTCCCGATTTGGGATCTTTCTTACCCGATTTCGGAATTCCAACTATCTGTCGGGGAATCAATTGGGACCGTTACCCCAGTCTGGGAGGGGGGCAGCCCGACCTCCTGGGAGGTCTTCCCTCCACTGCCCAGTGGTTTCGAGTTCGATCATCAGACCGGGTCAATTAGCGGATTCCCAATTATGGTGCAAGACTGGAGCCATCATACGATTTGGGCAAACAACTCTGGAGGCGGAGACTCGACCGATTTATCATTCATCTCCGTCAGCCTCCCACCCACTTCCATGTCATGGCCGTTTGACGAGTTGGCTTTGAGGTCAAACTCGTCAATATCGCTCTCTCCCAATTATTCCGGCCCAGAAATAGACTCTTGGGGGATTTCACCTGGTTTGCCGCAGGGACTGAACCTCCTAGCAAATGGGACAATTTCCGGAGTGCCCTCCGAGAGAACCGGATGGGACCATTACACGGTATGGGCCAACAACACCGGAGGCTCTGCATCCAGTTCCTTCTGGTTGGCAGTCCACGACATCCTGGCGGACCAGACCGAACTCCTCGATGGGATGGGGCAGACAAGTTGGGGAGGCTGGCCCTCACCAGTTCTACCGATAGGCGAGTGGGCATTCCCCTTAGCATTCGCAGAAGGGGGTTACACCTCGGATATCCCGGTTATCTCAGCTAGTCATGTTGGAAAGGGGCGGATGCTTGGGTACGGGCACGAGAGCTGGGTCACTGGCGGGAGCGGAGTAGACGAGACAACCTTCTCCCTGAGGGCCGTGCAATGGGTCTGCGGAGAGGAGGCAGAGGTCGGCCTGGCCTACGGAGCCGGCTTCGAAGATTTCCAGGACGAACTCGAGGGCGAAGGGCACACGGTCCACCTATCCATGTCCCCTGACAACCTCTCAGGGTTAGACTGCCTTCTCGACGAGTTCTGGAACGGGCACGACGA
>JAKURM010000008.1 GCA_022449945.1 Candidatus Thalassarchaeum sp. | reverse complement strand
GGCCGCACTAAGGTCACGGCCAAGGAACATCAGCATCGGAGAGATAAGGGGCGTAGAGGGGGCTATCGCCTTCCAAGCGATGCAGACCGGACACCCTGTGGTCGGGACCTTCCACGCCTCGAACATCGTCAAGCTCATCCAGAGGTTCACTGGAGATCCAATCAATGTCCCAGCCAGGTTCTTCGACAACCTGAACTTCGCTATCTTCCAAGAGGTCGTTGAGGCCCCGGGTGGGGGGATTGCCAGAAGGATTACCGGAGTCAGCGAGGTCATAGGATTCGACAAGACGGCAGACGGAATCCTCACCAGGAACATGTTCGAGTGGGATCCTGTGGCGGACGTTGTCTACTTCCGTGGGATGTTCCAGTCGGACATGCTAGAGAACAAGATAGCACCGAGGATGGGCTTTAGGAGCAAGAGGGACATTTACGACGAACTCGAGCGCAGGACCCAGGCCATCCAGAGGATGGCGGACCGCGACCTCACTCACTACGATGACGTGTATGACCTCCTCGACGTGTACTACAAAGAGGGCTGGGACAGGTTCGCCTCATCGCTGGAGACCTGGACGGGAATTAACCACTAGGCTGGCGATTACATGGAGGACAAGTTAAGCACCTGGGAAATAGCTCTCCTAAGGTTAGGGATGCCATTTACCAGGTACCTGCTTTTCTTCTCCCTCCCAGCCACCCTGATAGGAGTCATCGCCGGAATCGCAGTTTGGTACACAGTCAGCGACGTGGTTTCCGGTTTGGGGGCAGTTTCCCTAATACTACTGTTCCCCCTGCTGTCTTTCTCAGCCACGATTGCATACCCGGTAGCCCAGGTTTCTGCAGAGGCAATACAGATCGAACAGGACATGCACATGTTCATGACCAGAATGGGAATTCTCTCCCTGGGTGAGTCTGCAGAGAAGGGAATGTTCGACATCTTGAAGGAGATGGGTGACTACGGTGCACTAGCCCAAGAAATACAAGCAATTGAGACCCTGGTATCGAAATGGCACACGAACCTTCCCGAGGCAGCTAGGATAGTCGGTAGGCAGAGCCCATCTGCTATATGGAGCGACTTCCTAGACAGGATGGCCTTTTCGGTCGAGGTAGGCCAACCCATCGGGGAGTTCTTCAAGAGTGAGAACGAGACTTTCGAGCAGGCCTTCACGACTATCTATGATGCTAGGCTCGAGCAGCTGGACACCCTTAGGGAGACATTCGTGTCCCTAACTACCACCGGACTTCTACTCCTTGTGGTCGCAGGCCTTCATCTGATTCTTTTCCAGATTGGTGAAGAAACCTCGAACCCGTTCCTGATTATCCTCAGGGCAAGATGGGTTCTGATGGCTGGGACCCTATTCGCACTTCTCCAAATCGGCGCATGGTACCTATTTACCCTAGTGATCCCCGATGAGGACCTCTTCGCAAAGCACGGCTTCAACACCGATCAAGCAATTGATATGCGCAGGGCATGGATTTTCGCCGGAGTTCTAGGGACAATCGAGTTTACAATACTGATAGGGCTTTTCGTATTTCTCGGTACAGACTGGCTTTTCGGAAATTGGAACTACATCGGCCTACTTGTAATAGCTGCTCTCGCTTCACCGTTGCTGGCTCCTGCCCTGCTTACAGTTCAGGAGGAGACTCGCGTTAGGAGGAGGGACGACGCCTTCCCAGAGTTCATCCGAGCATTCGGAGGGACCGCACAGGCCCGGGCCCAAGAGCCAAGCGCGATGGTCAAGGCCCTTTCCGGAATCGACTTCGGAGCACTCGACGACTCAATCGCCAATCTCGAAAAGAGACTGTCAATGAGGATCGATAGCGACTACTCGTGGAACTGGTTCGCTGCTGACAACAACTCGATGCTAGTATCTCGATTCACTCGTGTGTTCATCGAGGGCTCATCATCCACAGGAGAAGCAGGACTTGTAGGGGATCTGGTCTCGCAGAGCACTACAAACCTGCTTGGGTTGAGGCAGAGGAGGGAGATATCAGCGAATGTCATGAGAAGCGTATCATACGGACTCCTAGTGGCCATGATAATCGCTCTCAACATCACTACCTCAATTATCGCAGGACTCGGTGAGACGATTGCTCAAGTTGCTCAAGGACTCGTAGATAGCACTGGAGAAGTGGGAACGGCTGCGGGAGGCGTAGATGTCGCATTGCCTGTACTTTCAGAGACCGGCGGAGTGGACCAGAATATCGCAGTTTTCCAGATCATGGGTTCGCTCTTGATAGTAATCACCATTGTTGTTCTTGGCCTGATAACTGCTAGAATCAGGGGAGGGGGGACTACCCTAGTCCTTGGTCAGATGATTCAGATGATGTGGGTCGCAGGACTTGCGAATTTGTTCAGCGCATGGATTCTGACTCAATCGGTCGGGCTATTCCAGACTGGAGGGTAACGCCTCGCGAAGCCTTGATGTCGGATGATGCAGACCTGATACCATGGAGCCGGCCGCGGCATTTGATTGGGCCCGGCTCTTGGTATTGTTCTGCTGCCTTGCCTGGGCTGCCAGGGCAGACTACTCCACATTGCTGGTCAGCGACTCTCATTGGTTGAAATGGGCGGTTCCATCTGCTGCAATACTGGTCTTGGAACTGGCAATCATTGATGCCACTATCCTGAACTATTGCATGGCCGGGGCGCTATTGGCAACGTCGTCGCTTTGCATGTTCGATCCACCTGATCTGAGAAAAGCATCCGTATGGACAAAGGAACAGCATGCCCTGTCCATCGTATACGGAGTTGGACTGGTTGGACTTATCGGGGGGGCAGCGAGCCACTCGAATACCGATTTCATTGCACTGGTTCTAGGTAACGAGTCGCCAGAAACCACTCTATGGTGGTCTCTACTTGGAGCAATAGTGACAACGCTCTTCTTCCTAATGGCATGGAGGCTTAGGATAATCCAAGGTGGAGCCGATGCAAAGGCGTTGATTCTGGTCACAGTGATATTTCCATCATGGGCCTTCCTGCCCGAGCCGATCTTCCCTTCAGAAGGGGCAATTCTCAGCATCCCTCCATCGATGGCTATGTTCCTGTGGGCAGGGACTGCCTTTCTGCTAGCCCCCCCGACTTTATTCATTCAGAATGCCACACGTGGAAACATCTCTTCGCTTTCTGACCTGAAGATGGCATGGCACTCGATCAAGAGGCCAATATCCGAGATTGGCAAAGGCTCGTCATGGCTTCTCACTGACGTCATCGAACAAGAGGGTGGCAAGAAGGTCGTAAACAGGATACTCCCCTCGGGTGGGCCCAACTCACAAGGCGAGGCTTCTCGAGTTCTCGAAGACCTAGAGTCCATGGGCATCCATAGTGCCTGGGTGGCAAACAAGCACCCCTTCTTGGTCTACCTATTTGTCTCAATCATCCCATTGGTCCTATTCGGCGATCCAGTGGGAATCATAACTAGTGAACTATAGTCAGATGAAATCTTCCAGGGTCATCACCGTGACCCTGTCGTTGTTGAACAACGAGTCAACACTGGAAGACATCCAACCAACCCTGTGCTTGGTGTAATCATCGACCCCATACTCGTCCATCACTTCTTCTGTGATTTTGATGTACTTCCTAACTGCTCCCTCAGATACGGTGAGTACCACGTTTCCACCACAAGACGAACCATTGCTGGAACCACCTGAGAACCCCCCGGAGCGTTGTGAGACCTCTCTGATGCATTTTCCTGCCAGAGGCATTCTCCTGTAGGACTCTCCACACTTGACACATCTAACCTTCTGCCTAGTGAATGCCATCAGGTTGCCCCTCATATCCGGAAGGAAGTGTGACTCGATCACTTGCTTCGCCACTCCTCTGACGCTTACAGATCTTAGCCTGCCTCCTAGCTCCAACTGCATATCCAGCTTGTCTTTCATTGTGATTAGCGTCTTGTATGAAGAGTTCCTTGGCCCAGCGTCAAGAGGTCCGGAATCATGAGTCCATCCGTAGCCTCTGATCTCCCCAATTGTTCCCAGACGGTCCTCTACCAGGTCAACCATACCCTTCGTCTCTCTCGAGTGGGGTTGTCCGAGGGTCACTTCATAGAAATCCCTGGTGTACCCCCAGGAGCAGTCTACGTTCAGGGCCTCTTTGTCGATCTCGCTAGGGTTAAGGCGAGTGGTTAGAACCAGAGGCGCATCCATTCTGCCGCCCCGGTTCGCGGGAAGGATTGACTGGGAGAAGTTGAGCAATCCATCCATCAGCATCATGATGCTGTCTTCATCTCCATCGCAATTCCTCCTCTTAGCCGCGTGGAAAAGCGGATGAGCGTATCCTGCCGATGCATCCGTCCATCCGATTATTCGGCAAGCAACTCCACCAGAGGTGTGAGGTGCAAGGCCAATTGCTACGTGCCCAACTATGTCACCAATCTCTTTGGCCCCATAGAACGGCTCCAAATCGTAGAAACGAACTAGCAGATCATCAACGAATGAGCACGTAGCTAGGAGGTATTTGGCAGACAAGCTCGATGGAATGAAGTCTTGAGGAAATAGCTCGAGGACCTGCTCATCACTTTTCACTGCGTCACCCCTTATATCGTGGGAATAACCCAACTCAACCAGTCTCTTCCAACTAGTACCTATCTCGGATGGCCTGAAGTGAGAAACCGGAACATCGCTCATGTCGAACCTAGATGTCCCATCTCTGAAAACCGAGACTCCGTGCTTCGCTCTTAGAATCCCTTTCTCAAGGGGCTCAGGGGACTGGTCCTCAGACATCAGTCCCTTTACCGCTTTAATTTTTCCAGGAATCTTGTCAAGCCCCAAAACTCTCCTCTTCACTTCCAGTATTGGAGCGAGATTAACCGCCGTCCTCTCCCCTTTCCTCCTTGAATTGCCCCTTCTCCTACCAGCGCTGGTCGTCTTTCCACCACACTCTATTGGGACACTTGGATCAGGTCTGTTGTGACAGGAGAGATGTGGGGACTCCTTCCCGCATTTTTGACATTTCCTCGGACCCAATACTACTCTGATGGAACCCTTCGAGGATGCCTCCGATAGGAGCCTCTGTGGCCCCCCATAATCTCTAATGGGGAAGAGAGAGTGAACCAGGGGCTTCATCTCCCTGGCTCCTGACTTCTCTGGCCTCCCCATCCTGGCTCCCACCCTACAGGGGACCGAGTCCTCCCATCTCAGTACTGATAACCTCCTTACCAACATTAGAGAACGCTCAACAAGGTAGTCTTCGAGGCTCGATTTAGCACTGTCCAATTCTCCCGATTCTCGCCCCTCTTGAATTACAATCTCCTTCGCAGCGGATACTCTTTCCACGATTTCGGAAACATGTTGGCCTGCATCAACTCTCAAGCGAAGGCCATCATGAGAAACCTCAATTCCGAGGCCCTCGAAAAGGGCCTCCCAGAATTTGGGAACCACAATGTCGCTATCTTCGTGACTGTGCTCCAGCCCCAATGTCATCAGTGATGACTTTACTAGGCCATGCTCCCCTACTCTGGTCCAATCGGGACAATCATCCAGTAGGGGCGGCCCGATTCCCGAATCTCCCTCACTTTCGTTTGGCCAATCACCAACTACATCTCGAATCCGCAGTGCGGATGATTCCACTACGCCATTCTCCAGGATCGACTCGATTAGTGGCGTTACGAATTGGACTGGTAGGTCGGACCACCACAAGTTCCAGGGTGGTGGGACTGCAGCACCTAGGGATTCAGAGATATTGCGCACCTGTTCCCAGGTCAGCTCTAGTGACTTGAGGAAGGAAATCCAATCCCTATGCCTCCAGGCCCTTTCCAGAGTACTTTCCCCTCCTCTTTCTATTGCCCCATTGAAAGGAATCCCCGGAGGAAGCGAACTTCGGGGTATGCTCACCATTTCCGAAAAAGACTCTACCTTCTCGTGCGAGTCAATAGACTCTGCAACGTCTGCAGCCCACCAGTCAATTGAGTATGATGACGGGACCAGGCTCTTGTTGTTCTCAAGGAACTCTCCGAATCCAATCAGAATCTCTCCCGCGTCCCAAATGCAGTCCAGTTCATCTCTGCAACCCCCCCATTGCTCAGCAGTCTCGATTTTAACGAATGATCCGTCCTTGAGTAGAACAGTGGGACCATCAATTTCCGTACATGGTGTCACTGCGCATGCCTTTCCCGGCCCCTCGATTTTCATCTGAGTCCCAACTGATAGGAATCCGCCCATCACTTCCATCGTAATTGGGTTAAGTCCAGCGGCTGCCAAACCAGTCGCTCTACTCCTCCCATATCTGAGGCGGAACCCACCCGGCTCTCTAGGCTCTCCAAATATCGGCCTTCCGGCGATCACGTCTCCCATGTAACGGTCTTCTTTGGCTATCACACGACTCTTGTCGGACTTGTCTTCAGACTTGGTACTCTTTCCCTTTTCAGCAAATTGTGAGATGAATCCCCATCCGGGGACATCCAACCTCTCGGTGTGCGTCTGAATCTTTGGAGCCTTGAGGCATAGCCCCTCTCCAATTACCAACATCACCCCTCCCCTAACCCGAGTCCTGTAGGTTCCATTTTCATTGACTACATTCCTGACTTCTTTGTAACCAGCGCATTCCATCCTCTCGGTCTCTTCACCGTTGATCATTACTGGACATGCGTTGACAATGACACCGGTCTCTTCTGGCTGGGGCTTATACTGTAGGTTCATCCGATATAGTCCAAACTCTTCCTTTACCCTCTCTACCTCTGGTACTGTCGGTTTGTAACGCCCAACTCCAAGCTCTCTTCTCAGAATATCACCGATGAGAACACCCATCGCCTGCGCGGTACCTCCCGCTGCCCTTATCGGGCCACAGAAGTCGATAGAGAGAAACTCAGACCCGTCAGCGTTATTCATGATTCGAACGTCACCGATTCCATCCAATGGAGCCACGAGTACTGCTTCCGTTAGTACTGCTAGGCCCACTCTTAGTCCAGAATCGATAGATTTCCTCCTATCGCCAGTCCTTGCGAACATCTGCTTGGTCACGGAACGGGAAATCATTATCGCTGCTGCCTCCCTATCATGAGAATCTAGCAGGTCTCGAAGCAATGCTTCAATGTCTAGCGGCAGAATGTCCTTATTCTCTGAGTCCGGATCGAGGTAACGTTCCATTAGCTTCTGTGTTCTGCTTGCCAGGTCCGAGGCCCTTGGGATTTCTATTTCATTAGAGAAGTCTAATCCTTTCTTCTTGGCTTCGGCAGCTATCCTATAGACAGAATCTATCTCCTCATCGAGCCTATTTTGATAGGATTCCCGCTCTTGCTCTAGCCTCTTGGAGTCCATAGCAAGGTTCTCTAAGTCTACTGACATCTCACACGCTCCCCTTCGGTATGACTCACTCGAACTCGACCGTCCAAGAACATTGACCGACTTCTTGGCATTAATTACCCTCAGCGTAGGCAACCTTCATCCGACTCCGTCTAGGCCAGAACGGGTAGGATGACGGCGACTTCAGTGGATGATGCGAGAGAAAGGCTCGTTGAGAGGATTAGGGAATTGGCATATCTGTACTCCGAGGAAACCTTCACTCTGGCGAGTGGGAGGGAGAGCAACCACTTCTTTGACATGAAGCCAGTGATGATGGATCCAGAGTGTGCCCATCTTCTTGGGGTCATGATTCACGACACGATAGAAGGGATTGGGGGGGCGGATGCTGTTGGGGGATTGGAACTAGGAGCCGTTCCTCTAACTGGAATTGCCATAGCCAAGGCCGGCAAGGGATCATTACTCAGAGGCTTCATTGCTAGGAAGGAACCCAAGGGAAGGGGTGGTAGGAAGACAGGAAACCCTCCAGGTATTGAGGGCTCAAGCTTGCAAAGGGGCGACAGAGTCGTCCTCCTTGAGGATGTAACCACTACAGGTGGGTCTGCCCTTAAGGCCGCCAGAAGACTAATCGAAATAGGATGCGAGTTAGTTGCGTGTATCACCATCCTAGATCGTGAGGAAGGCGGAGCCGAGGCATTCCAAGAGGCTGGAATACTACTGCTTCCATTAACTGTAAAGTCTGACATTGTGGGATGAATGAATGGGGCAGCACGAGATTGACCCGGATAACCTGCAATACCATCCATCCAAGCTCGAGAGGAAAGAGTACATCGGAATAGGGGAGTTCTTCTCCGTGGACATGCGGGCGGGCGTTATAGACGACGTCCAGGAATTCCCAGAGATGAGAAAGCCGTCATACAAGATCAGGGCCGACTTCGGCCCTGTGGTTGGAAAGCTATGGAGCTCAGCCCAGATTACCAACTATTCTAGGGCACAGCTAATCGGAAGATCGGTGGTGGCAGCCATCAATTTGGGAGAGAAGACGCTTCCTACGGGTTTTGTCTCCCAGTTCCTAGTTCTGGGATCTCTCGATCCAGATGGAACGGTGAGACTGCTCGAGCTTCCAGAGGGAATTTTACCTGGTTCTACGGTTGCGTAACTGATACAAGCATACCATATTGAACTTGGAACTCCGGCTTTGACTCATGACATATGTTAGGATGACAACGAGCGCAGGAGAAATCGACATTGAACTCTATACGGACGAGTGCCCGGATACTACCGGAAATTTCCTCAAATTAGTGGATGATGGATTCTATGATGGACTGCATTTCCATAGGGTCATCAAGGACTTCATGATCCAAGGGGGCTGCCCTCATTCGAGCGATCCGAACAACGGCAGGGCAGGTACTGGAGGTCCAGGATGGAGGATAGATTGTGAACAATCGGCACTTGCAAAGAGGCATGATAAGCCAGGAATATTTTCCATGGCAAATGCAGGAAGGAATACTGGAGGATCGCAGTTTTTCCTGACGACGGTCCCAACTCCGTGGCTTGATGGAAACCATGCGGTATTTGGGGAGGTAGCAAAGGGAATGGACGTAGTTAGGGTTATTGAATCGACAACAACATTACCAGGGGACAGGCCCCAGTCTCCGCAGAAGATAATCAAGGTAGAGAGGGCATGAGACTCGAATCAATAATATTTATTAATAACTAATAAATAGAAATTTCATGGCAAAGCACCGTGCGGGCGATCGAAGGATAATCACAGTCAGCATACCAGAGAATCTGGCCAAGAGGTTGGACGCCAGAGTTGGAAAGGGAAGACAGAGCGGAAGGTCTGCAACCATCTCGAGGATGATTGAAAGCTCGCTTTCAGGTAGCGAGCCTCCACGGACTGACTCTGTCCCGAGCGAACCTAGGAAACCGAAGACATCGAAAGGAAAATTCAGGATTGAGAAGGACACCATGGGGGAGATAGAGGTCCCTGCCGATAGGTACTTTGGCGCACAGACGGCCAGGTCCCTGGTCAACTTCGACATTGGCGAAGACAGGATGCCCAGGTCGGTAATCCGTGCTTTTGGGGTTCTGAAGCAAGCTGCAGCCGAGACTAACGTGGAACTCGGGGGACTCGATGAGGAGATTGGGAATTTGATATCCGAGGCTTGCAATGAGGTTATTTCGGGTTCTCTGGACGAACATTTCCCCCTCAGGATTTGGCAGACTGGTTCTGGGACACAGACGAATATGAATGCCAACGAGGTCATTGCCAATCGGGCAATTGAGATGGCGGGGGGAAAACTGGGCAGCAAGACGCCAATTCACCCGAATGACCATGTGAACAGGGCTCAATCCAGCAACGATACATTCCCTACTGCAATGCACATCGCTGCCGCAGAGGAAGTTCAACACAGACTAATTCCAGCAATCGCTAAATTACGTTCACAACTATCTGCAAAGTCAGAAGAGTTCTCTGGCATAGTCAAGATTGGGCGAACACATCTGATGGATGCAGTTCCACTAACACTGGATCAGGAATTCGGAGCATATGTCTCAATGCTTGATGCAGACTTGATTAGAATCCAGTCCTCTCTGGTGGACCTATTCGAACTGGCCCTGGGAGGTACTGCTGTGGGAACAGGCCTGAATACGCACCCTGAGTTCGCAAATTTGGTCGCAGAGAAAATCGCAGAAAAGACCGACCTTCCATTTGAAAGTGCAGAGAACAAGTTTGCACAATTGGCTGCTCACGATGCAATCGTTTCTGCATCTGGCGCACTCAACACTCTCGCAGTCTCACTGATGAAGATAGCCAATGACATCAGATGGCTAGGATCAGGTCCCCGATGCGGTTTTGGAGAACTGGCTCTACCTGCAAACGAGCCAGGTTCCAGCATCATGCCAGGCAAGGTAAATCCAACTCAGTCTGAAGCAATGACAATGGTTTGCTGCCAGGTAATTGGGAACCATACGGCGATTTCCATTGGTGGCAGCCAAGGGAACTTCGAACTGAATGTGTTCAAACCGCTGATGATTCACAACTTCCTACACAGCATCAGACTGATTTCTGATACTTGCATCTCGTTCTCAGAGAAGTGCGTTTCGGGCTTGGAGGCCAATAAGGAAAATATATCTGAACACCTTGAGAATTCGCTAATGCTAGTCACAGCTCTAAACCCACACATAGGTTATGACAATGCAGCCAAGATAGCGAAGAACGCCCATGAGAAAGGCCTGACTCTTAGGCAGAGCGCGATTCAGATGGAGATGCTCACTGACGAGCAATTCGATGAATGGGTCAGGCCTGAGAACATGATAGGGCCCAGTTCTTGAACAAGGAAAAGGCTCTGCTAAGGCATTGAAGGAAATAAGGGCCGAAGTAAACAGGTGGGAGCAACAGGGGGTTCTGCACATGGGGGAGCATCCCCCCCTGTTAACTCCGCAGGGTCCGGGTGTCCCTCGGGCCCGAAGGCCCGAGTTTCCCCGGGTAGAAGACTCCGGGACTTCGTGCTCTCCCTTTGTCATTTTCCGACTCTTGAACGATCTCTCTCTCTTTTGCCGTCTCCGCTTCCGTTCCTACCTCTCGGTATTCTCCTTCCACGATTCGATACGAGCTCCTCCACGGGTCTCCCCGCCCTTGTTGCCCAAGTGTTTCCCTCGGTTTCCTTCCCCTTCCTTGCGTCCGGTTCTCTCCACTTCGTTTCCCACTTTTCCGCGACCCAGGTTCATTCTCTTCCCCCTACGCGCGTGTATCTCTGCAGCTTCTTTCTCGCTCTCCCCTTCCTTGCGTCCAGTTCCTCCGATTTCGTCGCCGCTGCCTTCCCGTCCACAGACGTTCCAGCCTTTCCCCGATCTCCTTTCGAATCTCGGTTCTACCGCCCCAGCTTTGGGGCTCGGTTATGTGGCCCGCGAGTCGCGCCGAAGCGCCCTCACACCACTCCCCCGGAGCGGCAAAGAACACAGGGTCGTGACCGGCTCATAAACCTTTCCCGAAATAAGGCGCAGTCCACTGGAAAAAGGGGTCCAAAATAGTAAATTTCCACTGCAAATCACTTCATCCTGAGCTCGCGAATCTTTCTTCTTAGCAGTTCACTCTTTTTATCATCGTCCAAATTTCTATCAACTTGATTTCTCCTTCGGCCAATAACCTCGTCTTCCAGGAGAAAAACTCGACCACAATTATCACCGAGAGCAATTATTCCTGGCACCGAAGAACCCACAGATACTCTATCGCCATGAAGAATCTTCATTTTTTCCAGACCACTATGGGTTTCGAGAAGAGATAATTTGCATGAATCGGACCAAGATGAAGCCCACACACATGACCCCCCATCGGGAGAAGGGCCCAATTTCACCAAGTCAACAATTCCTCCTAATTCTACTTTCCATGAACCCATATTGTCGCCGGATACCAGTTCTCCAGAATCCATCCCAATTACCCAGTCTTCATGCATGCTCAATGCGGAAACTGATCCCTCCCCAATGCTCGTCGAATAAGATCCATCCATTGTAACATGACTCATGCTACCATCGCTGTGGCCCAGAAGAGCCCCTTTATGACTCGACATTCCTACAGTTACTGGACTTGAGATGTCTAGAGAATGGTACTTAACGCCCTCCTCCCGAGTAACGGTGCAATAGCCGCATTTTGGTCTGCTGAGCCCGATTATGGCAGCCTGAGATACAGAATCCAATGACCAAGCCCTCCCCTCAATTGACCATTTTTCCATTAGACCACCTTGATAGTCAAATAGCCATACTGCACTATCATAGTAGTCCTGTATCTCTAGGCTGTAGACGGAAGAGGTTACCCATATCCCTTCATTGGAGAATTTGACCAAATCGCAGGAACCCTCCAGCTCACTGCTCCAAAGTAACTCCCCGTACTCGATTTCTATGCAATGTAGATTATCGGACTCCGAAAGGAAGACCAACCCATCATTGATGTCTGCACTTGAGCAATGCCCATCGAACTCAAGACTCCATTTCTTCGATCCGCTGCTAATTTCCCAAGTCGACAGTTCCCCGTTCCGAGAACCAGCAACCATGACATCTTCTTCAATGCAGATAATGGAGCACGGCCCGTCTACTTTGCGAACGAACGAAGCATAGAACTCCAAACTACCAGTTGCCATGTTCGTCCAAAGACGCCCCCGCTATCGACTTTGCTCGACGTTACGCCTTAATGCCATACAGCCTTTCTATCTTCGATCCAAGATACCGGACAAAAGCATCGGGAGATGGCGCAGCCCCCGTTGCTTCCTCAATAAGTTGAGCGGGCTTGAGAATACTGCCTCTGCTGTGCACGTGCTCTCTCATCCAGCTGAGCAATGGCACGAAGTCACCTCTGCTAATCTGCAAGTCATGTTCAGGCAATTCTCCTCTAGCCGCCTCTAGGAGCTGTGCTGCATACAGGTTACCCAGAGTATATGTGGGGAAGTAGCCAAATGCCCCCATGGACCAGTGAATATCTTGCAGGACCCCAAGTGCACGATTAGGGGCCCTGATTCCCAAGAATTCCTCGTACATATCGTCCCATGCATCAGGAAGATCATCAACCTCAAGACTTCCTCCGATCAACATTTTCTCAATCTCGTAACGAATCATGATATGCAAATTGTAGGTCGCCTCGTCTGCCTCCACCCTGATTAGACTAGGCTCTACTAGGTTGACAGCCTGCCATAACTCTTCTACGCCTATTTCTTCCGTATTTTCGGGAAAGCACTTCTTCCAAAGTGGGAGTGCCCATTCGCAGAACTCCCTAGATCTCCCAACTTGGTTCTCCCAGAGCCTGCTCTGGCTCTCGTGAACTCCAAGACCATTTGCCTGTCCAGCGGGTTGGAAATCTAAGTCTCTTCTTCGACCTTGTTCATAGGTCCCGTGGCCCGTCTCGTGCATCGAACCATAGAGTGAGCCGAATGGATCAGACTCATTGTACCTGGTTGTCCATCTTACGTCATCTGGATTCGGCCCACCACAGAAGGGATGTGTCGATGCATCCCTCCTACCTGCATTGAAGTCAAAACCAATCGCTTCAGCAACGCCTTGACTCAACTGCTCTTGTGCTGGTTGGGGCCAAGAATTGTCATCAATCCAGGATGTGTCGGGACGCCTTCCACTTTCCATAACCGCCCTGATCAATGGTGCGACTTTATCTCGTAGCCCAGCGAAAAGCGGATCGACTCTAGCCACAGTCAGTCCCGTCTCGTACAGGTCCAGAAGGGCATCGTATCGCAAGTCTTCGTATCCAAGATAGTCGGCCTTCTTTCTTGCGAGCTCTATTGCCTTCGCCAAGTCGTCTCGGAAGATAGAGAAGTCGTCCTTTGAACGGGCCTCTGTCCATGAAATCTGAGCCCTAGATCTGTGCTTGGCCATCTCTTCGACGAATCCGGTCGGGAGCTTCGTGGCCCTGTCATAGGATTCCCTAGCAAGCCTGACATTTGCCAATCCAACTTCATCGAGACCGTCATCAGACTCAAGTTGAGTTAGCAACTCTCCTATTTTCTGGTCTGTCAACCTCTCGTGACCTGCCTTTGATACCCAAGCAAGTTGTTCTGCTCTCAATGAGGCTGCCTTCGGTGGCATTAGCACCTCTTGATCCCAGCTAATCAACCCCCCAATCTGGCCAATTAAGTCTATGTCTTTCAGTCTAGCGAGCAATTCCTCGTATGTATCCATGTGTCCCGGAGACCGGTGTCGGACACATAGATTGCGGAACCGCCCCCAATCTCAGACTTCCACTCCTAGAAAACCCCGAAGAGCTATTCCTATTCCGTAAGAAATCAGGGTAACAACTCCCAGGATTGCTGCCATCTCAGAGAATCTGGTCTTGAATGAGACTCCTTCAACTACTGAGACATAGTAGTTGAACAAAGCCACAATGATTAGCCCAATGGAAAGGGTACCGAACAGGGCCTGAATGTGGGGACCAAGTCCTTGGAAGTCTGCTGTGTCATTACCGATTAATAGATACGGAGAAACAAGAAGCAAGACAGTAATTAGGTAGGAAATCCAAGTGAATATTGCAGCCTTTATTGCCGACTCGTCCTTCTTCTCGGCCCTAGAAGAAAGGAACTCCGAGGCCCCCATGCTGAACGCCGCGGCAATTCCTGTTACCAAACCGGCCAATGCTACCAGCCTCAGGTCTCGAAGTGCAAAGGTAAGTCCAGCTAGAGCGCCAGTTAGCTCTACCAATGCGTCGGACATCCCCAGTACTACGCTACCCGAGTATCGCAACCGTTCTTCGTCGAGCATCCCAATCATGTTTTCCTCATGAGCATCCTCTTCGTCCGCAATGTCATGGAGTCCGAGCTCCCGATATTCAGCAGAAGCATCCTTCTCCGTGGCCTCCATCATCTTGATAGAGAAAGTGAAACCGAAAAGCCTGGCAAGCATTACTTGCTTCCTCACTTTCCAGATGTCCGCTTCAATAACTTGTCCTGTCATCTTTGCAATTTCCGACTCGTGCCTCTCCTCTTCCAACGCAATTCCTTCTAGAATAGATTTGTTCATTGGGTCTGGTTGGATCCTTGCCAACCTCCTGTAGACTTCTGCCTCCGTAGCCTCCATCCGTTGCAAACGAAGCAACCTATCCATCCTAGAGTCGCCCATACTATTGTCTTAGAACTTAGGACTATTGAACTCATCTCAGAAAACCGAATCCATGATGAGTGACCCCTCCACGTGAAAATCATGCGCATTGGCAATTCGTGTGCCCTCATCTGCATTTTCTTGCTAATGCCATCGATATCGGGATGTTTGGGCGGTTCAATAGCTGACCCCGACTCTTCTGAAGACGAACACTGGTTGCCTCCTGTTGAAGATCGCTCGGAAATGCAATACCGTGACGATGATGTTTTCAGCAGAGTTTCCTGGAATGGCACATTTGCCATTGATTCGGTTCGCTCTATCTATGTTCAGGTTCCAGCAATCGGCTTGGTAGATGGGGGGGCTGGCGCATCGGGCGGCGCAGAGGTCCATCTAGGACTGTGGCTGCCAGTTATCGAAGGATGTGACTTTGATTTGCCAGAGGTCGAAGACAATTGTCGCGTACCGATAATTGCTGAAATTGGGCCATACTACGACGATGGAGATGTCGATGCCTTAACTCCGGCGAACCGACTTGGCCGCTTCTTGATCGAGAATTTCGTCCCACACGGTTTCGGTGTCGCTCAGGTTAGCGTTTTTGGGACAGGCGAATCAAATCACTGCATGGATCTGATGGGTTTGGACGAGCAAGAGGGAATCCATGCGGCCGTTGAATATCTTGGAAGTGCACCATTCTCAAATGGGAATGTTGGTGCCATCGGGAAGTCATACGACGGATCCACGCCCTGGGAGGCAGCTGCCATGGGTTCAGAATTCCTGAGAACGATTGTCCCAATGTCAGGATTAATTGGGGTCCATGATTTGATGTGGAGGAATGGAAGCATGGAGGCAAGGGGGGCAATTATGCACAATGGAGTTTATGGCAGCTTCGGCCTTGATGGAGATTTAGAGGATGTCCAGAATGCATGTGAGGGATATTTTGAGGGCTATTACGCTGGAGTAGGGGCATATCTGACTGGCGATAACTTGGCATGGACTGGAAGCGACTATTGGGAAGAGAGGCATTTTCTTTCTAGAGCGATTCAGAATTACGGAGGTTCTGTGTATATCATTCACGGATTGCAAGACTGGAACGTTGACCCGCATATGGCATTCCCAGTTCATAACATCATGGTTGATGCCGGGTTTGAGGTCAAGGGTCTATACGGTCAGTGGGGCCATCACTACCCAGATCGCAGTTCTGATCATGAGGGCCTAGGATCTGGCAGAGGTGGAGAGGCCTTCCCGTATACACTAAGATGGGACTGGGCCGATGACCTGCTTGAATGGTTCAATTTCTATCTGATGGACAAGGGCCCCCAGCCCAGGCTTGTTGCAGAGGTTCAGGACAACATTGGCGGCTGGAGGGTCGAAGTGCAGTATCCCCCTAATGATTTAGAATGGATTAGGATGGACATGGACCAATGCTCAATTATTGGAGGCAGCGATACCATCACGGCATTCTCTAGCTTAACAATCGAATGCCCCAAATTCGAAAGAGAAGTCCGGATAGTTGGCACACCTACATTCCACGTGGAGGCCACTATTTCTCTTGCATCAACAAGCGGTCACCTGTTCGTGGAGATGGTACAATCCAGCGATGGCAAGCATCTGGGTCATGCTGTGATGGACCTCAGATTTCATGCTGGTGGCAAGGAGGGCGAGATGCTAGTCCCCGGAACCACTGTAATAGCAAAAATGGAATTCTTCGGAATGGATGTTGTAGTGCCCGAGGGAGATGGAATAAACCTGATAATTTCCCAGACAGGAGAAGACTATGTTCCAAGCCCTTCTTCTACTATGCCGGTATCTCTTGGACTTGGATCTGAGAGCGTTCTCAGCCTTTCTTCGGTCAATAGGGACTGCAGCAATCTGTTTTTGCCGCCTATGCACCAAGGATATCCACATTGTCACGATGAAGGTTAGGTAATACTACGTCCCGAACGCTTGATGCAGACCTTTGTCGTCGAGGCAAAACATGGCACGCGGCGATGCAAAGCCAAACGTTTCCGTATCGGACAGGATCATCCTACATCTCTGGGAGCAGGACCATCAGGCTGATCACTATATTGTTACTAATGATATCACCCGCTCCGGAATTGCCGAGTCGTGTGCCTTGCACCCTCCCAATGTCTCTAGGGCGATGAGTGAATTGATGTCACTTGATGCGGTGTCTCAACACAGTAGGACCGTTCGAGGTGAAAAGAGAAGGCAAAAAACCTGGCAACTGACAGACGTAGGGAGAGAATTGGCAAGAGACCGAATCTCCAATTTACGCTCAACCACGGTCCTCGTTCGCTCAAGGGACGGGGAACTTCTAGAAGTTAGAGCCGACCAAGCTTCCTCGAAGCTTCAGACCGGCCTTAGCCTTCTACAAGTCCTTATGCATGCCCAACACGAGGGAGTTCTGAACTTTGGAGATATTAGATTTGGAGTCCTAGTAAAGAATGAGGACACAATCCCCGACCCCGGTTCACTGTCAATGATGACAGGTGCCCATTCTACCTACCACACTAGTCCACCTATTACCCGAATAGTTCATGGAAGGACAAACGAGAAGGCTCTTCTTGCAGATTGGTTCAGGTCAGGTAAACCAATGCTCGTTCTTTCCGGTATTGCCGGCTGTGGAAAGACCACACTAGCATCACATTGGCTTTCTGAGTATAACGGCTCAGAACAAAGGCCGATGGCAATGTACTACCCGTGCCAACCATGGGATTCTCCGCTTGGGATTGCTACCAGTATTCTACACAGGTTCGGCATCACAGATGAATCTGAAGATCCTTACAACATTCTTGCCTCCCTCCCTCTCAGACCTGGCGCAAGAATAGATTTGGATGCTTATCGACGCCGCCTGACTGCCCACATGAATGACAAGGAGGGACTCGTTGACAACACGATAGACTCATCCGTAGGTGAAGCGCTAATTATCCTCGATGACGTTCACAATATCGGAAGTACCGGAGATCATTTCTTTGGAGCTCTTCTGCAGATAGCCGAATCAACCCAGCTCAGACTCTTGCTAATTTCTAGGACCAATCTCGCATTCTATGATCGCCGCGACGTCATCACCAGGGAAAGGGTAACTGAATTGTCACTAACGGGTCTGAGCATTGAGGAGGTTTCTGCTTGGCTCGGAATGATGGATTTACCCGAATCCGCTCCTGCAGAGCAGATATACGAGGCTACCGGGGGCCACCCATTAGCGGTAGAATTACTGGAGATTTATGGCCAAACCTTGCATGAGGACTGGCTACGATTCCTGGATGAGGAGATACTTGATGTTCTACCAGATGATCATCGAGAGATACTATCAATCCTGGCAGTTTCAGATAGGCCAGTTCCTTGGACTAGGCTGGCTAGAGCTGCCGGTGTGGAGGGAAGTCCGCCAAAACCCCTAATCGAGAGGGGACTAATGCTTGAGCTAAAGGAGGGAATGTGGCTCCACGAGGCACTTAGATCCCGACTACTCAGAGAAGTAGGGGCACCACATGAGGAACGATCTAGAAAGTTGGAGCAATCCTAGCTTAAGCCATGTGACGGTTTAGCCATGTATCCATTCCGTGCTTCGGCATGGCACCGGTCATCCTATCGATCATTTCGCCATTCCTGAATAACAGTAGGGCAGGAATTCCCCTGATTCCAAATCTTCCAGAAGTCAGCGGATTTACATCGGTATTCACTTTGGCTACCGTAATCTCCCTCTCATCCGCAATTTGGCTAAGCACCGGTCCCACCATCCTGCAAGGACCACACCAAGGAGCCCAGAAATCGACTAGAACCCACTCGTCACTCTTTGTTACCACATCAAAGTCCGAATCACTTGCATCAACAATCTTCCCCATTATCTCACCTTGCACAAACCATGCGTTCCCATCCTATCAATATGCGTATTCAGAAGGATGGATTGCATACGAGGGATTGAGAACCGAAACACCCTCCCGCTGCTTGAGGGGGAAACAAATGGAGATCACCCCCAGCATTCTTACAGCCGATTTCTCGAAGCTCGGGAAAACTCTCGAGGAAGCTATAGAATCCGGAATAAATTGGATCCACATGGATGTGATGGACGGCAATTGGGTCGTCAACAGGACCATAACTTTCGGACCAGCACTTATTCGCTCAGTTCGCGATAGACTGGGACCAGAGGTGTTCATCGACTGTCATCTAATGATCACAAATGCAGAGGAAACATGGAACCAGTATGTCGATGCCGGGGTTGACATGGTAATCGCTCACATTGAAGCTGTAAACGATTTTCCCGACCTAATATCGAAACTAAGAGAAGCAGGTGTCCAAGTGGGGTGCGTTCTCAACCCCAGCACATCCGAAGATAGTGTGATTCCTCTCCTACCAGATCTAGACCTGGTACTTGTCATGTCAGTTGTCCCAGGTAAGGGAGGCCAGTCATTTATGCCTGAGGTTGAGGGCAAGGTGAAGGCATTTCGTTCAGCAATAGACTTGCAGATTTCTGAGGGAGGCCGGGAAACCAAGATTATGATTGATGGCGGAATCAAAGATCATAACGCTGCCATGGTGGCTAGTTGGGGCGTTGACATAGCAGTTGTGGGCTCGGGACTGATTAATGACAGAGCATCAATCAGGCAGAACCTATCTTCAATCAACAAATATCTGGGAGAATAGCAACTAACAGCATTCAAAACACCCCTACCCGAGCATTAATCCATGCCCGATGAGGACTGGATAAGGGACCAGGTCCTGATCATAGTCCCAGATGCCGTGGTTGAGGTCTCCGATCTTCATGGAAGTGGTGATCATTTCCATGTCAGAGTAATTTCTAGCAGCTATGAAGGAGTTCGACCTCTCCAGAGACAGAGACCAATCCTCAGTCACTTCAAACAGTACATTAAATCAAACACAGTTCACGCATTAGATCTAAAGTGCATGACTCCGGAACAAGCCGAATCAAGCGGAGTTACAGCATTCGACCCACATGGTGAAGAAGCAGAGTTCTTTGGAGTCCATATACGAAGACCGGACAAGGAGTGAAACAATGTCAGAATTCAACTGGACCCCAGACGAGCTACAAGAGCTTGTCAGCGAAAACCCACTAGTCCTATTCATGAAAGGAACCCCGCAGCAGCCTTTGTGTGGGTTCAGCAATAGGGCTGCAACGGTTCTACAGCAACTTGAACGGCCCTTCGTCTGCGTCAATGTCCTTTCCGACCCGAGAGCAATACCCTCGGTATGCGAATGGGCTGACTTCCCCACAATGCCACAGATTTTTGTTCATGGAGAACTAATAGGAGGCTCCGACATTGCCTTGGAAATGTTCGAAAGCGGCGAATTGAAGCAGATGCTGGAAGCCGAGGAATCTTGAGGGGGACTCTCTCATTTCGGTCGATTCGGACCGGCAGACTATGCTAATCGCATTGTCTGGTGCCGTTGCGATTTCATTCTCACCGGTTTTCTTCGTGGCATCTGAAACAAACCCCTCTACAGGGGCATTCTTCAGAATGCTATATGCTCTACCAATTCTGCTAATCTTGGCATTCTATTCCAGAAGAAAGGACATGAGGAGTCCCAGGACCAGGTGGATGGCATTCGCTGCTGGGCTTATTCTTGCTCCAGACATGCTCGCCTACCACAGTTCGATGATCTTCATCGGAATTGGGATTGCAACCTTATTGGGTAACTCCCAGGTCATTATTGTGACACTGGCTTCTTGGAAGTTATTTGGTGAGCGTCCGAATCCCGCAATACTGTTTTCCCTCCCCCTGGTTCTGTTGGGCCTTGCTCTAATTGCTGGAATAGACGATCCTGAGCCATTTGGAGTCGCTCCAGTGAAGGGGGTGATCTTTGGCGCTGGGGCCGCATTCTTCTACTCCTCATTCCTAATTTTATTCCGATATTCAAACAGGGAGTTGGCACCGGCAACGAATGCCCAATTGGACGCCACGGCTGGAGCCGCTCTGGGACTGCTAATCCTCGGTCTGATGGATCTCGAGCGTATTTCCATTGACCCCATAGTCCTCGAACCAACATGGCCCGGACACGCTTGGTTGGTAGTACTGGCATTAGTTTGTCAAGTAGGGGGCTGGACAGCAATCGCGTATTCACTACCAAGACTACCGGCAGCACACACATCTTTCGCAGTACTACTTCAACCGGTTCTTACACTGATTTGGGGTGTAGTACTTCTAGATGAGAACCCGTCCAGAAACCAAACGGTAGGGATATTCCTAGTCCTAGCCGCAATAGTTACAGTCACAATTTATGGGGCAGCTCCATCTTCATCAGTCGCCGAAGAAAATGCATGACTGCTAACCCATAAAGGTGTACAGGGCGAGAGATAATAGCGAGGGGATGGGATGCACTCAGCGAGAACCTTTCGTCCTGTACGGTAACATCAGGGGGCCGGCAATAGTTAATCGTTGTGAAGATATTCGTAATTCTATTCCATTTCGAGGAAAAATGCCCCTTTATTCCACGGTAAGGACTTCTGGTCCGCCATCGGTGATGTAAGCGGTGTGCTCGAATTGTCCAACTAGGCCGCCATCGACATCTCTGAGGGCCGAGTATACCTCAAGAAATCTAATCGAGGTCAGCTTTTTGACGAGAGCCTTCCATTTTCTCCTTAGAGCCTCTTCGCTCTCCTCCGGGAAGGGCTTGCTTAGTAGTGGGTATGCCCATCTTTCTGCGAAGGGCAATGTGTTGTAACGCTCCTCGATGTATCTGGCCATCGTTGCACCCAGTGGCTTTAGCTTGCCCTTTGTTAGTGCCTTCCTAATCTTCACGTTACCAGTCACTCTCAAAATGTTTGAAGATCCAGCGGGTGGAACATTCTCAATCATCCCGGATGATCCGGTAGTGTTGAATGGCTCGATCGCGTACACACCACCAACCTCAACCTCGCCCTTGAACGAGGGGTTTTTCGGTCCACATGCATACATTGGTACCGACAGTCCAGTGTGCAAGCTCCACCTCTCCATCTGGTGTCCACATAGGTTACTGATAGGCTCGAAACCAGCATCAGAAGAAGCCTGATGAGCAGCTTGCCCGACTTCGTGCCATGGAGTCCCCGGGTGCAATTTTTCAATGGCTGCATCTCTTGCTTCCTTGGCTGCTTTGATCTGTTCTGTATGTAGCCCCCCATTCCCCACTTCAACAGTCAATGCATTGTCCCCCAAGGCTCCTTTGATGTGCACTCCAACATCTAACTTTACTAGGTCGCCCTTCTGGAAGACCATCTCACCTTCGAATCCATCTGGGGGAATTTCTTCCGTGTGTGAGGTGAAATGTGCGGCCATATCGTTTACTGAAATCGTGACAGGGAAGGCGGCTTTCCCACCATGTCTTCTGATGAACCTCTCAGCCGAGTCAATTACCTCAGACCACTGCTTTCCAGCAATGATTTCTCCCTTGATGCCCTCTAAGGTTCTCCTAGCAACATGGCCGGCATCCCTCCACTGTTTCAGGTCACTCTCTTCCACCATGATAACACGTCCTCTGAACTTATCTTTCCCTCTCTTACAACCCTGATGCTTAGCGACTCAGGTGTACCACAGACCGTATGCCATGCTATCAAAGTACTGGGAGCACCACCTTCACAGTTACCTTCTAGGGCAACAATCTCCTTTTCAGGAGATGAAATTGCAGATGCTGCTTCGACACAGTCGTTCAACGGCTCTTCTCCACTGATATTTGCGCTAGTTGCAGTCAGTGCTCCTGTCCTCCTCAATAGTTTCCTAGCCTTCGGATGCGAAACAACTCTGATTGCAACGTTTTCACCTCCAAGGCGCGCGTCCATCTTTTCGTGAGCACGAAGGATGATGCTCAGCGAACCCCTGGGAAAAGACTCGAGGATATGCAATACGTCGTCGGGGACCTCCACGAATTCTTTTGCCTGATCGATATCTGCAACTCCCAGGCTAACAGGAGAACTCGCAGATCTTCTTTTGATGGAAAACAACTCGTCCAATGCAAATTTCTCTGGGATGCACCCAAGAGCAGGAAGGGTAGAGGTAGGATAGACCACGCAACTCCCAGATTTCGCGCTTTCAACCACTTCGTCCATCAAATTCCTACCTAATGTGACGCCTACTGGCCGGGGGAAGAGACTCCGCCTGAGCAACTATGGTCCCTACTTTCAGATCCAAGTTGGACTGATGAGTATGCCTCTGAGAAATACGTGCAATTTCGTAAACTGCGAAGTACAAGTTTACCAATGGAAGTAGGTAGAGCAGCTTTCCCGCTGCACGCCTATCCCACATCTTGCTCGTAACAGCGGAACCGTCGTCGCAGACGACAGCAATGCCAAACATCTTCTGTCCAAGTGATCTAGAGTATGCCAATCCGGTTAATCTCCAGTAAAGCCAATGACTAGCCAAAATGGTCACGGAGAATGCAAGAGCATAGTGGAAGTCAGCCGAATTCCAGAGGGATAGGTTCCATGCATTCACAATTTCCTTACGAGAAATCAACATCAGAACTGAGTTCACTATTACCACATCCACCAAGAAAGCTGCAACTCTCAACATCCAAGAGGCCAATATCGCTCCATCAGGAACGGACCAGTGCTCACCCTGTGACACAATTGCCTTGGCCAGGGTTCCGCCTCCCTGGATTGAAATTGGAGATTCGTGATCGGACATAATACGACCTCAGGCGGTTCCAAGCAGGTGCCAAGCCTCTAGATTTCTACTTCTAATATGTTCTAGCCAGGCCCCCCAGTTCGGGTCACACCTCAGAGTATCAGGGTCCCCAACTACTACCAGGCCTCTCCTGGCCCTAGTTATGGCCACATTCAACCTCCTTGCATCTGAAAGGAACCCCACGTTCCCGTCTTTGTTCGAACGAACACAGGAGAATATTATGACGTCCTTTTCACGTCCTTGATAACCATCAACTGTCCTCACCTCAACACTTTGGAGACTCTCTGGGATGCTGTCTCTAATCGCTCTGACTTGTCCCGCGTAGGGCGTAACAATACCTATGTCCGATATCGCCAAATCACCTGGATTTAGTAGATCAATGAGGATTTTCACAACCCAGGCAACCTCCTCAGGATTCTCTTTTGAAGCTCCATCGGGCGAAAGGACCTCCGCTCCACCTACTGGTAGGAATGCAACAGGCCTATCCCAATCTGGCCAAAGTAGTCCAGAGGGGGCCATCCTTTCAGACTCAGAGACACCATCCTCGAGAATCCCTCCGTAGAATTGTGAATTCGGAAACAGAGAAATTGATGGATGCATCCTGTACTGAGTATTAAGAACGAAGGGTTGCAACCCCATTTCGACCAGCCTTTCGAATAATGATCGGCCTAGGCCACCTCCCTCTGCCCTTCTGGAAATAACCGTGGGAGGAAGCTGATTGTGATCTCCAATCAGGACCGCCTGCCGGGCCCCCCTGACCAGGGGAACAAGTGTTGCTGGCTCCGTAGCCTGAGTAGCCTCGTCGATTAGAACTCGGACAAACCTCCTACCATCCAATAGTTCGTGCCCCGAACCAATACATGTGCAACATAGTACTTGGGCACGATCAAGGATGTCATCTCTCATCTGGGACTCAATCCTCCGCACTTCCTTCCAACCCTTGCTCAAGTCCCTGTGTGCAAGCCCCTTGTCCTTACCGCCCCTCATTCCCTTGATCCTTCTTGCCAGTTTCTCGTTGAGCTCAATATTTTCTAGCAGATCCCTCCTGAGAGGATGGCTTTCCATCATGGCATCCATGGTGGCGTTCCTCAATCCCTCCCTTACCTTGACTGGCTGACCCAACCTCACTGCCCGGATATTCTTGCTTAATAGCCCCTCGAGCAAGTTGTCTACAGCCACGTTTGAGTCTGCAACAGCCAATATTGTGCCTATATCTTGTGTTGCCCAGGCTTCGAGAATCCTGACTGCAGTATGTGTTTTCCCAGTCCCGGGGGGTCCTTGGACAAGGGCCAGCCTACTGCAAATAGCCGCCTCCGCCGCATTCCTCTGGGCCTCGTTTAGATCACTAGGTAGGATCACCCTTGCTAGTTTTGCACCACCCAATTCGGGAATTAGGGACGCAGTCCCTGACGGGTCGTGCACAGTTCCCAGCAACAGGTCCCTCAAGGGGGCTCCACCATCTTCCTCGAAGACTGAATTCAAGGCATCCCTCATCCTATCAAATGCGACTCTATTCGCCCCTCTATCCATCCTCCAAGTCCCTCTTCTGAGTCCTTGGGGGATTTCAGGCATGACTATCCTGATCGAGTTCCTACCGCCTTTGCTAACAATTGCCTCAATTGGCTTTTCAGTCAGCGGGCTTGAACGGCTTAGCATCACAATGTCACCCTGTCTGAAACGATGACTTCCGAAGGTCCCTCCTGTGGAATTTCTTAGCTTCACAATCCTCTGCCCAAACAACCAACCGTCAGGCTTAGCATTCAGCCCAAATAATGCAATTCCATTGGCACGAAGCCTGGCTTCGGGCCATTTTCTGAGCCTTTCCTCAGTGATTGCCAACTCGTCATCCAGTTCCCAGCGAATTAGTCTTAGAAACGCCTCATGGTGGTCCTGACTACGTTTGAAACGTGCAGGTACATACTTTCCCGCTTCGACCACGCGCTCCCGTCTAGAAGCGGACCTATCACGATTGCCTGACTGAAAGCATACAAACGCACCCCCAACTAATTCGGGTGAGAGTTATACGCGTGGCTCCACCGAGCAGAACGTCCGAGGGGGTTGGGACTTGGTCTTCGATAAATTCAAGTCATGGCGCAGCAATCAGAATCTTGGGGTTCCATGCCCATCTTGCCAGCACAGGAACCAGCAAGGAACCAGGGTCTGCACTAGGTGCTACTACCAGCTCGACAAGGCTGCTTTCGAACAAGACCCCGGACTCGAAGACAGCGAATCTTCTGACCTTCTTGACCAACTAATGAGTGAAATCCAGGAAGAAGAGAGCGAAGAGGAGCACATTCCCACCGCATTCTCAATGGATGATGTCACAATCGAGGTTGCACAATACGGGGAAGATGAACAGATAGTTCTGAGCAGCACCCCAGCTTTCCAATCAATATCCACTAGCCCCGAAACAGAGGAAGAAGAATACGAACTCACTGCTGCTGACATCCCTGCCTTTGTTCAGAAATTCGACGTTCCCGATGAAAAAGAGGCAACAGAGCCCGATGAGCCACTGGACTTGCAGACAGTGGAACTCATCCAACCCACTGCGGACACTCCAGATATTGTCGAGGTCGTTTCAGCAAGCGAAGTTCCGGATTCAAACGGTTGGCCAAAGCCATCGGGCGGGTTGCCAGTTTCAGACCCCGCCGACTTCGACGGAGATGGGAAGGTGGACGAGTTCGAGGCCGAATTTGCATTCGGGGAAAATACCCTCGAGGAACCGACCGAAGAAACACCACCTGCTCCAGACGCATCACCCTCTATCCCACCGGCACCCGTGGACTTGCCAATCCCGAGAATCTCCTCGGTACCAGTTTCCAAGGACGAGGAACCCCCCCCTCCCCTGCCTCCAGCTCCGATGGATCTACCAGAACCGAAGCCCCCAGAAGTCAACGATGCAGAAACTGAAGAAGACAGGTCGTTCTGGCCGTGGCACCAGCAGGAAGAGTGGCCCGCTGCGGACATCTACAGGCAACTTCAAGCCGCTATTCGAGCAGCCAAGGAACAGAACACAGCGGAAGCAACCGTCCTTCTCGATGAGGTCGGACCACATCTGGGGAACCGTACCTCATTGGTGTACTCCGTGGGCAGACTACTAATGTCAGTAGGAAGGAACAGGGAGGCAATTAGCATGATTGAATCAGCAAGTGAAGCACATCCAGGGGATCAAGATATTGCAAATGCCCGGGAAAAACTTAGTTCTTAACCAAAGAGTGACTACCGCAGGGCTGATGCGACGCAGCCAACCCCAGAGAAACATGTCCAGGAGGGCAACATCATCAATCCAAATCGACGAGGGGCTGGTCCTCAGGCCCGCATCAATGTCCCATGTCTCAGAAATCATCGAGGCCTTCGAAGAGACTTGGCCTGATGTAATCAGGGCAATGCCATGGATAAACCCCGACAAGGAAGCCAATCCACAGATTCGGGACTTTATCGAAGACACCGAGCGCAAAGGGAGAGCCGGCATGCTACACCATTGGTCTATGGTGAGGCCATGGGATGGATACGTCATGGGTCTTGTAGGATTCGACAGAGTAACCAGATCAGACGATGCTGTCTGGAATTTGGGATATTGGGTCAGGAGTTCGGAACAACAGCATGGAATCGCACGGAAGAGCATCGATGCAGTGCTTCACTGGCTTGGAAAGGTTGACAGGGTTACTGTAGAACTGAAGGTTGATCCCAACAATTTGCCAGGGAAGAACACCGTTTTGCGTGCAGTTCGTAACTGGGGTGGTCAGCGAAGTGTTTCAGGCGATGTGGCAATCACAGTAGCAGGAATAAGGACCCTTCACGAGTGTCACGTAATTCAGGTCGGTCCGGGGCTAGGGCCTACTTGACAGGCACACCTGACGACCCATTCAATAAACACGCCTCGACTCGATATTCTGCCCCAAACGGCAGTTGTGACTTCATGACCCCTCCAGAACCACGCCAGAGACTCCCGGACGCCGACCCGGAGGAGACAGATGAGTGGCTGGAGGCACTGCGTTCTGTGGTATCTTCACAGGGCGTGGAGAGGGCTAGGATGCTACTCCAAGAGCTGATGGCGGAGGCCAGTTCTCTGAATGTCCCTATCAGGCCACCATCGAGAACCCCTTACTTGAACTCCATATCACTTGAACAGCAGCCGCCATATCCGGGAAATCTCGGAATTGAGAGGTCTATACAGAATTCAATCCTATGGAACGCGGCATTGATGGTGTCCGATGCTAACCGAAGGATGGACGGAATTGGAGGGCATATTTCCACTTACGCATCAAGCTCCACACTATACGAAGTCGGCTTCAATCATGTCTTCAGAGGAAAGGAGAACAACGGAATCGGAGACGCGGTATATGTTCAGGGACACGCAAGTCCTGGGATTTATGCTAGGGCTTTCATAGAGGGCCGGATTTCTAGGGAACAGGTCTCAAACTTCAGGCAGGAGGCTTTTGAAGATGGCCTTTCATCATACCCGCATCCTCGTCTGATGAGTGATTTCTGGGAGTACCCCACCGTTTCAATGGGACTCGGTCCCCTAGGAGCTGTGATGCAGGCCAGATTCTGGAAGTACCTCCACCAAAGGGGTCTAGCCGATACGTCAGAAAGTCGAGTGTTCGTATTCTTGGGAGACGGAGAGATGGATGAGCCCGAGTCCATTGCGTCGATTGCCGTCGCCGGACGAGAGAATCTAGACAACCTAGTAGTGGTAGTGAACTGCAACCTACAGCGCCTGGACGGGCCCGTACGAGGAAACGCAAAGATCATCCAAGAGCTCGAGGGACTCTACAGAGGTGCGGGATGGACTGTAATCAAAGTCATCTGGGGGTCTGGTTGGGACGAGGTCCTCCGAAGAGACGTGGGAGGAGAACTCCTTTCCAGATTCGAAGAGATTACCGACGGAGACTGGCAGCGCCTCAGTACACTGCCCACATCTGATTTCAGAACTGAATTGTTCTCAGGTAGTGAAACATTAGGGGAACTAGGGGCCTCTCTATCAGACGAGGATATTGAAGGCCTGACCAGGGGCGGGCATGACCCAATCAAGGTCTTCGCTGCATACAATGCAGCTCTACGTGCAGAAGGCCCTGCAGTAATCCTAGCTCACACCGTGAAGGGCTGGGGAATAGACTCCTTCGAGGGAAGGAACTCGACACATCAGAAGAAGAAGATGGGAATCGACGATATTGTAGCCTACAGGAACGCCCTCAACCTACCAATCGAAGACTCGAGGCTTCAGGATGATCCATTCTACACACCAGATGAGGACTCCGAAGAGAGGGCCTACCTGCTCGAGAGAAGGCAGGACCTAGGGGGAAAACTTCCTTCTAGAGACCCAATCCATATCGATTTTGAACTTCCCGGGATAGAAACCTATGCTGCCTTTGACCAGGGAACCCCCGAGGGCCAAGAGGTCTCGACTACTATGGCATTCGTGAGACTACTCCGGAATCTCTTGAAGTCCGGAATCGGAGACAAGGTAGTTCCTATCATCCCTGACGAGGGTCGGACGTTCGGTATGGACCCCCTATTCAGCGAGTTCGAGATATTTGCTTCTAAGGGACAGAAGTATACTCCTGTTGATCACACAATGTTGTTGAGGTACAAGGAGTCGGAATCAGGCCAGGTACTCCAAGAGGGAATCTCAGAGGCCGGAGCTATAGCATCATGGATTGCTAGCGCTACATCATACTCCCATGCCAGAACTCCAACAATGCCTTTCTACACGTTCTACTCAATGTTCGGTTTCCAGCGAGTCGGAGACCAAATTTGGAGCGCTGCTGATGCCAGGGCCAGGGGCTTCTTGATGGGCGCCACTGCTGGGAGGACTACACTCAATGGAGAGGGACTGCAGCACCAGGATGGCCATAGCCTTCTGATGGCCTCTGCAGTCCCGCACTGCCGGGCTTGGGATCCCGCTTACGCATACGAACTATCCACCATCATCAGGCATGGGATGGACGAGATGTGGTCACAGAACCTCGATGTGTTCCACTACGTGATGCTCTACAACGAGAACCAACAGCAGATACCCAAGCCAGATGGGTCTGACGAGGGTATAGTAAGCGGTGCCTACCTTCTCCAAGAGCTGGGAGGCGAGGGTCCGAAGGTGCGGATGCTTGGCTCGGGTCCTATTCTGAAGTACGTCCTCGAGGCTGCCTCGATATTGGAAAAGGAACACGGAATATGCTCCGAGGTCTGGTCTGTAACCTCCTATGGGGAGTTGAGGAGGAAGGGTCTTGAATCAGAGAGGAAGACACGATTGAATCCAGAGAAACCCACTAAGTCATATGTCTCTGAGTGCTTTGGGGACAGCATGCCAACAGTAGCCACTTCCGACTATATCGCAGCCGTCCCAGAGATGATTCAGCGCTGGGTCGGGGGTCGATTTGTGGTACTTGGGACCGATGGCTTCGGGAGATCAGACTCGCGAGAAGCTCTACGTTCGTTCTTCGAGATAGACACGAACAGCATCGTTGTTGCAGCATTATCTGCCCTTGAACAAGAGGGCGAATTGCAGTCTGGTACCGTAATGAAGGTAGGCAAGGAAAGAGGAGTATCGTTCGAAAGAACGGACAAGACGGCGTGATAATATGGGCAGAGTTGGCAACTCGGTCCGATTCATGGTGCGGTGGTTCCCATGGGTGGCTACAGGAGCCGCTGCCGCATACAGACGCCTACCAGAAAACTCCCAAGAAGACATCAAGGATGTGGCGAAGGAGCCAGGAAAGTGGGGGCAAGCCATAGAGAAGTCATGGGACAAATCGAAGATTGGAGCAGATCACTTCAAGGACACCGCAGGCACACTTGCCAACATCCTAATTGGGAGGAAGGTTAGCAAGAAAAAGAAGATAGACGCCCGAAATGACCTCGCTGCACTGAGCATAGTAGTCCCCCCACTTAGGGTCTTCATGATTCCGGGGAGCCAGGTACTCCTGGGCATAATGGCAAGAGTAACCCCGTGGAAGATGATTCCAGATGACTGGATTCCAATCAAAGCAATGAAGACGACTAGGGAGGAACCAGACCATTCGCTAGAAAAAGAGAGCTCTCTGGTCCGACGCCTAATCAGAAGGTAACTAGTCAATCATCGTGATATTTGCAAGGAAGTAGTTGAACTTCAAGGCATCTCCAACGCTAATCCAGTCAGGGGTTGTTCCTCCATGGGAGTCGTACCTATGTCCTGGGATTAGCCTCCAATCCTGATCGAGACCACTTAGCAACTCCTTCGCCCTGATGAGGCTCCTTTGCATTGCTTCCGGATCTCCTCCAGGCAAGTCAACCCTCCCCGCACTCCTCACGAATAGGAGATCTCCAGCATGATAGACCCCATGGCCATGAATGGTGACGTGTCCCGGAGCGTGTCCCGGTGAGTGAGTGATCTCTAGATTGATTGCTCAGGCCGACCATCCCACACTTTCATCCGGCAAGCAATCCCAAGTGCCAGTGAAATCCACCTTCCTGAAGACCACATGGCCAAGTAGGCTAGGCACCTTCGCTTCTTCGTGACCCCAAACCTCTAGATTTGGGAATCTCTTGATCATCCCTGGAAAGCCTGCAGCATGATCTCTATGGGTATGGGTATAGAGGAGATGTGTTGGCTCCAACCTCTCCTCTTCTAGTTTCTTTATCCATTTTCCTGCATCGAATGGATCGATAATTACAACCACTCCATTGGCCCTATCTACGAAGGCTGTGTTCATATTCATCAGGTTCCCCATTTGGGTTACCCAGACCTCCACTCCGTCTTCCCAAATGGAAACATGGAACTCACCATCGGATAACATACACTCATCGAGGAGGCCATCAAACAAAGTCATAGTGCAAGGTAATATTCCAAGTTACCACATAGAGGGGGGATGGTTCAAATCGAGGTAGCCCGTCGTCGGCTTGTGGCACGAATGCCCGCTTCACAGACCCTGCCAGGCGGGCTTTCGCCTTGCCTACTGCTTCTGCAGGGAGCCTGACGCTCCCTCCGAAGCTTACTGGGAGTGTAGAAATGGTATACGATGCTCAGGAACTGGAGACCAGATGGCAGAAGGTCTGGGCTGATTCGGGAGTTTTCGAGGTTGAGTCCGACAGCTCCAAGCCCAAATTCTACTGTTTGGAGATGTTCCCGTATCCCTCTGGTCACATGCACATGGGGCATGTCAGGAACTACTCAATCGGCGATGCCATGGCCCGCTTCCAACGACTGATGGGCAAGAACGTCCTATACCCGATGGGTTACGACTCATTCGGGATGCCTGCAGAAAATGCCGCTAAGAAAGAAGGTGGACATCCGCATGAAGTCACTCATAGCAACATCTCCAGCATCCGCTCAGACCAGGAGAGGATGGGCTACTCTTACGACTGGCGGCGATTCTTGGCCACCTCTGACGTCGATTACTACAGGTGGAACCAAGAGATGTTCCTCACTCTAAACGAACGCGGGCTGGTTGAGAGGAGGATGGCACCAGTCAACTGGTGCACCGATTGCGACACAGTCCTAGCAAATGAGCAAGTGAAGAACAACCGATGTTGGAGATGTGGCCTCGAAGTGGTCCAGAGGGATATGGCACAGTGGTTCCTCAGAATGACAGAGTACTCCGACGAGCTTCTCGACGAGCTTGACAACATCTCATTCCCGGAGAACGTCAAGGCCATGCAGAGAAACTGGATTGGACGATCCCATGGGGCTCATATCGACTTCCCAGTTGTTGGTTCAGACTCAGTGATAGGGGCATTCACAACCCGTCCAGACACCATCTTCGGAGTCACCTTCGTCACCCTCTCACCCGAGCACCCTCTTTGCGAGGAGATTTGTGAAGGCACCGAGTGGGAGGGCGGTTGGAGGGAACTAAGGGACGAGTGTGCAAAGATGTCCGAGTTTGAGAGGATCAACATGCTCAAGGAGAAGAAAGGGGTCTTCCTTGGTAGAAACGCAATCAATCCGATGAACGGAGAAGAGGTCCCGATTTACGCAGGCAACTTCGTCGTAGCCTCTTACGGGACTGGTGCAGTAATGGCAGTTCCCGGGCACGATCAGCGTGACTTTGACTTCGCTAAGGCATACGACTTGGAAATTCGAAGAGTCTTGACCAAGAGTCCGGGACACGACCCGAACTCACCTTTGACCGAGGCATTTGAGGGATACGGGCCGATGACCAACTCCTCGAAAGATGGGTTCGACGGTCTATCGGGGGAGGATGCCAAGAACGCTGTAATAGACGCACTCGAGTCTTCCGGCTCAGGACACGGAAAGGTGGAGTACCGCCTCAAGGACTGGCTCCTAAGTAGGCAGCGATTCTGGGGGACCCCAATTCCCATGATAAATTGTGAATCATGTGGAATAGTTCCAGTACCGAAGGACGAACTCCCTGTAGAACTCCCACTGGACGTGGTATTCAGCGAGGAGCAGAGCGGAAATCCACTTGCCTCTCATCGACAGTTCATCGACGTTTCATGCCCTGCTTGCGGAGGCAAAGCCAAACGAGAAACCGACACAATGGACACTTTCTACGACTCCTCTTGGTATTTCATGCGTTTTTGCGATGCCAGCAACGACTCACAGCCTTTCGATAGGGCATCAGTGGATTACTGGATGGACGGGGGGGTAGACCTCTACATCGGAGGTATCGAACATGCGGTGATGCACCTCCTCTACGCCCGATTCTTCACCAAGTTCACCCGAGATGCGGGGATGAACTCAGTCGGAGAGCCCTTCGGAAGGCTGGTATGCCAGGGAATGCTCAACGCACCCGCTCCATATTGCGAAAATTGCAATTCCGAATATCACATAGACAATTTCGGGTCCGACTGCCCCACTTGTGGCTCTTCTCTATCGACACGCTCCGCTAAGATGAGTAAATCACTGGGAAATACCGTTAGCCCGGAGGAGATGGTCTCCAGGTTCGGGGCCGACACTGTCCGATTGTTCATACTGTTCGGGGCAAACCCCGAAGCAGGAATGGATTGGTCAGACAGCGCTCTCGAGGCCAATAACCGACAACTCTTCTCAATAATTGGTGCCATCGAACACGCACTGACACTCGATGGAAGCACTTCGGAGATGGATGGGTGGATTATGGCTAAATTGAGTAGAAACCAAACATCTTGGGCGGAGGCAATGTCAGATGTCAGCCTTCGAGAAGGAGTGATGATTAGTCACTTCGAGATGCTATCGGACTGGAGCTGGTACCTCCATAGAGGTGGTTGTGACCCCAAAACTGCAAGGAATTTCCTTGAGGGCTGGGTCCCCATGCTGGCGCCTGCCACACCCCACATAGCTGAGGAGTTCTGGCTCAAATTGGATGGCGAAGGCTTGCTTGCAAGCCATATCCTGGAACCGGTGCAACAGGCTACCGGGAGCGATTCAGCGATTGCCCGCGAGGCATACATCAGGGATCTCATCACCAGCGGAAGAAATCTCAAGTCTCTCGCTGAAAGGCATTCGGAGGGAGAAATCACCCAAGCAGTCATCCAGACTGCAGCAAAGTGGAAGAACGACATGGCGAAAGACGCAATCAGGCTAAATCTCGAGGGCTTCGACTTCAAGTCTGAAGGCCAGTCTCACGTCCAGTCTCTCGATATATTCCAGGACGAGTCGAAGCGAGGGGAGGTTTTCCAGACTTGGATGGCACTAACTACTGGAAGCAAGAAGAAGCGAGGACGGATCCACTCTTGGTCAGATGGCGAGAAGTCTCTGATATCGGGCGGTCTCGATGAGACGGCAGTAATTCAGGAAAATGCTGAGTTCATAGCCGCCTCCCTTGGTGTCAAAACGGTTGAGGTCTACAGAGTAGGCCAAGGAGAGGACGTAGGAGGAAAGGCGAGAATCTCATCCCCCCTCGAGCCCGGAATTGCATTCTTGTAGGTGTAAAATGAATACTCCCCTGGTCCTTTTCGATGATAACTGCAACAAATGCAGCCGGTGGGCTAGGTTTATTGAGAAAAGAGACCCATCCTCCAATGTCATCCTAATCGGACAGAGCAGTCAAGAAGGACAGGGAATCTTGGAATCGATGCCAGTCAGATTTCGGGGGGTCGACTCGGTATTTCTGATTTCTTCTGTAGGAGATTGGCATGCTAAGAGCTCAGCTGTGTGGAGGATTTTTCGATTTCTGAGATTCCCCTGGCCGATTGCATCAGCGATTGCACTGGTTCCCTGGCCTATCAGGGATGTAGCTTACGACCTGTTTGCCCGCTTTCGGAATTAGCTTCTCCACACGGTGGGTTCATGGAGCCCCTTTCTCTGGCAGTGCTATTGAGTGAAGACGGGAGCTCCAAGCGGCGCCGGGGGCGCCGGAGGCGCCGCCGGAAACCTGGGAACAAAAACCAAGCTCCCAAGGAGAACGGAAGGCAGCCTAGTTCGCAAGAGATTGAGAGGGCGCTATCCAGGTTCAAGGCCGAACCAAGGCCCATGGGGATTCCCAAAGTGATCGACCCACCACCAAAGAAGGTGGAAATTCGCTGGAAGACCAACGCCGTTCCAAAGCCAGTACAAGTCTCTGCAGGGAAGATTTCGTGCGTTCCCGGTGAATTCGGGTTCCTCCCTGAGGAGAGGGTACAGGAGATTGCAGTGCAGTTGGAGGGGATGCCGATTTCACTGGAACAGGCCCTTTCCCTCAGAGCGGCCTTAAACCAGGAGAAGAGCGTATACTCGCACTCCAAGCTAATGCGCAGGTCAAATGAGCTCAGTAGGAGGTACGATTCCGGGGAGAGCGTAATTTCCCTTTCAAAGAGGTTCGACGCCCCGCCAGTCAACACCTTTCGCGCAGTTCTGACCGGCAGGGGCTGGACAAAGACCAGGATCAAGGACACCCTGAACAAGAACCCCTCTAAGCTAAACAAACGAGATAGGGAACAGTTTGAGCTAGCCGAGTCGGTAGACAGAGTCAGCTCCGTAAACCAGACAGAGACGCAGAATGCGGCAGAGGTATTCGAAGAGATCCTATGTGATCACTTCTCCTCACTTGGAATCCGGTTCAGAAAGCAGGATGATTTACTCAACGAACAGAAAAGAAGTGAGGGTAGGGCGATTATTACCCCGGACCTTCTCCTCCTAGATGATGTCCGCATCAATGGAATACCTTGTGCGTGGATTGATGCGAAGCACTTCTTCGGGGCCGATCTGAAGTTCCCGAGAAAGAAGACCCAGAAGCAAGTTGACCGTTATGTCGCAGAGTATGGACAGGGTGCCATAGTGTACCGGCATGGATTCTGTGACGGCCTGAGACTCAGGGGTGCGGTGAAGCTCGACTCCAGTCCGCTTGACCTGCAACCCCTCGAGGACTTCCACGAGAACTCAAGGAAGGCAGATGATTAGACCAATCTCCCGACTTGGCTAATTTCCGTTTTTATCCCAAGAGTGCCTAGTTTTTCGGATAGAATCTCCAGATTCTCGGTACGTCCACCCAAGTCGTTCTCAAGAACTACCACGCTCTCTCCCAGCATACACAGTAATGCCGAGACCCTTTCCTCTAGCCCGCATTCCGAAATCGCATCCTCTACCAGAGACACCAACTCTCCCCTGGATACGTCTTCAATTAGTCCGCTTTCAACAGAGAACGTCTTTGCCTCGTCGATCAAGTCCTTCCACCTGGTCCTGTCCCATTTTCCAGACCCCAGAACTCTCATTGCGCTTCTTCCAGCGGCACTAATCTTGGACTTCCAGCCTTTATCGTCTATGTACGTAGAGGTATGTGCACCAGTATCCTTTCTCCAGCACAGAAGAACGGAATTGCCTTCGGACCATCCTTCTGCCTTTCCCGGACCGTTACTCAATAGCTCACCACTGTATGGGGACCCAGCCGAGGTCCTTCTCTCCACTCCCCCGGCCGCCAGTGCCGTAGTGTCGCCAAGTCCGCTAGATCTCCTCCTCTCCACAATATGTGCAACTAGGAATGACCTCCTCAGGCACTCTTCGTTGGGAATTCCCATTGCTCTCTGGAATGCCATTGCAGCAGCAACTGCTCCCGAAGCCGACATTCCGAATCCCTGAGAGGCGGGCAAACCCATCCTGATGGTTAGTTCCCAGACCAACTCAGACGCTTCCGGCATCTCAGAGCAAAGAACATCTAGGACCTCTTCGTACATTGAGGATGGGTAATCTCCATCAAGAAAGGAAACAGTCAGCGACGACCCTCCTTCTTCTCCCTTGGCAATGGCCTCAACACCGTGATCCAGGCAAATCCCTGCCCCCATGCTTCCTTGGTACTCTGGCTCCTCTGCCTCGTCTTCCACTGTGAATAGTAAGGTCAGATGCGCTCCACAATGACCCCTGCCCAGTCGAGTGGCCATAGCGAATCATCCCGCAATTAGGTAATGAATTGTTGGAATCTCAGAGCGCAGCCCCAAGATCCTCCTCAAGTGCCCCGAATCTCTCTGCAAGCTCTTTGCAGGCCATCTCAAGCGCCACTCTCGGTGTCATCGAGCCATCTGTTTCGAAGTCAAGGATGAACTCGCCTGCCACTTCTTCCAGCGAAATGGCCTCTTTGAATTCCCGAGATGCCTCGGTTCCTTCCCCGACATGGTGCAACTCTCTTTCTAGGATAGCAACCATGCCCACATCATCAAGACGATTGTCCTTTCCGAAGTCCTTTGCTGAGATGCCAAGGTCCATTCCCCAGAGAACCTTTGCCTTCGTCTTGTTGTTTATTACGCCGACTCTTCGAGGACTGAATGAAACACCACACACTGGAGACCACTTGGTATGCTCCCTTCCTCTTCCCATTATTGCAGTGGCATAGAACTCAATCATTTGCCCCTTCAGCAACTTCGTAATCGGAATTGACTTGTAATCCTCGGGAATCTCCAGAGCCTCTTCTCCAAGGTATTTCATGTCCCCTGCAGTTACCCACTTGCCCTCTTCCGTTCCGAAGACCACACATGTGTAAATCATCTGGCATTCCAGGCAACCCCTGTCTGCCTCGATAAGGTCCTTGCAGTTGGGGCACTCTTGCTGGAAGTGGAACTTTTCGTGCTTAGTTGGAATAGGAATCATGGCAAGGCGCTGAGCGACCATCTCATCAGGAAGTGGCCCCGTTGTCTCCCAGATTTGTTCGTCTTGCTCCTTGGTGCCAAGTTGGAACCTTACGCTGTCTATTGCCATCTTGGGAGTATCAGAAATCAGTGACCTTCTAAGGGCGTTGGCAAGGCTCCTGTCGGTTCCAGTCAGCAGTATTTGCAGCCTTTCTTCGGATTCCTTCAGCACCTTCATCTTAACCATTTTTTCACCTTTTCCTTATACTCGACGGCCTCTCCTTCCGCCTTTGCTCTTCGTCCCATCAGTAGGAATGGGAGTCACATCCTCAATTCTTGTAATCCTAACTCCCGCCCTAGTCAGGGCTCGGATAGCAGCAGTCGCTCCAGGTGCACTGTTGGATCTGTTTCCACCGGCACCCCTGTACTTCACAATCACTTGGTCAAATTCCTTTTCCGAAAGCATCTCTGCTATCTTCTCTGCAGCCCTAGTGGCTGCGAACTGACCCCCAGAATCGCTCCCTCCTTTGGTTACCATCCCTCCTGAAACCTTGCAGATGGTCTCTGCACCTGTCAGATCTGTCGCTGTGATCAGTACGTTATTGAACGTGCTGAAAATGTGAAGAATTGCCTTGTGTCCCATCACTTATCCCCCTTGGGAGATTTTTCCTCGGATTTGCCATCTCCAGTATCCTCGACTTGCTCTACTGCTTCCTCGGACTCGGCAACCTCGCCTTCTACATGCTCTCCTCCATCATCGGAGACCCTTCGTAGTTCCAACTCCTTCCTAAAGGAGTGCCCTGGGTCTGCGAATGGGGAGCTTTCACTGTATCTCAATTGCTCCTCTTCCTCCTTCAGTACATGGTAACCGCGAACAGTCAGTCGCTGGTCGCCGGCGCAAATGTGACCATGCACAATCAGGTTCATGGCTGGCCTCCTCGAAGGGGCGACGCCCCTGGAGTAGACCGCAGATTGCAAACGCCTGGAAAGCATGTGCTCAACATTGATTTCTAGCACGTCACCGACATCGGCCCCGTCCTGAAGAAGACCTTTCTTGTGCAGAGATCCAATAAGTTGCTCCTTTTCCTTGGCATAGTGTCCTTCCGTAGTGTCCACTCTACCAATGAGCTTCATTGCCTGGTTCCGGTGTCTCCTTAGAGCGGATTTCTCTCTCCAAATTTCCCTCATTCCGCCAACTTTCTTGAGTCCATACTTCTCCTTGAGAGCATGCTCTTCGTCTATCCTTGCCTGCTTCCATGGGTGAGTGGGGGTCTGAGTCCTTGGTCTGGAGAATTTCGGCTCACCCATTCAATCAGCCTCACTTCTTCCTCTCGACTCCGAGTGCAGAGCCCTTCCTTCCATTTGACCGGAGCCTCTGTCCTCTAACCTTGTGACCACTTCTGTGCCTTATTCCTCTGTAGGTCTTGATCTCGGCCAGACGGGAGACGTCATCGTCTCTAGTCATGGTAACTTCGTTTGAGATGATGTGAGCGTCTTCGTTAGTTTCCAAGTCCCTTTGCCTGTTTACCATCCACCAAGGAACACTTGTTGCATACTCGTCGATAACATTCCTTAGTTTGTCCTGTTCTTCAAGGGACAAGTGCCCGCCCAGCCTGTTTCCGTCGATTCCAGAAATCTGGCATACCATCATCGATGTCCTGATTCCAATTCCCTTTACGGAGGCCAAGCCGTAGGTAATGGGCTTGAGCCCGTCTATGTCAGTGTCAGCGATCCTCAGGATGTACGAGAAGTCGTCACCCAGTTCTGCTTCGTCCACTTTTGGCATTACGGTTCCCCCGTGTTCACCGGTTTCCCGGTGGCCCATTGGGCATCTCGGCGACCTACCCTCCCTATTTGAACCGATTGGACGCCCCGTAGGGGCGCCAAAACCTACTCCTTGCACACCAAGTAGATTGTCTGGGTGCCGGATGGACGAGAGACTCCCATGTCAACCATGAAACTCCTCGACCCGTCAACCTCCTTCAATTCCCTGTCCAAACGCCGCTGTAGTGTGGGATGGATTTCAGGATCCAACCTGCATCTAAGGGTAACCTTCCCAATCCCTTTCTTGGAAATTGAAGAGGCCACCTGATCTATGGTGTGAAGCTCCGGAGGCCTCAGCCTCTGTTGGACGATCTCCCCAGTGGCGACAACAAATCCCTGGACATTTTCATCATCGGAAAGAGCATCAGAGTGAATCAGCAGAGGCCTCCTACCCTCTGTCCTGACCCATGATGAACCGGTTCCTGACTTCACGGCGCTATTCAGCCATGAGCCTTGAAGGCCGCTTTCGAAAAGGGCAGGATCGACTATGGAAAGCCACGCCCCTCGAGGTACGTCCATGGCGCTTTGGAAGGTTATTGATTCGGCCGCCGAGCTTTCCCCCTCTATGCTCGCAATTACCTTCTTTCTACCGACCCTCAGGCATCGTCTGCTGTTCTTTGAGGAAAGAGACCCTATCCACACCGATAGCCTGTCTACCCTGCCCCCTCCACGGCTTAGCCACTCCCACGTTCTGTTTGTTCCCGGGAACGTGGTCTCGATAATCCCGTCAACCATTGCTCTCTGGACAGAGTCAAGCCTCGGAGACAGGTCCAGTAGAATTGCAGGCCCCCTAGGTCCAGTTTGCAGATGCGAGCTCCATGCCTTCAGAACAGATTTGATGTCCGGTTGCATTTCATCGATACTGTGATTCTGAGCATCCTGTGGCCTGGCTGGATCTAGATGCAGCATCCCAATCGGCGGGTGTGCCCTGGTACCCGCCTCCCTAAGACTGGCCCAGTATGAGGAGATTGCAGCATCTGCTTCCTTGCCATCGCCAACTAGCACCCTGTCAAGGCCCCTCTGCACCGCTCCCTCGGAGTTCAACTCCATGTTGGCAGCGCACATCCTAGCGACGGCCTCGTCCAACTCAATTCCCAATGCGGGCCTCTTGAGACTCTTTGAGAAAGCGATTAGTTGTACTCCAGAGCCTGCAGCAGCATCTAGCACCACTCCCGCAGGCAAAGACATTGGGTCAATCTGACTCGCTCTTATCGAAGCCACCGACCAAGGAGTCGAGAGGCGCCTCATTTCATCCGTCATGATGAACTCAGGCTCGCCCTTCCTAGATGACTCCGGCTTAGCCTTCTTTTTTGCACTGGATAGCATCTTCTTAGAGGGAGTGAGTGCCAAGTGCCCTGCTTCTGTCACGCCTCTCCCTGTTGGCACTCAGTCAAGTTACTTTCGTGACTAACCGCTTGACAGGGGGGCTCTGTTGACCTTGAGTTGGAATCTGAGCCAACTGTCCTTCAATTCGTGATCATCTGAGTTCCCATAGGCAATAGGGGGGGGCAGGAGAGTAGTGTGGGAGGTCCCGGTATCGACTCCTGGGTAGAGGCCTCCTCTATCGGAGTCAATGTCTAGTCCGATTGCGGACCATTCGAATCCATCGATGTAGGCGGGGTCGTTTCCTGCAGTAACCCACAACGTCCCTTCGTCCAGTTGCTCGTCGGTATCGGCATTCCAGACTATGTAATCCACCTCGATCCTATCGTTGTAATCGACATGCACGTCTTTCTGTTCAGTGCCTTCGAAAATATTCAGATCTAATCGGACCTGTGCTTGGAGGACCGAGACATGGGTGGCAGTGATGCTAATTTCGCGTTCAGTAATGCTCTCGATAAGGTCGATCTCCAGAATTATGCTTTCATTGGGCCCTAGATCGTTGATGATTAGGTTCTCTTCGCCACCAGAAGCGAAAACCACACCTCCTCCGCTGATTTCCAAAACCAGACTGAGCGTCTCGTTTCCTCGATTGAACACGGCAACGCTAGCCGCATCCCCGTCTCCCTGATGTTCCCAGTCGCATCTCAACTCGCCTGGATAGAGAAAGTTACCATCCTGTTCGGCAAGAGACTCGGGCCACTCCCAATTGTCTTCCCTAGAGGAGCAGGTATCGAAAAGAAGGGAGATCTCCCAAATCCATCTACCTTCGGACTCAAGCATTTCGACGTCAGTAGTTCCGAAACTCGCTTCAAGGTCATCGAGAAAACTGATTGCCGAGATTCCTACCCATATAGCTGAGAATATTAACACCACAACAGTCCCTATCGATAGCACTAGTGCAGCTCTAGGAACGGCCATTCTGTTTAGGCCGAGGGGTATTGGAGGGTGCTCTACCTCGTCGGGAGTATCCGATATCCAGGACCTTGTCACGAGTCCGTTGTACCAACCGCCCATCATCAACGTTGGCACTTCAGGAGCATCGCCCCCTAGTCTCTAACGAGTTCTTCCTGCCTAGCCGAACCCAGCCAAGCCACTATTCCCAACTCAAGTGCTAAGACAATTAGCCCTACTAGCAGGTTCTCAGGTTGAGTGATCTCGCTTGAAACGAATATCAGTGAACAAAGTACAGCTGCGACCAACTCGGCAAGACCCCAAATTCTCATTGCCTTCCTGAGTTGCAGTATTCCCACTACCCAAACCGCTGTTGACATGGTTACCAACAGCATCGGCATCTCGATTTGCACGAGCAGACCCATCCCCAGGGCCCCTGAAATGACGAATAGGTGCCCATCGGCAGCGATCGTCACTGTCCACTTTTCCATCTTTAGGGGGACAGTCAGCACACAGGCAACAATTAGCAACAGTCCGAATGCCAGAACGAACTCGAACATCACGTCCCATAGTATCTCGTTCCATGAGGCGATTGAAACCAAAGCAATCATTCCAGCGGGTAGGGAAATTCCTAGGCCAGATGGTTCGGAAGACTTCCAACTCCTATAGCAGCCACTGGCAGAAGCTAGTATCCCTGCAACGCCAAATGAAAGCATGACTACCGCAAACGTTCGAGCACCGATCATCGAACCATTCGTTTGCTGGCCTCGGCCGGTTTGCAACCTCTTCTCATCCAACCAGAATCCGAAGAAGACGCATAGTACCAACAGCATCTCGAGAAGCATCCAAGGCACCTTCCAATCAACCAACTCTCCCTTTAATGGGTTCACGCTAAGCGGTGCGGGAAGCCCACCTCCAAGCATAGCACCGAGAACTCTGACAGATAAGAGTGACAATACAAACCAGTCAATGGCAATGGAAATCCTGTCTAGCAGATTTTTCTGGTGGACCAGGGAAATCACCACTAGAAGCAATATGAGAATTGTGTGAACCGCCAAGTCTAGCAGTATCTGGTTGCTACTCCCAGGTGAGATCACATGTGCAGTTACCAGAGCGAGCGAGAGGCCCACAATGGAGAACGCTATTGGCATCTCAATTCCCAGAATGTGAGGCAGGTGAAGCTCCAGACCTCGGGTCCTGTTCCTAATCAATAGGACAATCAATGCCGAGAAACCACCCGATGCAAGTAGAAACAGTGGCCAGATCTCTTGGCTAGAACCAAATAGTGCACCCATTATCGTCGTAGAGGCCAATACAATTGCGAGAACGAACATTCCAACGACTGGCCTATGGCTAATGTCAGTGGTTAGAAGCTCATCCAGATCAGCAGTCTCAGACAAATGGCTCTTCTTCTTCCTTAGTTCCATCAACTCAGCAATTTTTGGGTTGTAGGAATCAACGCCTTCACCATTCAAGATAGGCGTTCCAGAAGAATCCAAACCAGCTTCTTCCAGCACCCTGTCGCGCTTTGCCATCGTCTTCAACTCAGATCGCAGCTCCCCCCTAGCAATTAGCCAGATTGAGGTAACTGCAAACATAGAAACTGATGCCGCGACGAGCCCCGTCTCGTCTGAATTGAGTGCCAGTACGATGGTCACCACGATTAGTCCGAGAGAGGAGGCCGCAGCGGGGAGCATCTTCTCTAATTTGTCCGCCTTTGGCAGGTAAATTGCCAGCAACAACATCGAGCATGCAACTGCCACCACTTCCACACTGGGGAATGATAACACATCACCCGACAGCCAACTCGGTTCCTCAATCGTTATCGGGCCCCGTCTGTCAGTGATGGCGACCAGAACCGGAAGAGATACTAGTCCCATTCCTAGGCTGAACTCCTCTTCTCCAAATTGAACTAGGTAAGCGACCGTTATGCATAGGATGATCAACATTTCTTGTTCTAGGCCATGTCTCCATTGCACTACCAGGGCTATGAAGGCGATGGCGCACATTATGCCACGTCCACCCCCATCCCTCAGCCCTCTGACGCTGGCATACGCATGCGTTCCAGCCAGAAGAGAAATTACGGCAACTATCGTAACCGAGTCGAAGCCTCCGAACTGTGCCATGAATAGTACTGTTAGCGCAGGCAGCCAAAGGCCAATGCTCCACAACTGCAGAATTCCAGAATCTCTGATCGAGGAAGAAATCTCTGTAATTCCTAGGAAACTCGAAGCTAGGTTCACTCCCTTGCCCCCCATTCTGCTATTCACAACATACAGCAGAATGCATGAGAGGCTCAGGTAAATTGCCAGTGGTAAGGGGGAAAGCTCGACCATCCCCCCAGGATCTGAAATGTCATTGGCTAGCATTATGGTCCTGTATGACTCCTGCACTACTTCCTCTATTAGCATCCAGGACCAAGGAAGTAGAACAGTAACCCCAGCTAGGGAGGGAGAGTTTCTCATCAGTGCTAGAATGGCTGTACCAATATGCAATACTCCCAATAGGCCCAGAAGTAGGGCCCCACCGTCGCCACCCGAATCGGAGAACTCTGCGGGTACAAGGATCACTAGAATCCCGAGAATCGCTACCGAGCCAACCCACAGCACACGGTCGGAAACGCTACTTTGGTCTCTGAGGACTACCGCTCCTGTAACCAAGGCACCCAGAACGGTGAACACTTGGTAGGAAGAGATGCCTAGCGAATCGCGAACCCCGTCACCACCTAGTAGTAGCAGGCTAAGTAACAAACCGGAAGATACCAGGGGTAATGCAACCCTTCGTGTCCCTACTCCTCTGACGACCAGGTATGAACCACCGAATGCCCCTCCTAGGAAGGTGATCATTCCTAAGGCGTAACCGACGTCATCCCGGTTCGAAGCAACCGCCAGGATAGCGCCCACCATGCCTAGGGAAGTCGAGACTCCCCAAAGTCCGGGTTTCCCAAGTCCGACGGTTTCGAATCCCTTAGAGAACCAGTTCTCCTCACGAGCAAACCTCGCCGCCATTACTGCGTTGAGCGCTGTCACAGTCATCAGGAGCATGAAAAGAAGCAATGGCGAATCGAGAGAAAGTACACGAAGTTGGCCGATCTCGAATCCTGAGGTCAGGGCATGCATCCCAATCCAGAGGTTAGAGGAAGCAATTCCAAGTGATGCTAGGTTTCCAGAATTCCTGTTAAGAGCCAGCCCGTGAACTAGAATAGTTGCCAGAAGGATCATTGCAGCTACCCCAGTCTCTCCGAACTCGGTTCCCGCAGTCGATCCAATCGCGAGTAGGACCAGGGTCGACTGGGCAGCTATCGCGTCCTGATCGTGCCTGTACGAGACGTAGATGTTTAGGCCCACGAGCACCAGAAGGGAGATGCCCAGTAACAGGTCGCTGTCGATTATCCCCCACTGTCTCAGCTCTATCGCAAGGCCATACAGGACCTTCATCGAGATTATCACCCATGTGACCCCTAGAAGGGTCATTCCTTCCTTCGGGACCCAATACTCCCCCAGTACGAATCCGATTGATGCCAGTAACAGGAGTGCCAACGTCCCTAAGGCAGGATCGAAAGTCCTCCCAATTTGGATGCTTATTGCGCTGTAGACCACTACCATCGATGCCATCAGGATCCAGTTTACTCTGCTTTCCCCGTCAATTGCCAAGTTAGTCACAATGTCCCTCTCTGGTTCCGATTGAACAGTTCCATCGGACCGTACGGCACCAGGAGCGGAACCACCCTTGTCGATGAATGGGTCGAATACGTCTCCGAGGGCCTCGTCTTCTGGTGGAGAAACCTCCCCCTCCTCCTCAGAAGAATTGTGATTGAGGTCGATGATGTCTATCCCGGTGGAGCGCCTGAATTGACGCTCGCGGATAATCTTGTCATCCGGCTCCTCATCTGTCATCATCCTGCCAACGAGGCTTGCATTGCATAATCACATCCCCTGCAGGGACTTCGATTCTGCGAATGGCCCAGTTTGTGGAATTCTCCAAGCCGGAACGCTTGAAGGCCTAGTGTTCCCCCCGGTTGCTGGGGGACATGGGATGCAGGACTCCTCGCAAGAGACTGCCGTGCCCCTATCTGACCATGGACTGGACCCCTCTGGGAAAGTTCACTGGAACTTGGGTTGGCAGGATTTGCATTCTACCGCCGTTGAACTTGGTGAGGCTAGACTGACTTCTCAGGGAGTTCTTCTTGCCACTACAGGAGAGCGAACCGGGCGTTCTCCAAATGACCGGTTCATTGTGGACGAACCCGGCTTAGCGGAAGATGTCTGGTGGGGGCAAGTAAACAAGTCGACCAAATCTAAAGTCTTCGAGAACCTGCTTGGAATGGTCAGAGGGCACCTCAATTCTCGCGAGAACCTGTTCGTCAAGGATGCGTTCTGCGGGGCCGATCCGAATCATCGGATGCCTGTCAGGCTGGTCACCGAGAAGGCCTG
>JAKURM010000079.1 GCA_022449945.1 Candidatus Thalassarchaeum sp. | reverse complement strand
TCGTCCCCCGCGACCACTGGCCCCGACTCCCCCTGTGAATCTGGAATCTCTATTTCTATGCCCAGCTCCTCGAGGGCCTCCCTGACCGCAGCATCCCTCGGGTGCTCGGAGTAGTCGACGAATCCCCCAGGAAGCGTCCAGCATCCGGTGAAGAATCCCCTGGCTACCTTAGCCATCAGAAGCTCCCCATTGGGATTGCGGATGATCACCTTGCTAACGACCCTATGCAGGGTCCTGTAGACCGACTCCCTGGCAACGGGGTCCACCGCACTATCGCTGATCACCGAGTCCTTCCAGGCCCACTCCACGGGCCAGGATATTTCTGGCGTGGCATATGTGATAACGTGCTCTTCCTCACCCAGCCTAATCCGATTGACCCTCCTAACATTCCAACTTATTCCCATGGAGGATGCCTCATTGGGGCTAGGTAGCCTCAGCAGGGGCAACCCTTCCGAGTGCACGCGACCCATCACTGGCTTTACAGGGCCATTGCCATCTTGGTCTACCAGCAGCAGCTTCCCATCGTGCTCGAGGTGAATGTGATCGATGGCCATCGGGTCACCGAATGGGCTGGCCATCATGAATCCAGCGTTAGTACCCTAGTATCGAGCTTAGCTGCTCCTTGTAGAACGCCCCTGAGCCCTGCAGGCTTTCCAACTCAGATGTGCCAAGCTCCAGTTCAAGGATCCTCTCTACGCCATTCATTCCCAGGACGACTGGGACGCCGATGTAGATGTCCTCCATCCCATATTGACCAGTGAGGTATGCGCTGCATGGAAGCACCCTCTTTCTGTCGAATAGGATTGACTCTGCCATGATCGCCGCAGCGCTTCCTGGCGCGTAGAATGCACTTCCACGCTCTAGCAGCTTGACAATCTCGCCACCGCCACTCGCAGTTCGGTCGCATATCGCCTTGATCTCCTCGTCGTCAAGAAGTTGCGTAATGGGGATGCCATTCACTGTCGTGTACCTAGGTAGTGGGACCATAGTGTCCCCGTGACCTCCGAGTACCATTGCCTGGACGTCCTCGTTGCTACATCCTACTGCATCGGCAATGAAATGCGTCATTCTTGCACTATCCAAAATTCCTGCTTGGCCAACGACCCGGTTTTCAGGGAATCCGGTAATCTTCTGCATGTGGTAGGTCATCAAGTCAAGTGGGTTTGTAACCATGACAATTACCGCATCTGGCGCATGGTCCTTGATTCCGTTTCCGACTTGGGTGATGATGTCTGCATTCTTGCCTATCAGGTCCTCCCTTGACATGCCAGGCTGTCTTGGGAATCCCGACGTGACTACAACAACGTCTGAGCCGGAAATATCTGCATAGTCCTTAGTACCTGATACTACCCCATCGTAATTCAGAACCCTACCTCCTTGGCTCATATCGAGAGCCTTTCCCTTGGCGAATCCCTCGTAAATATCCAATAGTACTACTTCTCCAACCTTCCTCTCTGCTAGGATGAATGCGCATGTAGCACCTACGTTTCCAGCTCCAATAACAGCAACCTTTCGTGCTCCATTAGCCATGTTGTGCCCCCCGTGCTATGGGTCTTAGCCTTTGGTGATGAATGACCACGATTGCCGGGGCAAAGATATTGTCAGGCACCATCCACCCCCGAACGTGGAATTTCGCACAAAGGCCCTCGTCGCCCTTCTGTTAGTTGGATTCGTTCCAACTTTTTCCATCCTATTTAGCCTGAAGTTAAGTGATAACGAGTTACACTCTCAGGCTTTCTTCATTGCCTGTAAGGCTTGGATATTCATTCTCCCAACATATTGGTTCCTCCGAATCGAAGGAAATGACATCTCGCAGTCATTGCCTTCTAGAGAGGGGCTTAGAATGGGAGCAGCAACAGGATTGGGGATGACTGCTATCATCGTTGCAATGTGGCTATTCCTCGGCGACTCTATCGATTCGGAGGCAATGATCGTACAACTGGAGGAAACTGGACTTACTGATATTCGCCTATACATTGCAGGTACGATATACTGGATTTTCCTTAACAGTCTCCTAGAAGAATATCTGTTCAGGTGGTTCATAACCACGAAGGGACTAGAGTTACTTGGAAGTGAGAAAGGGGCGATATTACTATCCTCCATTTTGTTCACAATTCATCACACACTAGCACTGCACTTCTTCGGTTTTGAGATTTGGCAAACGGTCGTTGCTAGTTTTGGCCTCTTATCGGCCGCCGCCATTTGGTCTTGGCTGTATATACGATACAGATCGATATGGGTATGCTGGGTATCACACGCCATTTGTGATGTTGCGGTCTTTGCAATAGGTTACCAGATAATTTTCACCTGACAGGGTGAATGAAACCACATTGCCGACGGCTTCAATAACGTTCCTCAAGTGGCATCAATGTACACTTAGACGGTGGCGGGTCATTATGCGACTGGGAGTACTCAAGGAGCCCAAAGGAGAGAATCGGGTTTCTATAGTGCCATCATCAATTAAGAAGCTACAAAAATCGGGTTTTCGGGTTCAGGTTGAAACGGCTGCCGGGGAATTATCCCATCACGCTGATCCAGAATACGAAGAGGCAGGAGCTGAGATTTGTGATCGAAGTACTGCCCTGTCCGCAGACATCGTCATCTCGATTTCCATGCCCGATACATCCCATCTTTCCAATGGTCAGATTGTTGCTTGTGTTGCAGATCCATTTCGTAATCCAGAGACTGTGAAGAAGGCCATTGATTCTGGAATCACACTATTGAGTATGGATATGATTCCTCGAAGGCTATCCCGTGCTCAGGCCATGGACGTCAACTCAAGCCAGGACAATTTAGCAGGATACAAGGCAGTACTTCTCGGTGCGGCCCATGTCCCTCGAGGGATACCAATGATGACGACCAGTGCAGGTACTGTACGACCATGCAAATTCGTGATTATGGGTTCCGGGGTCGCAGGATTACAGGCAATAGCTACTGCAAAGAGACTTGGTGCTGTAGTATACGCTTCGGACGTCCGTAAATCCGCAGCCGAGCAAATTGAGTCCGTCGGGGGACGGTTCATAGAAGTGGATGGCATGGACGACTTTGAGGACGAATCTGGCTATGCAAAGCCCCTAACTCCAGAGTTTATCCAGAAGGTGAATGATACCGTCTGCCAAGTGGCTAGTGATGCTGACGTGATAATCACTACAGCGAGGATATTTGGAAGGCCAGCCCCAATCACAGTTCCAGCCAGTGCAGTTTCAAATTTCAAGCCGGGCTCAGTAGTTGTAGACATGAATGCCGATGTGGGGGGGAATTGTGAACTGACCAGAGCCGGAG
>JAKURM010000078.1 GCA_022449945.1 Candidatus Thalassarchaeum sp. | reverse complement strand
CTGCGGCATCGAGTTTGCCGTGCTGCTTCAGCACCTCGGAAACTTGCTTTTCAACTGTGTAAAGAGGATTGAGTGCGGTCATAGGCTCTTGAAAAATCATGCTGATTTTGTTACCTCTGATAGATCTGAGGAACTGTTCGTGATGTCTGCTGGGAGTGTCGAAAATGAATATGAAAAACATACACACTGTGAGTACTAGAAGACTTGTTACTATGGCAGATTCTCCTAAATCTGGATCGTTGAACAACAAAAGCATTGAGATGATTAAACCCACACCAGTAATTGAGGTAAAAGCCCTCACTGCAGATAGGGCTTTGGAAGTAACTTCCGGAACCTCATGGATTAATTCCTTACCTTCGAAGGTAATACTTCCCTCATCCACATCACATGATGCGAGTCCAATTGTAACAAGCGAAGTTACCGACTTGCCACATCCTGACTCACCGACGACACCCATTATTTCGCCTTCTTTCACTGAAAGAGAAACTGAGTGCAGGGCTTCCACTGGACCATCAAGAGTATCGAAATGCACTCGGAGATTTCGGATATTCAACAGATTTGACACGCTATTACCTCCTGTTCTTGGGATCCACTACATCCCTCAATCCATCACCTAGAAGATTGAATCCGAGCGTGGTGACAAGAATTGCCATTCCGGGATAGAATACCAACCATTTATCCATAGGGAAGAAAGCCCTTCCATCAGAAACCAGTTTACCCCATTCTGCAGCACCGGGCTCTGCTCCCAGTCCGATGAAGGAAAGACCTGAGGCAGAGAGGATGGTCCCGCCGATATCCAGAGTGAATGCTACGAGCAACGGAGCCCATGCATTGGGTAGAATATGGCGGAACATGATTCGCCCGGAAGGTGCTCCGACACTTCGAGCGGCTTCGACGAATGTCATCTCCTTGACATACAGAACTTGGCCTCTGATTAATCGCGCATAGCCAGGCCAGCCGGTGAAGACGAGTGCGATCTGTATCTTCCACAACCTATCGAAGTTCTCGATTACTGTGATGCTACCTTCATCATTACCGGACCAAGAAAATACGGTTGCTGCAGCAATGAAGATGATAATAGTCCTGAAAGTCAGATAACGATACGGATTCCTCCAATCTAATGCATCCTTGGCTCTTGTGCCTATGCCTTTGGTCGGAATCATATCGATAAAGTGTCGATCCACAACTAGAATGAAACCAATGAAGCAAAGAGCAAGGATAGTCGCCGCTAATCTCCATGTCCTTGATTCTCCGATTTCGAAAACATACTCCCATGGCCCTAGAACTAAGAATACAAAGATGGTTCCGAAAAGTAAGATGGTCCTTACAAATGCATATGATGAATCGCTAGGGGAATCGGAGGCGATTGATTTGGGGAGAAGAGTCTCGTCGATGTGGGATCGGACAAAGACTGCTAATAATCCGATAGGAACCAGTAATGCGAACCACAATGGCAGAGTGAAGTCGTCTACAGCTTGGAGTGCTGCAACGAATGCTAGTGCTAGGATTAGGCCTGGAACTGCAAAGAATATGTCCGTTATTCTCATTATCACCTCATCGACTCTTCCTCCGAAATAGCCACTAATACTGCCAATTATCGTGCCAATAATCACTGTCAGAGTGGCTACTGTGAAACCAATCTTCAGAGAGACTCTGGAGCCATACAGGATTTTGCTGAACATATCCTGTCCCTCTTCGTTGGTTCCGAAGATGCATACATCATGCCAGTCTGGCATCCACCAATGATGCATTTCTTCGTTGTCAAACATGTATGTGATAGTAATTTGATTGATTGAATTGTTCTCCATCAATTCGTCTGAAATCCAGAAGTAGGAGTTATTGGATACTTCTAGGTACAGAAGATCGAGTGGTAAGGGATACCCCTGTCTATCCACTAAGGCCCTGTACTCCGTCACTACAAGCGTGTCTTGGTAGAATGAGCTGTCATCAGCAATCTTAGTGGGACTAAGAGCGAGGGTCCCATTCTCGTCCCAGCGTCTGAGTTCTGTCAGCGATACCTTCTGTTCACGCATATCGCATTCTTCTGAACCTGGGGATTTCCTTTGAGGCTCGTAATCGATAGACCAGACATCTCTGGTATCCTGAATATCTCTACCTGGGTGTTCGACTGCAATATCATCAGCAAAGATGGCAATTGTGCAAACTGAAATCACCATGAATAGGCCAACTAGGGCCAACAATGACCTCCTGTATATCTTCCAAGTTCTGGCCAAATCAAACCTTGTCTGATATAGGCGCTCGGAGAGTCTGCGGCGGCTTTCCGCCCTTTCCTCCTCGCCATCCTGCCAGGTCATTCTAGCCTCACCCTCGGGTCTACAACACCATACAAGATGTCAACAATCAGATTGGAGAGCAGGAAGATTACGGCTGTAATCAGAGTAACTCCCATCAGTACTGAGTAATCCAGATTGATGATTGCATCCACTGCTACATTGCCCATCCCATAGAATGCAAAGATGGATTCAGTCAACACAGCCCCTCCGATGGCACCACCTATCGAGAAACCCAGAATCGTCAGTATCGGAATGAGTGCATTCCTACATGCGTGAACGATAATCACTCTTGATTCGCGCAGACCCTTTGCTCTAGCCGTCCTAACATAATCCTCGTTCATCACTTCAAGCAGGCTAGCACGCATGTACCTCAGAAGTGAGCCAGCGCTTGCTATGCCCAGCGTTAGCGATGGGAGGATTAGGTGAGAAAGAGTATCATTGAATAGAAGTGAATTAGATGCATAATCTGGATGAATCGAAGCAAGAGCTTCGTCTGTAACGAACCAGCTGTCGAACAGATGGAATCCAGAGCCCCCGGAGGGATACCAGGAGGGATAGCATGCAATTCCCGAGATTGCTGTATCACACAAAGCAGAGGTCCTATCGGGATAAGTCAGTGCGGCATCATGTCTTCCGTAAATCGGGAGGCATCCTCCCTCCGTACCGAAAATTGAATCGCATATTCCTCCCACATCTGTCCCTGTTCCTAAGTAGAGTTGGAGCATCATTGCGAGCCAAAAGATTGGAAGTGAGACAAAGGAGATAGCTAAGAAGCGGGAGATGTGGTCGAAGGTCTGGTCTTGCTTTACTGCGCTAAGAATTCCAAGAGTTATCCCTACAGGATATGCGATGAGTAATGCGAAAAGAGTCATCTCCAATGTGACAGGGGCGGCATCTCTGACGACCTCTGAAGTAGGGCGATTGTAGGATGTAGATTCTCCCCAATCTCCTGCCAGAAGATTTTCCAGATATATCACGAATTGTTCTGTTACTGGTTTGTCCAACCCAAGACGCTCTATCTGCAATTCCAGCATCGTCTTGCCTGTTACCGGGTCGACCAGCCCGCACCTCTCGCCACAG
>JAKURM010000077.1 GCA_022449945.1 Candidatus Thalassarchaeum sp. | reverse complement strand
GGCACTTCTGTCGAATCGTACCACTCCGCCCTCTAGCTTGGTGGGTGATACGCAGACCCTCGCTCTGTCGACCATCCCCGCAGAGAGGAACCTCCCCCATGTGTCCGCTCCGCCTTCGACAAGTAGCGACTGCACCCCCCGATCTCCCAGCATGTCCAGGATTCTCGGGATTGGGATGTCCCGCTCGGGGATGACTATCCTTTCCACGTGGGGCTCGTCATCCGACGAGTCGTGCTCTGAGGACTGAATGATTAGGGTTGGGGTCTCGCCGTCGACCATCAGCCTGCAGTCCTTGGGGATTCGGTTCTCGGGGTCGATGACCACCCTCGTCGGCCGTTCCCTGGGTCCTAGGTCGGGCCCCCTTACGGTGAGCGACGGGTCGTCCCTGATCACCGTGCCGACACCCACAAGAATCGCCATCGAATCTGCCCTGATTATATGTGCCAGATCCAGGGATTCCTCTGAGCTGAACCTAACCGCCCGGCAGGATGGGTCGCCGTCAATCCTTCCCGACAGATCGGTGGAGGCCTTCAGGGTGACCAGTGGTCTGCGTTCCCTGCACCAGTGCATGAAAGCCTCCATCTGGCTCTCGCACTCATCGTCTAGGACCCCGGTGACCACCTCGACGCCGCTTTCCTGCAGGCTCTTGGCCCCATCCCCCCTGACGGTAGGGTTCGGGTCAAGTGCCCCGATCACGACCTTCGCCACACCGGCCCATAGTAGCGATTCCGTGCATGGCGGGGTCCTTCCGAAGTGGTTGCAGGGCTCTAGAGTGACGTAAGCCGTGGTGCCCTGCGTCTCAACTCCCTTTGACTCGGCTTCTGCTATCGCCATCTGCTCTGCGTGGAGTCCGCCAATGTGGTCATGCCACCCCTCTGCGACCGCCTCGCCCTCTTTGACCAGGACGCACCCAACTAGGGGGTTTGGCATCACTCGGTGCCGACCCCTCTCGGCGAGCTCGATGGCCCTCCTCATGTGCTCCTCTCCCTCAGTCATTTCAGCCTCCCGTCTCAGCCCCTGCTCATCATTGCTCCCTTCGGCAGGATTGAAGTCGGAGGCACGCTCTCGGGGTGCGTGACTCGCATTGCCTGCATACTCAATCCCAACGCCCGAGACGGCCTTTCCCTGAGGCAGTGGGAGAGGTTCGAGCCGGCACTCAGTGAGGCCGGATTCGATGTCGACCTCCGGAGGACGGAGGGACCCGGCCATGCGATGGACATCGCACAGGGGCTGGTCGCGGAGGACCACGGCATCGTGGTGGCCGTCGGCGGGGACGGCACGGTTCACGAGGTCGCTTCCGGCCTCCGGGGATCGAGCAAGGTGCTAGGCATCCTCCCGATAGGTAGCGGAAACGACTACGCCCGGGCGCATGGCATCCCCACCCCAAAGGGAAACAAGTTCAAGGACATGCAGGGGGCTATCGACATCCTGGTCAATGGAACCGACCGCAGGGTGGGGTCGTTCCGCGTGGAGGGTCCGCCCGCCCCCGAGCACCCCACGAAGGCAGCCCCACAGCACTTCTCGTGCAACGGAGAGCCCGAGAGCGCAGGCAACCTGGTCCGATGGAGCTTCCTCGAGTGCGACGCCGGGGTGACCTCGGTTGTCAACCGCCTCAAGGACGAGGGCCAGTTCAAGTGGATCAGGGGACAGGCCAAGTACACCGCCCTGGCCATAAAGGCAGTCCTATTCTGGAAAAAGCAGCGAGGCTGGTTCTCTATCGATGGCGGCGACCGTACCGACGTGGACCTCTCCGGGCTCTTCTGCATGAGCCAGTGCCAGACCTTCGGAGGCGGCTACAGGGTCGCGCCCGGCGCGAGACCCACGCAGGGACACGGCTCCCTGGTCATGGCATGGGGGCTGTCGAAGGTCCGAATGCTCCTCCTAATGGGTCCCCTGGAGAAGGGTAAGCACGTTGGAAGGTGGGGAGTCACCATGCAGGACGCGAAGAGGTACGATCTCGACGTCTCGGAGGGCGAGCCCCTGTTCGTGAACGTAGACGGCGAGGCGGTGATCACCACTCCCGTATCGATGCAGTTCCACGACGACCAGCTCACTGTGCGCGGCGCTGCCTCCATACCGAACGAGTAGGAGAGAGGTGATTCTCCTGCTCCCGTCATTCAACGTCATGGGGGAGGAGTTGCAGACGTGCTCGACCGAGCCCCTTACTGGGTGGTTCAGGGACGGCTGCTGCAACACCGCCAGGAACGACCGCGGGCTCCATACCGTCTGCTGCATGGTCACCCAGGAGTTCCTTGAGTTCGCCCGCTCACAGGGCAACGACCTGATCACCCCGATGCCCCAGCACCGCTTCCCCGGGCTCTCCCCGGGGGACAAGTGGTGCGTTTGCGCCCAGACTTGGCTAGACGCGGCAGAGGAGGGCCTAGCCTGCCCGGTAGTCCTGTCGGCCACTCACGAGGAGACCCTGCAGATAGTCCCCCTCGACCTTCTCAAGGAGCATGCCGCTTAGGCCAGCCATCCAGCCAAGTGCGGCATGACCTCATCGGACCTGGTGATGACCCCCATGTGCCCTCCCGGGACGTCCACCACTCGAACGTCTCTGAGATGGGAAGCCAGGATGCTGCATGCCTCGTACTGGTGCGGAGGGGTCTCCTTGCTCAGAGTGATCAGTATTGGGTGCGTTATGCTTCCATAGAAAGAGGGAGGGGTCTTGTCGTAGCAAAGCAGCCTTACCTCGCTCAGGATCTTCGGCTGAAGGGCCATCCACAAGTCCTTCCTTGGCTCTGGCATCGAGTCCCAGGAACCCTCGACGTTCCAATAGTCTACGAAGTCCTTCAGGAACTCCTCGGGACCCAGTCCCTCTGTGAAGAAAGTCTCCACGACCTCTCCGAAATCGTTCTTCAACTCGTCCCTGTCAGTGTGTTGCAGGCACCCCCAGACCGTTGGCTCGTGGATCGCTATCCTCCTAACCCTCTCAGGGTGCTCCTTCGCGAGCCTCAGTCCGATGAATCCGCCGTAGGAGTGCCCGAGGACGTCTACCGGACCATCCTCACGCAGTAGGATTTCCTCTGCAGCTAGGTAGTCCAGGCCAGAGTCGATACTCCCATCACCATTCCAACCATCCGACTTCGGGTAGCACAGGTAGTGCGGACAGATAATCCTCCTAGAAGGGACCAGTTGGACGAAGTCATTCCACTGGCGGGAGTCTAGGCCCGTGCTGCAGAGCATCAGTATGGTGGGCCCATCCCCCTCTCGCTCGAAGTAGTGGAACTCGTGCCCCCCAACGCTCAAACGAGCCATAATCTGCCTCTCTAATCGTCGTAATTATACTCACTGGCAGTTTTTTCTACCAAAGCACGACCCACTAAGTATGGTCAAGAGGCCATTGGCAGTCGCCATATCCCTTCTTCTATCCTCGATGGCCCTCAGCGGCTGCCTTTCAGGTGCGGACGAATCGTCCGGGGGAAGCGATGAGGTTGATTCCGATGATGAGCAGCCACCCTTCTTCGAGGAGGGAGATTACCGCTGCTGCGAGCGCGACGAAGAGACGCGTTGCTGGCTCACCCATGTGCCCGAGATGGTGAACGGGACCGAAATG
>JAKURM010000076.1 GCA_022449945.1 Candidatus Thalassarchaeum sp. | reverse complement strand
AGAAGCAGCCGGGGCCTCTTCGCGAGGCTCCTGGCTATTGCGACCCTCTGCTGCTGGCCCCCACTGATCTCTGCGGGGAATCGATCCATCTCATCCTCTAATCCAACTAGCTTGAGCAAGTGGCGTGCTCGCTCCTCATTCCTTCCATCAGCCAGCTCCTGGATGAGGAGGATGTTCTCGAGGACCGTCAGATCCTGAAGTAGGTTGAAGAATTGGAAGACGTATCCGATGTTGTCCCTCCTGAATGACGTCATGAGCTCGTTCGCCTTCGCCTGGGGCCTAGAGTGAGTGAAGTACTCCACGGGGGCGAAGACTATGCTGAGCACCCAATCAATGGGCCTCATTGACCAGTGATCGATCCCAGTTCTGAAGAGCCTCTTCTTTTCTTCAGGCGCCACTGGGACTTCCTTCCCGTCGAACATGTATGTGCCGGACGTGGGCGTGTCCAAGGCGGATAGGCAATTCAGAAGGGTGGTCTTACCGGAACCAGAGGGACCAAGGAGAATTATTCGTTCGCCTTCGTCAATTTCTAAGTCAATTCCATCTAGGGCTTTCACAGTTCCCGATGTCATTTCATAATGGCGTTTAATATCGGACATCTCCACCAATTTCATTTTCTCGTCTCCAATTTACTGTTGTATTTTTGGGCCCATTTCATGATTCACTGGCCCCTGCAAAGAAGGCCATTGAGTCGCGGAAGAGCTCCTCCCTCCTATGTCTCTTGTTATCACTTATCTTCAGCCAAGTGAAAAATATAGCTAGCAATATGATGAATGGGATCAGTGCCTCTGCATGGTACCTCTCCATGACCTCGATAATCCCCCGGGCAGTGTAGGCCCATGTAATCGATGCCGCGGTTCCACCTACGAAACAAGCGGCCAACACCCTCTCGAACCTCATACGAGCAACCAGTCCCAACATAGCACCCACGAGCACCCCACTTGCCATGAAGGGGATCCAAACGAAAACTATCAATCCCCAAAACCCATATCGATCGATCCTCGAGCGATTCTTCTGGGCTACGTACTCCACTGAGGAAAGTATGTCCCCCATGAAGGGGTTCTGTAGCAAAGCACCTGGGATTCCCCCTCTCTTAGCAACCATCGCCTCCCCAATGAGTTCCTCTGAATCATCGTTCTTCGACAGACCGCCCCAATCGAATCTGTTTGTCTTGGCCTTTGACTGCTCAACCCTTCCTGCAACCGCCCTGTCGCCCAAAGTCGACTTCTCATTTCTAGCACTCACCACTAGAGTCCTGCCCTCTAGGAATGGATTCAGGTCATTCCCCAGCTGTTCGCGTAGATCGCCCTGGAGATGTTGATATGTTGGCTTGAAAAGGAAGTATGCGAATTTGGTAATTGGCCTGTATATCACCCTTACGAAGACCGCATCCTCATCGGCCATTATTGCAGAACCGTAGTCAGCAACGTCATGCTTCTTGAACCATCGAGACATGCTTTCACGGAACGATTCCTCGAGATTCCCGAACCTTCCCATAGTCCCGAAGAACCTGCTGTAATCCTCGGAAAGAGGGGCAATGGACCACTCTTCGGAAGAGAGATGGAAGTCTTGAGATGGATTTTCCTCTCGGACTCTGTCTGTACATACTGTCTTAATCTGAAGGGGCCTCATCTCCCCGAAAATCCTGAATTCTGACAGTATGGCCTTGATTATAGTGCCCTTGACCTCGATGGAGTCGACAATCGTCCTTCCCGTCGTCCTATAATTGACGTATACGTCCACTGAAATGGAACGATCCTGGACCTTTAGAGAGCCATAGTCTGGCCTAATGTGAAGTCTCTCGCTTGCTGATTCTATTGTCTTCTCGATCAATCGGCTCATTTGCTCACTGGAGAGGAGGTCGTCTGATTCCCTGTGATACAATCTATGCATAAGTGGATACTGCACGCATAGGAAGAAGATGGACATGCCGAGGGAGACCGTGGCCATGTACCACGGGGGTACGTTGGCGTTTCCTCCTGTCAGCATTGCAGTCTCCCTTCCCCCAAACCACTCGGCAGCCATCAGGCCCCATCCCCATGCACCCATCTTCTGAATGGTGAAACATGCCCTTGTTTCGTCATCGAATTCTTCCACCTCCCTATGAAAATCACCGGATCCGAATAGTGACGATGACTTCACCGTGTCCACTTTGATGTCGAAGTCCTTCGAGGCGTAGATATCGTGCTGTGCAGTTGCCACCAATTCCAAGAGATGATCGGATGAACGGTTCGACAAATCTTCACTTTCGACGGACCATGCATATATCTGAACAAGTACAAGATAGGCTCCGTCCTCAAGGCCTTCATGCTCAATCTCCATGGAGATGTCCCCTAGCCCCCCTTCTGCAATTTCTGATTCCATTGAAATGTCATATCCCTCAGTTTGGTTCCAAAGAGTGACGAGCATTGCCGAAGATGATTCGGAGTCAACATTGTTACTTCTGATAATTAGGTCCTGATCTTGATCGATGTAGGACTCGAACCAAATCTCGTCCCTCTTGTCGACGCATTCGGATGGATCCAGTGGAGTTCCAGAAAGTGTCTCGTCCAGGACTATTGAATCGGCCAATACGAGACCGGAAGAAGATAAGAAAATTAGTCCGAAGAACACGAAGCCGGAAATTAGCCCAAAAACCAAGGTATAATCATCAAATTTCCTTGGAATTAATGAATTGACCAAGAAGCTCTTTCCAGGATTCTCACGCCTCTCTCGAATTCTCAAAAGTTCCTGATCGACCCTTTCCAATTGGTCCTCTGAATTTCCTTCCTTCTCAATTTCTTGGAGCTCTCCGTCCGCTTCCAATGGCTTCTCTTCCGGAGAGTCGTCAAAAACACCGGACACATGCGGCAAGAGGACGGCGGTGGTATATTGGTTGTTTGCAAATTATCTCATTATCGCATGTTTCCAAATCTCAATTCGAGTGCTGTCTATAACTCGTCCGAGCCCAAAAAACAATGGTTATGATGGCAATTTTAATGTCCTCCTACTCCGTAGGAGGACCATGCCTAGTGGAAACGCGGGTCGGGCAAGGGTCTCCTTGCTTCTCATCGCACTGATGCTAGTTCCCACAATCATATCGTTCTCTGCACTTGCGATTGAGCCGGAAAAGGAGCAGGTGAATCCACCTACAGAATTGGGTATCGCAATGGATGAAGACCCATCCAGGGGATGGGGCAGTTAGGGGATTGGAGTTGGAGAGGCCCTGCTGTACCACAGGAAGGCAGTATACGTTCCACTCGACGAATGGCAGCAGCAGACAGGAGATAGGATAGTCTCTGGATGGCACGTCGTCGGTCACGATTATCCGATTCCCAGTGATTGGTGGCATGAGCTTGGAGAGGCAGGACTGGCGTGCCAAACCTTCGTGTCTCCACAGGGATTCCACTGTGACGTTCCAGATTTGGCGATTGGCACGCTAATGGAGTTAGGCATCATCGGCCTGTTCAGATTGGATCCCACGGACAAGATTGCACCCGATGTTATGCCATTAGTTAACGATGAGCTGATCGGATTTGCGGATATGGAGGGAGAGAAATTCGTGATTAGTGTCTTGCTTTCGGGTGATGGGCATTTCGAGGACTTGACGGCCGGTCCGTTCGAAGTAAGGGAGACCTTCGCAGGAAGGTTCGCTACCTTGGTGACTGACGAGAAAGGATTATCGTGGCTATCCAACCAAGACTTCGTGGAATGGCTAGAG
>JAKURM010000075.1 GCA_022449945.1 Candidatus Thalassarchaeum sp. | reverse complement strand
CCACTTTGTTCAGACCGAACTTCTCGGCGTACCTCTCGTTTGACTCGTCGCGACCATCTCTGTGGTACACGGAGACCCTGGACTTGCGCCTCCTCCTGCGTGAGACCCTGTGTCCTGGCCTCTCCAGCACGACATTGACGTCCATCCCGAATATCCCTATGTCCGGGTCGTACTTCTGTTTGGGGAAGTCCGTATAGTCCGAAATCCCGAATGAGAGGTTGCCCTGGGAATCGAAGTTGTACCCGGGAAGGGTGTGGTCCCTGACCCAGAACGCATCTTTCAGGAAGGACTCGATTGATTCAGCTCCCCTCATGGTGATCTTGCAACCTATCGGTGCCCCCTTCCTTGTTCCAAGGTCCCTGTTGGTCTTGGTGGATAGGGTCCTCTTCGGCTTCATGCCCGTAAGAACCTCTAGGACTCGTGCTGCTAGTTGGAGCCTCTGCCCCCCCTCGCCGACTCCTATGTTGACGGTCACCTTGGTTATACCGGGCGATAGCATTGTGTTGGATGATTCGCTCATGACTCGCCCTCCAGTGGCAGGTCTGTCTCCTTGCCAATTACGAACACGTAGTCGGTTACGGTACCGAAGTCCTCGAATGAGGTCTCGTTTGGTTTGGAGGACCTCTTGATCTCCTGCTCCTTTATCGAAGCTGTCTCCCCAATGTGGCTTCCCCCGGTCAGATAGGCCAGGGAGCCCTTCTTCATCTCGTGGCGCTTGGAAACCGATTGGTCCGGCAGCGAAATGACCAGGGAGTCGCCCGTCTTGTACGCGAGGGCGTCATCTACCATGATGTTCCTGCCGTCATGCAGATGAACCTGGGTTCTGCCTCCCTTGACAGTAGTCTTGCCCATGACCCTGCAAATCTTGCTGGAGGACGCCTTCTTGGCTATTGGCCTATATCGGAGCTTTCCGTTGGTGTCCAGGATGCAGCGATAGTTGTCCTCGCCGACAGTGAGAACATCCATCAGGCCCACTGCTCGGGCCCGGTCGGTCTCCACCTCGCCGTCAACCATGACCTTCCTCGAATGCAGAATCCTCTTTGCCTCCCTCATGTTGTGGGCCACGCCCAGGACGTCTCGGAGGATTATCCCCAGTGGCATGCACATCTCTATTGGATGGCCGCTCGGGTTCGGTTTCTGCACCCAGATGCTGGTCTTCCTGGCTAGGGGCCAGCTCCTTGGCATGACTAGTCGCTTGTGGTGGCTTCGACTCATTCGGAGTCACCCCCGCTGGTCCTGTCTACTATTCTCTTGATTCGAATTGGATCGCCCTCGTACAGCTTGGTCACGATCACGTTGGAGGGGTTAACTGGGACTGCCTCCTCCTTGCCGTCTGCGGTGGATTGGGTAAGTCCATCGACGAAGATGAGCCCGTTCTTTGTATCGACCGAAGCGACCTTTGCCTTGACTCCAGCCCTCCCTCTGGGCTGTCCCAACCTCTTCCCTCGTGTATCTGCCTTTACGCTGTTGGGGTGGCTGAAGTCCCCCCTGGTTACTTCCACTTCGTCACCCACCCTGAGTGTCACTGACCGGACATGCTTCAAGTCGGGATCGTCGGTAACCAAGCGGGCGCGCATTCGCTTCCTCCTGGTGTGAATGGACGCGTCCCTCTGTGAAATCCGCTGCTTTCCTGCCTTCTTGCTCTTCATTCATTCACCTCAAACAATCTGCTTCGCCGTTGCAGCGATCCTTGGCCACCTCTCAGCAGCCTCCCTGCTTACTGGGCCCTTGATGTCGGAACCCTGTACATCGCCCCTCTCATTAGTAATTACACAGGCGTTGTCCTCGAATTGTACCCATGTTCCATCCACCCTTCTGAAGGGTCGGGCTTGGCGGACGATTACAGCGTTGAAAATCTGGCGTCGGGTCTCGGGGGTACCCCTTCGGACTGTGACCCTGATCATATCGCCTACGCCTGCGGCAGGGTATCTCCTAGCGACGCCGCCCTTTTTCAGGACGGTAATCAGTTGGACAACCTTGGCCCCGGTGTTGTCGACGCACTCTAGGCGCGCCTGGGTTGGTAGTCCTGACGTTACTCTTCCTGGAACTCCCTTCATTCGCTCGCCTCCTTCTCGATTACACAGAACTTCACTGTCTTGGAAAGGGGCCGGCACTCCATGATTCGCACATTGTCCCCAGGGGCCAATTCCCCTATGCAACTCGGAAGGTGCGCAGAGTAACGCCTAGTTCTCTTCTCGTACCTCTCGAACTTCTGCATGTAACGGGTAGTCTTCCTCTCTACTACTACTGTGTCTTGCATGCCCCTAGAGGATACTGTGCCTTTGATTATCTGACCACGGAGCCTCAGGCTACCGTGGAATGGGCAGTTGTCGTTCCCGTCCCATTCGCCCTGTGGTGGGCTGACGTCGATCCCTATGTCTCTCATCTCAGTTCCCCCTATACCTCTTGCCGACTCTTTCCTCGGGCCTCTGCCCAACTTTCGAGCCGTCTATCTCGACATCGTCGATTTTGAATCTGATTGTGTCTTTCGCCAGAGTCTTCGCCCCTCTCGAGGTCTGGACAGTGATGGTCCTACGTGTCTCATCATGGACCACTCCCGACAGCCCAACAAGAGTTGGGTCCGTGGACTCCGTGACCTCCAGGTTCCTTGCGAGCCAGGGGAGTTGGATTATTCCAGACATCTAGCGAACCTCCACCTGGTAACCATTCTGTTCTAGAACCTTGGCTGCCTTCTTCTTGTGATCGCCCTGTAGCTCGATTGTCCGGCCCTTTACGGTACCACCGCTCGCGCAGGCTCCCTTCAGAATCTTGGCCAGTTGGCCAATGTCGATCGCAGTGTCATCAATCCCCTCTACCATAGTAACCATCTTCCCGTACCTTCTCCTAACCACCGAAATCACCGCTTTCTGCTGCTCTTTTGCTATCTCCTGGCATATACAGAGCTCATCCGGAAGTCCACAAAGGTTGCAAATTCCCGCCAAATCACTCCTCCTTTTCCTGTTTCATCTTGGTTAGGAGCCTTGCGATGCTCCTTCGAGTCTGCTTGTAGGCACCAGAGTTTGATGAAGAGCCGCCCAAGGCCTGCTGTGCCCTGAGTTGCATCATCTCGTCTCTCAGTTCCACGAGAGTGATGTCCATCTGCTCCTGGTTCATTTCGTCAATCTCCTTGGAACTCACGTACGACATTTCACTCCTCCTCCTTTGACGACTTTTCCAGAGCCTCCTCAAGCTCTAGGGGTACGAATCCAGAAGCCTCTACAAGATCGGGGAGTCCGGACTCGCTGCGTTCCTGTATCGAAATCTCGTGTGGAAGCTTCGTGCCAGGGCGCATGATACGGACGGTGCAACCTACTGTGCCGAGCTTCTTCACAGCGGTTGAGAATCCTACATCCATCAGCTGTAGAGCTGTCTCGCCGCAGTACTTGATGTGGCCCTTCTGGAACTTCTCTACTCTGTGCCGGGCTCCGGTAATCTTTCCGCTGAGGATTACAATGCAGCCCCTTGCTCCGGCATCCATTATGTTCTGAACAGTACTGTGCCCTGCACGACGGAAGAACCAGCCCCTCTCGAGAGAGCTAGCGAGTCTGCTGGCCATAACCTGTGCGTTAATCCTCGAGTCCTCTATCTCTTCGACCTCTAGTTGCGGGTTTGTCAGATTGAAGTCTTCTTGGAGGCGTCTCTGTAGGTCGTGGATAACCTAGCCCCTCCTACCAATAACTCAGCCGCCCAGCGCAGCGCTGAGGGG
>JAKURM010000074.1 GCA_022449945.1 Candidatus Thalassarchaeum sp. | reverse complement strand
AGTTGGGTGGTATGGCAAAGACTGCGACGACGATATTATCAATTTGTTAGTCGAATCCGGGCTCCTATATCGGGAGCACATATACACGCATGACTACCCCCATTGTTGGCGCACAGATCACCCATTGCTGTACTATGCAATGGACAGCTGGTTCGTAAAAATGACTGCCGTCAGGGATCAGATCCTTTCTCATAATTCCAGCGTTGAATGGGCCCCTGAGTGGACTGGCACAAAGCGAATGGGCGAGTGGCTTTCCAACATCAAGGACTGGGCGATAAGCAGGGAGCGATACTGGGGGACACCGATCCCTGTTTGGATATGCCCGGAATGCGGCAATGAGCACTGTATTGGCAGTATCGAAGAGATGTCCAATATGAAGACCGAATCATCTCCGATGCCACCTGAGCTGCACAGGCCGTACGTAGATGATGTCCGGCTGAAATGCCCCTCCAAAGGGTGTTCGGGGGAGATGTCTAGGGAACCTTACGTTATGGACTGCTGGTTCGACTCCGGTTGCGCTTCGTTCGCCCAGTGGCACTATCCCTTCGAAAATGAGGATAAGTTTGCTGGTTCGTTCCCCGTGGACTACATCTGCGAGGCTGTAGATCAAACCAGAGGGTGGTTCTATTCGTTGCTTGCAGTTGCCACTACGGTTTTTGACGAGCCTTGTTTCCGGCGATGCCTTTCTCTGGGCCACATTCTCGACAAGGAAGGCAAGAAGATGAGTAAGTCCCGGGGCAACGTTGTCAATCCGTGGGACCATTTCAACAAGGAGGGCGCCGACTCTATTAGGTGGTATATGACTACGCAGAGTGCCCCTTGGTCGCCTACTAACTTTGATCCCAATGGAGTCCGAGAATCATACGCCAAGATGTTCCTTACACTGTGGAATGTTTACCGATTTCACTCCGATTACGCATCACTAGACGGCTTCGATCCCTCTAACGAGTCCGGTTTCGTAGATGTCCCTGGAAGAAGCCCTCTGGATAGGTGGATTTTGTCCAGAACCACTGCGATGGCAGACGAATATAGTGAAAATTTCCACTCATGGGACTTCCACAAAGCAGGCCGAATCCTCGAGGACTTTGTCGTAAACGACCTTTCAAACTGGTATGTCAGAAGATCGCGAAGGAGACTTTGGGATGAGGATGACAGCACCGACAAGAGGGCATGTCAGCACACCCTACACGAGGTTCTTCTCGTCGTCTGCAGGCTTATGGCTCCAGTATCGCCCTTCATGCCAGACGAGATTCACAGGGGTCTGACGGGGACCTCTGCCCATCTTGCAGACTGGCCAGTCGGGTCGCCTTTAGTCTCCAGAAACCTCCACCCCAGGGAAAGGGACGTAGAGAAGGAGATGGAATTGGTTAGGTCCCTCGCAGAAGCAGGCAGGAGGACCAGGGTGGACTCCAATCGCCGCCAAAGGCTCCCTTGCAGAACTGGCTGGATTGTCGGAGGCCCCGATCTTTCCGACTTCCACGATATCTTAGCCGAGGAACTCAATGTGGAGAGCCTAGCCACTGAGGAAGACTTGGATGTATTCCAACGGATCGTCCTAGATCCCAATAGGAAGGCCCTTGGTAAAAAGTGCCGTTCCGACCTCCCTTCCGTTCTAGCCCAACTTGATTTGGCCGATCCCGAGGCCCTTCTATTGGAGATCGAAGCAGGAATTGCTGCTTTGGGGGGATATGATATCACGATGGCCGATATCGAGATACGAAGAGTCGAGAAAGACGGATTCGCAGCACAGACTCATTCTTTCGATGAAGGCGATGTTTCCATAGTGCTGGACATGGACCTCGATGCCGGCTTACTTTCCAAGGGTCTGGCCAGGGATATCACCCGACGGGTTCAGGCCAAGCGAAAAGAACTCGATTTAGATGTCGAGTCAACTATCCAACTATCTGTTTGGATCGACGGATTAGAATTGGCAGAGGCAGATTGGACGCACGTCCAGAGGGAAACAAGAGCCGGCGCCGCATCACTGAACTCTGGAAAACCAGCATCGGGAGCCGAATCATTCGAGGTCGATGGGACCAATGTCTCTTTCTTGATTACTTGACTGATTAGTGATTGTGCCCAGTCATGAACTGGTCTGCTATCGGCCTGTAAGAATTCGGTATCAATAGTTCCACTCCGAAGAGCGGGTCAGGATCTGTAGAGTCATGGTATGCAATGAAGGCACCTCCATCGGGCAATATGCCCATGCTTGCAAAGTCGAATCTTATGTCGTTCCCTGCCCCTGAAGTCGAATCCAGATCCCCTAGTCCCAGGTATGTCAGTGTGTCCGGCTCGAGACTTTCCGAGAATTCCCTAACGTGCCAAGCGATATCCACGTCAGGCCCGTCTGCGCTCTGGAAACGTACATTGAGCACAAACAGGTCATGCTCCCCGTTGGAGTGGAATTCCCACTCCTCTATTTCAGAGGCCTTGTCTGAGAGGTTGTAGGACTGGTTCTCCCAGCTTTCCCCGCCATCCCACGATAGCATGTGCTTGAACTCGGTTCCAGATGCAATTACACAGTGGAGGGCCGTGGAAGAGTCGAACGCGCAATACTGTGAAGGCAAGGAAGAACCGTTCATGGTCACCCCAGTCCACCAATTTAACGAAGTGTCGAGATATGCGTCACTGCCGTCAATGAAGTAATTGGGGAAGTAAAGCCCCCCAGAGGGAACTGGGAAGGCCCTCATTTCCTTGTGTGGCTTGGTATAGTCCCATTCTCTACCCAAGCTCGCAGGATTGAGATCAACTTCCATTACATCCAGGCTATCGTCCCTATCCGGGAAGTCGAAATAGTCGTAATTCAGACCATCAGTTGACAACTGCCCCCCTATGTTCTGAACCTGGTGCCAGAAGTTCGAAATCACAAGACTACCCCATGGTCCATTACCATACAATCCACCGTTTATCGGTCCTACTATCTCTACTTGCCAAGACCTATCGTAGAACGGCTCGGGCGTGCGATTGAAGCACCAGCTCCACTCCTTATCCGCCGAGTCATAGAAGAATGCGTAGAACTGATCCACCCCACTAGTGCTTGGGTAAGGGAACCATCCCATCGAGATCAGGTCGCCATTTGTTGCTTGAACAATGCTACCTTCGCCAAGCCCCTCTTGGCCAGGGACCGTTGGCTTGGGTTCCATGCAACCAAATTGGGAGAATATAGTCGGAAGGTACTCCTGCCAAGTGTGACCCCTGTCTTCCGACCACGTGGGGTATTCCCCTCCAAAGTTTAGAATCCAGCCTTCTTTGGTAGCTGCAAGATAGTGTTCACAGCAGTTCCCACCATGCTCGTTTCCGTATACTGCCCACGAAGAATTCCCCCAAGTCACATTTTCCCATGGGTGGGTAACGGTGAAGTTTCTTGGATCATCATAGCTGCTAGGTGGGTCGATTAGGTAGTATTCTAGATCCCAATCAGGACCTTTCTCGTCCGACTGGCTTTTCTCAACGCAGCCCGACATGAGCATGATTGCCGAAATGGCAATTGCTGCCAGTGTCCGACTTGTTCTACCGGCCTGCACGAACTCCCGCAGATATGGGGCTTTATCGCACTTTCATAGAACAGTGCTATTCCAATCTCCAAGTAGGGCCCGCGGGACCGTCTTCCACAATGACGCCCATTCCTGTCAGCTCTTCCCTAATTTCGTCTGCCCTGGGCCAATCTTTCGCCTCTCGAGCAGAGTCTCTCTCCGATAGGAGTGACTCGACAGTTTCTGCAACTTCTCCTCGGGCC
>JAKURM010000073.1 GCA_022449945.1 Candidatus Thalassarchaeum sp. | reverse complement strand
ATACCTCCCATCTAGAGATTCGGGAACTCCCTCAACGAACGCCCCGTCCATACCGACAGTGTGCTGGGCGGGAAAACCGACCTCCATGCCAAGTCTATAGTCGTCCTCGCCGTACATTACCGCTGTGTGAACTACCCCCGTTCCATCTGTCGTAGTCACGAAATCCGCTGCAACTACGGTCCATGCTGAATCTGAGGCGCCGCGATCGATGGCCCCTGGGAAGAGGGGGGAGTACTCCTTCCCAACTAGTTCAGAGCCAGGGAACTCTTCCACGACCTCTGCCTGATTACGAAGAACGTTACCAACCAGATCCTTAGCGAGAATCAGCTCTTCGCCGACCTCCGCTCCGCCGCGACCCTCCCATGATTTGGACGGCGGCTCTGTGATTCGTACTCTACAGTATGTGACGTCGGGCCCTACAGCCAATCCAACGTTTCCAGGCAGCGTCCATGGAGTGGTGGTCCACGCAAGAATCGAGGCGTCATCGTCCTTTATTCTGAACTTCACAAAAACTGCTGGTTCGGAGACCTCTTTGTAACCAAGTGAAACCTCGTGAGTAGAGTAACTAGTTCCAGTCTGTGGGCAGTAGGGCAGAACCTTGTGGCCACGAAACAGTAGACCTTTGTCGAACATTTGCTTAAGGGACCACCAAGCAGACTCGATATACTCGTCATGCAATGTGACATATGGATCTTCCATGTCGACCCAAAATGCCATCCTCTCGGTCATTTCCCTCCAAGCCTCTTCGTAGGTCCAAACACTCTCCTTGCACTTTTGGTTGAAAGCCTCCATCCCGTAGGCTTCAATTGCTTCGTTACTCATCAGATCTAACTGCTTCTGTACTTCAATCTCTACCGGTAACCCATGGGTGTCCCAGCCACCTTTTCTTTCGACGATGTGCCCTTCCATTGTCTTCCACCGGCAGACCATGTCCTTGAACAGCCGAGAGATTACGTGATGAATTCCCGGCCTTCCATTCGCTGTGGGGGGTCCTTCCAGGAAAGTGAATGGGGATGCCCCGTCACGGCGGGCCTCGATGCTCTGGACGAATGTATTCTCATCGTCCCAGGTCTGCATCAATGATGTCTCAAGGGCAACGGGGTCGAGGTCGCCTGCCGGCGTAGGTACTACCATCAGACGGTCGAACTGTGGTGCCGTCTTGAAGTTGAGGGGGTCTACCAGAGGGTGCTATGGGCTAATTGGAAGGGTTCAAAGGCGGGCTACGCAGGGTTCTGACCATGTCCGATTCCATAGCTCTCGAAGTTGGCGGAATGACTTGCGACGGATGTGCTACGAGGGTTCGAGATGCCCTAGAAGGAGTATCCGGAGTAACCTCAGCAGAGGTTTCTCATGAGGCAGGGGCAGCTCGGGTGTCGCACCAGGGGGCATCACGAGAGGCTCTTGCCGGTGCAGTAAGGTCAATTGGTTACTCAGTGGATGGGGTAGGCGAAGGCTTCCACTGGCAAGATGGAAGCGTTTGGAAACAGTCTGCTCACAATACAAAATGGTGTTTAATTGGCTGTAGTATCGGAGATTTCGGGACTATCGCTGCTTTCCAGTTTGTTTTCACGGAATCGGGTTGGACCCCTATGATGATCATGGCACTTGCTATGTTCAATGGAATAATGACATCCATCGCCCTTGAGACGGTAATATTGTCAGCCCAAATGGCTTTGAAAGAGGCATTCAGAGTCGCCATTGGAATGTCGTTAATTTCCATGATTTCGATGGAAGCGGCAATGAATGTTGTTGACCTAGTTTTGACGGGTGGCGCTAAACTGACTTGGTGGGTAATTCTGCCCATGCTTGTAGCAGGGTTCCTAACTCCCTGGCCATACAATTATTGGCGTCTGAAGAAGTACGGTGTGGCTTGTCACTGATGTAGGTGAGAAAATGCAGAATTGGAATGAGCTTGCTAGGGGAATTACTGCGTGGATTCGGAAATACGCTGACGACAATGGCATTTCCACCCTAGTCATAGGGGTTTCGGGAGGGATAGATTCGGCTGTTTCCTCGACATTATCCGCTCGAACCGGGCTCTCAACAATTGTCCTCAATATGCCAATTCATCAAGATCCGGAACAGTACGAATTATCTAATCGGCACATCGCATGGCTCAAAACAAATTTTGAGAACGTCGAGAGTGGACTGGTTGACTTGACAGGGACCTTCGACACCTTCGTAGACGAGATGTCAGAGCATGGGTTGTCGGATCTCGCTCTGGCCAATTCCCGTGCACGCTTGCGCATGACGACTCTCTATGCAGTTGCAGGTTCTACTGGGGGGATAGTAGTAGGGACTGGGAACAAGGTGGAAGACTTCGGAGTAGGATTTTTCACGAAATATGGGGATGGGGGCGTGGACATTTCGCCAATCGCGGACTTGAAGAAGACCGAGGTTTATGCTCTTGGGGCTGAATTGGGAATTGCCGAAGAAATTCAAAGGGCGACCCCTACTGATGGACTGTGGGAGGATGGCAGGACCGATGAGGAACAAATGGGGGCTACTTACGAAGAGCTGGAGTGGGCCATGGCAGAAGTGGATAGTGGGACTATTGAACAATGGACTGAAAGGCAGAGGGAAGTCATGGAGATATTCCAGAGCTTCCATGATTCGAACTCTCATAAGATGAGGCCGATTCCAGTCTATTTCAGAAGCAAAATTGATTCTGATGATGAGAGGTCTGATTGATTTCCAGGTGATTAATTGGAAGAAGAAGAATACTTCCCGGTATACGTCAGGAAAAATCGTGAGCCATACAGCGGAATGGTACTCGAGTCGATTTTCAAGTACCTCAGACGGGCAATAGTGATTATTGTGGCCCTGGGGATGATATTGATGTTCGCTCCTTTCCTATTCTGACTACCTTTCTCTACGGTCCTGGACCTTCTTTTTGTACTCCTTGTCGGAATCCTCTGATGTCCAACCTGCTAGGTGGAGGCCCCCCGACTTGTGCACACCGCCTCTGACGTTTCCCTTCCGTGGTTTGCTGAATTTATCCTTAGTCGTCTTGTGTCTGCTGAAGGCTTTCGGCAAACCATCGCTCCCTCTTTCGGTTTGGGAAAGGGCATAAGCCCTCCACTCTGCCTTAGTTCCATCTGTCTTGGTAATGGAGACTTGCGCCTCAGTGCCGAGAATTACACTTAGAAGGCCACCGAAGATAGTCAGAAAGATCCCTCCGCATAAGAAAGTGCGGCCCGAACGAAGGCCTGCTGCAATGATATCTACTAAGCGAGAAAGGAATGGCTGGCTTTCCTCGGCAAACTCTTCTACAAGTCTTACTGTCTGAGTTGACTCAATGCTGTAATTTCCGTCTTCGCAATCGGGAATCGAGTCGTTTACCGGGTTGTGGCAAATCTGTCCTACGTAAATCATCGTTGGGAAATCGTCCCTCTCGTAACCTGGGCCACAAATCTGGTAAAAGCTGTTGTTAGCCCCGGGATTCACGGTTTGGCCTTCTTCCGATTCGTCAATTGGGAATACCTGTATATCGGGGCATGAGTCCCACATGCCATTTTCATCCGAGTCTTCGTATTCTCCGAAAACAAACACGGCCCAACCGAGATTGTCCTGGACAACAGACTGGGAATAGGAAAGATTCCCCGAAGAACCATAGAATGCGATGTTGAGCTCTTCTTCGGTTTCTTCTCCGAAGAATGGCATGTCGGTTCCTGTCACCATGAACAGGGCCCCTAAGAAAACAGATTTCCACCAAATGAAACACAAACCAATACTGGTACTCTCATGTACAATGACCGGCATTCGCAGTTGGGGCGCCGTCAAGTG
>JAKURM010000072.1 GCA_022449945.1 Candidatus Thalassarchaeum sp. | reverse complement strand
ATCTGACCTCACGTGCCCGTTGAGTCCGTGAGCGGCGTCTGCACACTCGGATATCGCCGAAAGTTGTGGATATCCAACTCCTGCCACCTTCCTAGTCGTGCAAACGGAACCGGGCCCTATTCCTACTTTTACTATGTCTGCTCCAGCTAGAATTAGGGCTTCTGTCATTTCCCATGTAGCTACGTTGCCTGCTATGATGATTTTCTCGGGAAACTCTTTCCTAACTCTCCTGACAAATTGCAGGAAAACCTCTCTGTAACCATTTGCAACGTCTATACAAATCATCTTCAAACGACTATCGGTGTCCATTTTCCGCTTCAAGAGCTCAAAGCTCTCGTCAGTCGAACCACAAGTTACCGAGACGAATTCGGGAGACACGCCATCCTCCCAAGCTTCGGCGAACTCTCTAGTGGAGTAGAATTTCTGAGTACATGTCAGCATCTTGTGACCCTGCAGAACCTTAGCTATTGAGAATAGTCCTGTTGTATCCATGTTCGCTGCAACTATTGGTATTCCTACCCAAGTCTCCTCTGTGTGCCTGAACTTGAACTCGCGAACAAGGTTCACATCGGATCTAGAGACCAGTGTACTCCTCTTCGGACGAATAAGAACATCCGCAAAAGTAAGCTTCAGATCACGCTCTATGCGCATAGAACCTTACTACTGGAACGAAGATGCGCTTAAGACTGTTCTGAGTATGGAGTTCCGTCAAATTGGTGCTCGTGCCGGGATTTGAACCCGGGTCGACGGATCGAGAGTCCGACATGATGGACCGAACTACACCACACGAGCGTTTTGTTATGCGAATAGTCAAATGTATTTGAAAACGATGCAGTAAGTATTGATTTTCACTTTCACTTTCACTCATATCTCCTTTGCCCCGATTCATATGCTAAACTCACTACAACAGTCCATGAACGTGAAACAAGAACGACTTACTGGAATTCAGTACAGAAAGAGGCCGGAACCATGCAGAGTAGTTTCCATGGCTAGCCTTAGGCGTATTGGATGCGATGGAGATGAATCAAATGATGGGCCACTTGTCAGCCATAGTGGCAAGTTGGATGGAAACAATTCTTGGTCTCCCAATGAATCAGTGGTAAGGATTGAGATCAGCCCAAGCAGTTGGAAGGGACTACACACTCGAATGCTATCTTCGCTGGTAGTAACTGCGGAGGTATCCTGATGTCGAGAACACGACGTCTAAGGGAGGAGGTATTGAACCTCCTGGAAGATAAAGGAACTGCCAATACGGTCGAGATATTCGACCATCTCAACGATCGCTTTCGATGGGGAGCTACAATGAACCAGGTTGGAAACATAATGGCAAAAGATAACCGATTCTCAAAGGTCGGGCACGTCCGAGGCCCATTCAGAGGAAGCGTCTATACTGTTTGCGTCTGGGGACTTTCGCATCGCGAAGTCGCTACTGCTACTATTTAGAGGGGAAGAAGTCAAGGTTACCAGTCATTGCCGACATTCGTGGTAGTTAGTGGGAGTCCGGGCCAATGGTGGGTCCTCTTTAGGGCGGGAAACTCAGTAACTGGGATTTTTGGAGTCATTTTAGGTGCTATTCTAGCTACACAAGGTATTCCTGAAGGTGAATATGCCACAATTACTGCACTTCATGCATTTTCAGTAATGACTTTCATGTTTTCCTGGAATGCATTGAACGATGTAATGGACATCGAGATAGACGCAGTCAATCGTCCAGACAGACCCCTCCCTTCGGGTGAGATATCTCTTTTTTCAGCCAGGCTAGGAGTTTGCATTACTGGGCTCTCGTCTCTGATTTCCATGATTGCAGCGGGATTTATTGCTAGTCAGGGTAAAATTGGTCTGGAAAACTGGATTCCCGCACTAGTAATATGGTCAATTGCTTTGCTTCTCTTGGCAAACTACGAGTCATCTCACTCGATTTTCCTCGGTCTAAAAGACAGGGGCCTCCCAGGAAATTTTGCAATCAGCTTGGCAGTGGGTTTGGTCATACTGTTCGGGGCTGCTGGAGTTTCCAAGCCATTTGATCACCGAGCTATTTCTGTATTCATTGTCGGATTTCTTTACAATTTCTCCCGAGAGATTGTGAAAGACATCGAAGACATGGGAGGCGATAAGGGAAGAAACACGCTTGCAATGACTTCGGGACCCGATAAGGCCAGAATGATTGCATGGATCATCCTTCTGATTACATTGGCCTCACTATTGCTTCCCTTCGCACCGGTATTGGGGATTTTCGAGGATTGGCAGGCCATTTTTGTCGTTCCAGCCGTAATTTCACTGCTCATGGTGAAAACGAGATTATTTGCATCCGAGGACCACTTTGCTCAAATGCTGATAAAGAGGTCTATGCAGATGGGTCTGGCCGCATTCTTGGTAATTTCCCTACTTCCTTAGCGAAGCTCCCAATAAGTATTCCATGCAGCTTCGTTGCATAAGTAGGTTAGAATGGACATCTGTGCCCACATCCTGTTTTCTGCCTGATCAAAAACAACACTATTGTTGGAATCAATTACTTTGTCAGTAACCTCTTCTCCACGATCAGCAGGAAGGCAGCGCATGAAAATGAAATCATTGTCCGCATTAGAAACCAGATTTTCGTTGACCTGGAAGCCATCGAATGATCCCATCTTGCCTTTCATGTGTTCCTCTCCCATGGAAACGAATACATCCGTATAGATTACTCCAGCACCCGAAACTGCCTCAACAGGATCATTGCACCCAACTATGCTGGATCCACTTCTCTCCGCAATATCCCGGGCTCTGGCAATAACTGTGTCATCAGGCTCGAATCCTGCAGGTGTGGCATATTTCACGTCATATCCCATAATTGCTGAACCCAAAACAAGGTCGTGTAGGACGTTATTACCATCTCCAATCCATGCTACATGACCATTGACTCTATCTAAGTTCTCGACTATTGTCATCATGTCTGCAGCGGCTTGGCACGGGTGGTGCATATCGGAAAGTGCATTGATTACGGGAATCTTGGAATTCCTAGCCAACTCTTCGACATCCGAATGCCCGAAGCACCTGTATGTTACGCAGTCGAGGTATCTGGAAAGAACTTCAGCAGTGTCTGCAATCGTCTCGCTCTTACCGAGTTGAATGTCACTCGAAAGTAGTGTGATAGGCTGCCCCCCCAGTCTGCTAACGCCCACCTCGAAGGAAACCCTTGTTCTGGTTGACGGCTTCTCGTATATCGAGCCAATTGACATCCCTTCGAGTGGCTTGAAGTCAAAAATTGCTTCATCATCGTTCTTTATCCGGATGCCCCAATCAATCAATGCTGGTAATTTCTCTGTCAAATCGTCTATTGCCAATAGGTCAATTTTACCCTCATTGTCTTTCATGCTCAATGTCCCCTGCGAATCCGTCTCTGGCATCTGACATGCCACCAAATACATTCTGCGCAAAACTTAGTACGTCCGCCTGACCTTCTTCCATTTCACTGGAGAGGGGAATCAGTCCCGGCTGAATTGCAGCATGTTGCATCATCCTCAGTTGACCTATGGCAAACTCAGCACGCTGGCCACCTCCTCCTTCGCAGTGGCTATGCTTAGATGACTCTTCGAAGAGGGCAGCCTCTAGAACATCCAGATTTTCCCCCCACTCTAGGATTCTTTCCAATATTTCTGGCTCCAGGAGGTCCGACTTTGAGAGGAAGTTCGCCGTCGGAAGTCCTAGTCTGAAGTGAACTATCGAAGACAGGAGCATCTGGGAGACAAATCCACTTGGGGTACTTGACAGCAATGGATCAAAAAGGAAAATCAGACATGCTCTTCCTTGGCCCAAAACTTCTACCAAATGACTTGAAGCCTCTCTGAAAGCAAACAGCTCAACTTGTCCCGGTGTATCTACGATCATTATGTCCCCTGCTAATCCTTCTATTTGCTCGAACACGTCCTCTGCCT
>JAKURM010000071.1 GCA_022449945.1 Candidatus Thalassarchaeum sp. | reverse complement strand
TGCCTCCAATGTGGGCTTGGGGATGCTCGTCGCCTTGGGTACCCTCCTGCCCCCCGATCGGCTCAGCTTCGAGTCGAAGTAGCCCGTCCAGAGGGTCATCTCGTCGCGCTTCGCTGCCATGCTACCGCATCACCCCTGCGAGATGTGTGCCTTGAGGGCTTCGTGGGCTCACTCGTCCACGGGAACGCCGCTGACGACCCCGTGCATGCCCGGCCTGCTGGTCACCCGGACCATTCCGGCGTCCGTCTCCAGAACGGCCCCCTTGGTGATGATGTTCCGCCTGACGTAGTTGGGGTCGGCGTCGTTCTCGACCACGTTCTTCACCGTGGCCCTGACCGTCTTCCCGTCCTTCGTGCTGACGTTGACCTGGTTCACCGAGAGTAGCCTGACGGTCTGGGAGCCAGCCCTCTTGCGGTAGTTCTTGCGCGAGTCGGTATCGCCCACGAAGGCCAGCTGCTCCTCGCTCGCGATCTCCGTCTTGCGCTTCCCCCTGTACCGGTTGGGGCGCTTCAGGCGGCCGCCCGAGGGCTTCCTGCGGGAAATGCCGTGCCACTTCGCCATGCGTCCCGCCGACCTGCCTGCCTTATTTCAAACGATTGGAGGCCACTGGGCTACGCCCAGAGCTCGCCCAGGTCGGTGGCCGCGGACTCGATGGCCTGCATCAGCTCGACGTAGTCCCTGGTGACCGGGAACTGCGGGAACTCCTCGACCACGTTGTCCGGTGGCCTGAGCAGTATGCCAGCGCTTGCCTCGGAGAGCATGGTCGTGTCGTTGTACGAGTCGCCCACCGCGATGACCTGGAAGTTCATGCTGCGGAGCGCAGCCACGGTCTTCCTCTTCTGGTCCTCGGCCCTGATGGTCCAGTCGAAAATCCTTCCCGAGTCGTCGATTTCCAGGGTGTGGCACAGTAGGGTCGGGTGACCCAGCTTGGCCATCATGGGACTTGCGAACTGCGAGAAAGTGTCCGAGAGGATCAGCGTTGGCCACCTCCTCTGGAGGGACTCGAGGAAGTCCCTGGCGCCCTCCAGTGGCTCCATCGACTCGATGGCGGAGGTTATGTCTTCGATGGTGATGTCGTTCTCGTCGAGAATCGCTAGCCTGTATGACATCAGCCGGTTGTAGTCGGGCTCGTCCCTAGTGGTGCGCCTGAGCGCGTCAATGCCCGTCCTCTCGGCGACGTTCACCCAGACCTCGGGGACGAGGATGCCCTCCAGGTCCAGGCACAGCGCGAGCATGGGGTCACGCTGCCACCACACCGCTTCAAGTGTCCGGCCTCGGCATGTTCATCCCGGTCCGTGCCCCCCCGCAAACATGGTCGACAAGAGGATGAGGCGCAGGACCCCGGTCCGCCTCAAGCAGATCCGTGACGTGGCGGAGGACCTAGGCTCCTGGATGGGGCAGCCGGTCGACCTCTCAGGATTCCTCGAGCAGGCGCACTTCCAGGAGACGGACCTGATTCTCGTGGAGAGGGTCCCGCTGGCCATGAGGATAGAGGTGAGGGGGGAGATGGCTTGGTACCCGACCCTCAGGGGGATATCGGAGTGGCAGGTCGAGAAGTCCTGGGTGGCGGTCGACGATGGCGCCATCCCCTTCCTGAAGAACGGGGCGGACTGCATGGGCGCTGGCATCCACATCGCGGACCCCTCTCTCGAAGAGGGCGACTTCGTGTGGATCCGCGACCAGGACACCGGGGGGCCGCTAGCGACTGGGATCGCCCTGGCCGATGGAAGCGAGATGATGTCGATGGCCAAGGGCAAGGCGATCGCAACCATCCACTGGATAGGAGACGACCTCTGGGATCTTGAAGTCTGAGTGGTCAGCATTCATTTGCCATGTCGAGCGCGACACTCCCATGAGAGGCCTGTTCGCCATGGCTGTCGTCGCCCTCCTGGCCCTATCAGCGGCGGGTGTGCAAAGCGGCCAGAACGAGTCTACTGCCCTGGATGGGACGGGCATAGCCTCCATTCAGCACGACCATGTCCTGCAAGCGACCTCGGGTGACGACTTCCCGATGTCCCTGACCCTTGAGGATGGCAGCAATGTCACTTCAGTCCAGTGGGTAACCCAGGTATGCATCAACTCGGGAATATGCTACCCCCCGGAGACGAGCGATATGCAGGCATCAGAGGGTGGCCTGGTGTTCACCGCCGGACACGGGGCGCTCCCGGACTCCGCCTACATCAACTGGAAGTTCGTGCTACTAGACGAAGACGGCTCAGAGAGCCACGTCCCCGAGGATGGCTTCGGCTGGAAGGTCTGGTCAGACTGCTGGAAGGACAACGGGACCTGGGGAGGGTCCTCTACTGAGTGCCAGGGAGAGGACAGGGGCTTCCTTCCGGGCTTCGTGGCACCGCTAGCGATGGCCTCCATGGCAATGGCAGCCTTGATGTCTCGACGCGACTGAGCGGGCCCATGGGAGAGGGCGACGAGGAGCCTGGCTTCATCCGCCTGGAGTTCGCAGAGCTACCCGAGGACGAGATGGTCGCTCGTGCTCGTTCGTTCTACGAGCAAATGGACAGCAGGAGGACCACTCGGCACTTCTCCGATAGGGTGGTCCCCCGAGAGATGATCGAGCTGGCCATCAAGACGGCTAGCACCGCACCTTCCGGGGCACATCTGCAGCCATGGACGTTCGTGGCAGTCTCAGACCCAGGCCTGAAGGCAAGGATCAGGGAGGCAGCGGAGTCGGAGGAGAGGAAGTTCTACGAGGAGAGGATCCCGGATGCGTGGGCCGAGGTCCTGGAGCCACTCGGCACCGACCACGTGAAGGAGCACATCACCGACGCGCCATGGGTGGTGGTGCTGTTCAGGCAATCCCAGAGGGAGAGGGCCAACGGCGAGATGTCCCCGACCTACTACTCGCAGGAATCGTGCGGAATGGCCGCAGGGCTGTTCGTCGCCGCGGTTCACAACATGGGACTCGCCACGCTGACCCACACCCCATCGCCAATGGGCTTCCTCAGGGAGATACTGGGCAGGCCCGAGCACGAGCATGCCATGCTTCTGCTTCCAGTGGGCTACCCCTCCGATGACGCCCGTGTTCCCGACCTGGAGCGAAAGGGGATGGGAGAGGTCTCGGAGTTCCACGAGTGATTAAGTATCGCAACGCGGCTAGCAAAGGCATGCACAACACTAGCCGAAACCCCCTGGCAATGCTGCTTGCACTACTGATGACCGCCTCTTCCCTCTCGGGCTGCTTGGGTTCCGATGACGGGTCCGTGGAAGAAGAGAGCCCAGACGAGCTCGAAGACTGGAATGTCTACCTCGTCCAGAGCATCTCAGACCTTCCCGCCTGCGACTCCACGAAGGATGGTCGCCTGTACTACGTATCGATGACGTCTGGTTTCCAGGCATGCTCGGGCGGTTCGTGGTCTTCCATCGACCTCACTGGGCCAGCGGGCCCAGCAGGTTCTGACGGTGCGGATGGGGCTGACGGTGCTGAAGGAGCTCAGGGCCCGGCTGGCACTGCCGGTTCTGACGGTGCGGATGGGGCTGACGGTGCTGAAGGAGCTCAGGGCCCGGCTGGCCCTGCCGGCGCCGACGGAACCTCATTCAGCATAATCGGGACCGTGGATGACACATCTGATCTAGGTGAAATCTACATCGGTGACCCGGGGGACGCGTTCCTAGTAAACTCCACAGTGCACATCCACGTATGGAGCGGTTCGGAGTGGATTGACCTCGGGGACATCTCCGGGCCACCGGGAGTTGCCGGAGCCGATGGGGCTGACGGGGCCGATGGCGCCACGGGTTCGATGCCCACGGTGATGGAGATGCTGGTCACTGTGTCCAGCATGGACTTCCACGTGGACGGGCTGCAACAGCCCGAAGTAGGCCTCTACAGGGGCTTCACTTACACATTCGACCAGTCTGCCTCCAGCAACTCACCCCATCCGTTCAGGCTCTCCACATCATCAGATGGCACGCACTGAGGAGGGTCCCAGTACACCGACGGC
>JAKURM010000070.1 GCA_022449945.1 Candidatus Thalassarchaeum sp. | reverse complement strand
AGCTAAGCAGCACTGGTCGATGGTAGTCAGCAGGGAGATAGAGGAGTTCAGCGAAAACCTCGATGGTTGCAAAGAGATACAGGCCGGTGGTGGGCATGTTCTTCTTGAGGTCAATGAGGAAGTTGACGACATAAAGGAGTTGGCTAACAAATGCCTAGTGTCCATCAGCAGAAGATGGAAGAAGCAAAGGGGCTGGTCGCCGCTCCTCTGGGCCTCATGGGAAGGTGGAGGGGTGAGCAAGAGTAGGGTGCCAGAACTATGGGAAGTCGATGTTACTAGTGACTTTGTGAAGGAACTGTCCGATGCATTCCACGAGACCAGAGTGGAACTGGATCGGACGAAGCAGATCTGGGTTCCATTCCATATCACAGAAAGGGAGAGGGGTAGTCGTTACGCAGCAGAAAATCTTCCCACTAGCACCGTTTACCTAGACGTCATCAACCTTGGTGATCGCTGTTGGGATAAGGAAAGCCGGTCGATCCAAGAAACGGACAAGGATCACCGTTACGAGGTGCTGTACAGAACCAAATCCAAGACAATCGAAGGATTCATTCTGTCAAGGAAGATGACTGCGATGATAGAGTCCACCTTCGGGATGTTCATCCAAAGACATCTGCCCAAAGACATCAGAGCAATGGGCGGTGATGAGATCGTCGCCATACTCGAAGGAGCGGACTACTTGCAAATCGTTCAGGATATCGAAGATCACAGCTGGGATCTACATCAGACAATCATGGACGAAAAACCGAAACTCCTCTGGTGGGCGATGGCATGGGAAGGCGACGAGCTTCCCGATGCAAGAAGCATCAAGTCTCTCAAGGACACTCTGAGAAGTAACATGCAGGGGGATGATATGATCATGAGATTCGTCAACCCCATGTGGACGAATTTGGCAGAAGACACGTCCGGCGGAGGCGGCAGGGCGGCGCAAGGTGGATTCAGCAGTGGCGGCTCCGGTGGCCCTCCCAAGCCGCAGCCTCCAGGAGAGACCCTAGACCCGAACCTCGAACGAGCCCCATCACGCGGGACTGCGCCTTCGGAACAGGTCATCAAAGCAATCTGGATGAAGAAGGGGCACCATATAGCGCGTAAAGTCAGACGGTGGGCTGATGAAAAATTCTACGAGAACGAGCCTGATTCAAGGAAAGAATTCTCTAAATTGATAATGCAGGATAATAACCTTAGATTGGAGATAGATAAACTATCAGAGAAGTTACATTCCCTTATCCAAGAAGAGGTGGAAGGCGAGATTTACCACTCCGGAACGATTGCTTCAATTTCCCTGCAAGAGATTGAAACATTCATAGAAAAACAAACGGTGAACGGAGGCTGGTTCAGGGGAGAAAGGATGCGGAAACGGGAGGGTCAAGCTCGCGGGGAACGCGACCATCAAACCCGGAGAAGCACTTACGGATGGAGTATAGAAGGATTGAAGGTTTTCCATACGAAAAGATACGACGCTCAGAAGGAGTGGTGCCGGAATGAATTTGGGTCAGAATGGTGGCGAACGGACAAGGATGCACGCTTGAGGAAGGCGATGAAGTACATCGAGCGCATTAGAATTTAGTCACTCAGCCCCCGGCCTCCAACTTGCTCTGGTAGCGGTACATCTCCATCCAAATCTTGGAGAGTGCCCAGTGGTAATCTGCGTCGCTACTGCAGACATCCTTGAAGCTGGTGTAGTCCACCGAAGCTATGACCTCGAGCAGGACCGGTAGGACCTCGGACTTCTCTATCGTGATGCGGTAGCGGTAGTCGGCCCAGTCGATGACCTCGATCTTGTGGTCCGGCCAGAGCTTCTCCAGCGGGTCGGGCACCCTAGCCTTGACCTGGAAGTGGTCGGGCATGGCATTGTGTTGCACGATGCTGAGGAAGCCGTGGGTCGTGAACGCCCACATCAGACCACCTCTATGGCGAAGCCGTTACTGCTCGCAGCCTGGGGTGTCACGTGCTCGGGCTCCTGCTCCTCGGGGGCCTCGTAGGGCCGTAGCACGGTGTGAGGGTCTACCTCGAGAGTCAGGCCGGCACGCTGGAAGGTCGTTATCACCATCTGCAGCATGAACATACAGTATCCGTGGTCGTAGATGGAGATGCATCTAGCAGTGTCCTCAGAGATAATCTGCAGGGTGATGCCGTAGTCGGGCATCTCGTGGATGGAGCCAGGGGAGTAGTGCTGGAGCATGCCCTGGGCCCACTCCACCGAGTCCTCCTGCGAGGCGTCCTCGATGACCTCAGCGGGCAGCTCGGGCAGCCTGTCGGCTATGGAGGAAGTTGGGCCTGTGCTTGTGGTGTCGTACTGCTCGAGTTCGCCCTCGTTGGTTGAGTTGCTCATGTTTCTCGCCTCCTCATAGTATTCCGTCTGCAGTGCGTTATGGTCGGCGTCACCGGTGACGACTAGCAGCACCCGTCCCAGTCAGGGCCCGGCAGGACCAGCTCCCTAGCCCGGCAGATCTGGTCCTCGAAGCCGAGGTCTGAGAACTCGTCTAGGGTAGTCTGCTCCGAATTTTGGCACAGAATACCCTGTGAAATCACTCCAGCGAGCGTGGCCGATGGCAACTCGACGACCCTAGCCCAGATGACCCTAGGAATTCCATCTGGGGAAAGCGGCACGAACTCCATCGTGTCCCCGCTTTCACTCTCTACATAGCAGACCTGGATAGAATCACGGGTTCTGCCAAACATCCCCCTCCCCCTCGACATGCCTTCGGCCAGCATTACGAGCCTTGTCCACGATGGGTCATGTCCGGGCTTGCGACTGGTCATCTCGACGTGGAACCCAGCCTCTAGGGCCGCGTCTGTGAGGTTGGCCGAGTCGAGCATCGAAATCAGGCCACTTGGAAGCTTCCTAGTGTCGGCAAGTTGGTCATCCTCAATCGTCGATTCCTCATTGGAGAGTGAAATCAGTCGGCCTGCAACTGAGCTCCTCCATCCGGGTGCGAGCTCATCCAGGTCCCTGCCGAAGTAGAAGGTCGCGACTTCTATCTTCTTGGCAGAGGGCGAGTAGTGCCTCACACAAGACAGTGACCAGTCCCTGTTGCTGCCCATACTAACACCGCCCTCCGAATGACCCCGTTCGTTGAGGGCGGCTTGCACTGCCACCGGTGACGTGTAGGATGAGAGTTGTCTCGATGCGCAATTTTCCACCTCCAAACCGTTCAAATGAGCAGAAGATAGGCAAACAGTTTCGCGATCACACAACAGTGACGAATTCGCTCTCTGACGCCTTATCTCGGCTGATACTATCACTGAACTTGGAGGCATATCAACATGTCATCTGGAGCAGTGTTTATGCTCAGTTCAGCGTTGGCAGTCCGAGCAGTAGAAGGTCGAACGGCCCGACTGGACGATGCGCCTGATGGTGGATTCACAGCCCTCGGAAAGGCAGGGCTCGCCCTCCCTGCCGTAGACCTGGAAGGAGTGGCTGAAGTAGCCCAAGTCGCCTTCGACGTTGACGAAGTCGCTGATGCTCGAGCCTCCGGCGTCAATCGCCTCTACGATGACGTCGTGGGTTGCGGCAGTTACTCGCTCGACTCGTTTGGTCACCCCTGATTTCCCCGCAACCGATGATGCATTCCTGCGAGGGGAGATTCCGGAACGGAATAGAATCTCGCAGACGTAGATGTTGCCGAGGCCGGCGATGGTGCGCTGGTCGAGCAGGGCTGCCTTCATCGGCGTCCTGCGACCCCTGAGGCCCTCGGCCATGTCCATGGGGGTCAAGTGGTCGGGAGTGGGCTCGGGCCCGAGCTTGGCGAGGAACCTGTTCTGATCCTGCTCGGAGGTCTCAAAGTGGTCCATGAATCCGAATCGTCGGTGGTCCGAGAACACCGCCCTCCCGCCATCATCAAGATGTACAACGACCCAGTCATGGGGTCCGTCGGCGGCCTCACTGCTGTCTGCACCCAGCAAGGTCCAGCGGCCGGTCATCCCAAGGTGGCACATCCAGGTGGCATCGCCATCGAGTCTAATCAGCAGGTACTTCGCGCGCCTCTCGACACTCTCGCCCAATCTGCCGCGC
>JAKURM010000007.1 GCA_022449945.1 Candidatus Thalassarchaeum sp. | reverse complement strand
TGGAGCTTAGGGAGAATCCTGGTTCGCCCATGGCAGGAGAGATGTCTGGTCACTTCTTCATGAATGACCACTGGGATGGTTTTGACGATGCGATATATTGCGCTGCTAGGCTGATGGGAATTGTAGGAAGGGACCCTGCTCCGGAACAAGGGGGTCCAAAATTCTCTGAAAGATTCGCATTCATGCCAGAATATCCGACAACGGACGAAGGAAAGGTACCCTTGGTTGGTGACAGGGAAGAAATCATGGGGAGAGTTGCTACGGCGTTTTCCGACATGCCTCTATCGACGGTCGATGGGATCAGGGTCAAGTACGAAGATGGATGGTACCTTTGTCGGCCCAGTAACACCGAGCCGATACTAGTGATGAGAGCAGAAGGCAGAGACCAAGAGGCCCTAGATTCCATTCTGTTAGACGTAGAGTCCAGAATTGGCCAAATCGTCGACCTTGAGAAACTAAAGTAGTCACAACTCACCGATTCTCTTATGGCAATCGCCAAAGTGGCCGCGACGCTGCCACTGTAGCTTAGCCTGGTAGAGCGTCTGATTCGTAATCAGAAGGCCGGGAGTTCGAATCTCCCCAGTGGCTCCATCAAACTGCCAATCCCAAATCTTCAAGTTTTTCACGGAATATTGAACATGATTCCTTTAGTGAGCCGATTACCGGCATCGGATCACCAGAAAGGAAGCTCATTGTTGAGCCTCCTCCGGTACTATTGTGCGTGACCTTGTCAGAAGCACCCCTGCTGTTGACCAGTGCACTTGTGTGTCCACCCCCAATGATGGTCATGGCCTCAGTCTCAATACACATGTTTAGGATTTCAATGGTGCCAAATGCAAACTCTGGAAGTTCGAAGTATGAGGCTGGGCCGTTCCATAGTACGCAACCAGATTCCTGAACTATCGGCCTCAGACTCCTCAGCGTCTCTATTCCCACATCATAGATGGGGTTCTGAGTTGGCAAATCCTCCAAGGACATCGGTTGGCGTTGGCCACCAACCTCTACTGCCAGATCATGTGGCAGGAATAGTATGTCGGGATTCTCGGAGTGAAGTTCCAACGCCATAGTCCACGTCGAATCGAAATCTTCCCCCATGGTCTTCCTGATGAACTCCTTATTACACTCCCCGATGTCTTTTCCTGAAACCCATAGCATTAGATTTCCTGCAACTCCAACAAATGCAATCCTGTCTATATTCCCCCTTTGGATTAAGTTTCTTGCCACTCTCATTGAGTCATCACACTTGGCGCCACCAAGGATGGCCAGATATGGCCTAGGTGGTTCTCTCAGAGCGGTCCTTAGACTCCCGATCTCACTCTCCATTAGATTTCCAGCGATACACGGTAAAGACCTGGTGAATCCAGTTAGAGTTGGTGATCTCCTATGTGCGGCAGCGAATGCATCAGTAACGTATGCATCCGATACCGATGCTAGACGTGAAACCAACTCTGTGGACTCTGTTTCCTCATTTGAGTCGTATTTTGTCCCATACTCCTCTTCATTTAGCCTGACATTATCTAAGAAAATGACTTCCCCGTCTTCCATGGACTCTATTGCCGAAATTGCCTTGTCCCCACATATATCTTCCACGAATTTGATTTGCCGGCCAGTAATGCCCTCAAGTATCCCACAATGAGCACTTTTGACAGTGAAGTCTGATTTCCCTCGGCGCCCCTGATGTGCCAGCACCACTACCCTGGAGCCGTAAAGACGTTGCAAGGTCGGAGCAATTGCCCTAAATCTACCATCATCTAGAATTCTTCCAGAAGCTGGTTCCAATGGAGAATTGACATCTACTCGATAAAGAACAGTACGTCCTCGGAGGTCGACGTCGTCCAGCGACAGCACGCCTTCCACGTTATGACCCACCGAGATTCCCCCTTTGGCCGTTGTGGAAGCAATTTGGGTATCATCAGAGCCAAAATGCCTTTCCCATATGACGAGCCAAGGGGAAACATGGAATGGGCCACATCCCGACTAACGGGCCCAGAAGGGGAAGACTGGCGGGTCCCAGTCTCAGAACTCGAAGACAGGCAAGCAAGGCTTGCATCAAGACTGGCAGATGCTCGGATAGAGTCCGCCTTGATTGACGACCCTGTAGAGCTATACTGGCTAACAGGGGGGAGGCAGGATTCTGTACTTCTTATTGGAGCAGAGGGTTCGGGAATTCAAACGGAACATTGGGTTAGGAGATCTTTGAAGCGGGCCGAATTCGAAGGGGGAGGGGTCGATTGCCCTCACGAAATCCGTCCCCATCCGCGGATGTCTTCCCTCGGAGAAGAGTTAACCAGGGCTGGATGCAACGTCAAACCGGCACTATTGGCTGGAAAGATACCACATGATCGCTGGAGATTTCTATCATCTAAAATGAGTGGGTTTTCCGGAGAGCCTTCGGATTGCACTGGACTACTCTATGAGCTAAGAGAGGTAAAATCCAGTTGGGAGATATCAATGATTCGGGAAAGTGGGGCAATTAACAAGAGGATGTTTGATGCAGTTTTCGAAAATGGGGGATTAGGCAAGAGCGAGTTAGAGATGGCCGGTGCAGCAGATGAAGTTAGTAGGGTAGCTGGTTTTGGTGGAAGAATAAGGATGCGAAAATGGCCAATGGATTGTGACAGGGTTGTAATCGCAGCAGGTAGATCTGGGGCCGTTCCTTCATACTTTGACTCGGCCGTTGGAGGTTCTGGAGGAAGCCCTATTTCGTCCCTAGGTGCTGGTTTCCACGTGGTCAAAGAGAAACAACCCGTTCTTGTCGACATAGTCCATGTCCACAGAGGATACGTTTCTGACTGCACCAGGATGTTTACTGCAGGGAAACTGGCATCTGAGTGGGAGGTTAGGCTAGAAGACATGAGTGAGATTGGTCGCCGATTGGTTGGTTGGCTTGGAAAGGGCAAAGAGTGCTCAGAATCATGGGATAATGGAATCGAAATGGCGTCGGAAATGGGTCACTCAAAACACCTAATGGGGATTTCTCCAAACCAAGCATGTTTCCTAGGGCACTCCGTGGGTCTGGAACTAGACGAGACCCCTGTCGTGGCAAGGGGTTTTGATCGTCCCCTTCCAAAGGGTGGGACGATGGCAATTGAGCCCAAAGTCATACACCCAGAGGGGGCCATTGGAACAGAAGACACATGGGTCCGAGTAGATGATGGTATGGAGTGCCTCACTGCAGGGAGTGATTTTCCTCTGGTTTCGGAGTGGTGAAATGTCCAAAATCGTGAAAGGAAATAAATCCGAGGCTCAAAGGAGATTGGCAAGGATTCTGAGGAAGAGGGTTGAGCCGCACGGAACTCCGATTACGGACCCTTCAATTCTGAAGGGAGTCGAGGTGGACGAGTCCGGAATTGTAGAATTATGGATAAGGCCGGCTCATCCTCACTGTCCTTGCTGCTTGGGTGATTTGATTGATCTCAGAAGCGAGATATTGCAACAGAAGGGAGTTCTTGCATGCCACTTGGAGGTAGTAGGGGTCCCACAATCTGAAAGATGGACTTCGGCAGTAAACGAACAATGAATTTAGTCACTCGTTTTCTCCAGATGTTGGGTCAATCGCCCAATTGCTACGTTCCTCTACTTCCCTTAGCTTCAGGGAAATTCTGTTGTATAGCCACCACGACATGAGAGAGATTCCCAAAGTCGAAATTGCAAGTGACATTAGGAAGTCGGGTTCCGATAAATACGACAATTAATCACCTACAAGGGGGGTTTGACATCAATGTCGCAATTTTCCAATGGGGAAATACAGCATGTCAATATTCCACCCTCCGAAACTAGATCTTCGTCAAGTCCAGGGGGAAGCACTTCTGGAAGTCCCACCTCTCCACTGATTAGTCTAACTAGGCACGTGCCGCAATTACCGGAAGTGCAGTTGGTGGGAATTTCGATGCCTGCCTGTTCTGCTACATCGACCAACGGAACACCAGGGGATGCCTCTGCTGAACCTATTATTTCTGAGCCGCGGAAGAATCTGACGACGGGCAGACCAGTGGGCATCCGGAATTCACCGGTCCTCCCAACGAGTCCATCGCCCAGTCTGTTTGTTGAAGCGCAATCCTGCCTTCTTCATCCATTTATTGAACTTCGTGGCACCGGCTCCAGTGGCGATGATGAACTCTTCCCTATCCTCCTGTGCCTGGATATATCCCTTCGCTGCAATAGTCTGATCTATCCACTCATCTATGCTCATTAGCACCCCAGACAGGCTACTTGACTCGAGTGCTGCCTCCAGCTCCTCAGCTGTTGCGCCTGCAGACTCAAGATCCCTCTTCATGAGGTCGGTTATGGACTTAGATTTGTCCTTCCTAGGAGGTCTGACAACCTTCAATCGGGGCTTCATCTTGGGATCTATCTTGATTCTGGAGCCATTATTCAGCCTCCCCTCCACCGCCTCCGCCATAGGTGCATGGAACTCCTCTTCGCAGTCCCAGCAAACAAATGAGAAGTCCCTCATGCCTTCCATGATGTTGCTGCCCCTGGGATCCATTTCCTCTCCGCAGTGGGGGCAGGCATGTAGGCAAAGTACCGGGGCGATTTTCCTTCTGAAATCGACGATGTCCTGGGGGGTTCCTGCAAGTTCTAGCATCTCATGATCCCTTGCAGCTTCTAGTCCCCTTGTCTCGAGCTGATCCCTTAGTTTGGACCTCTGCTCGTCCTTTGATTCGTCATCGAGATTGTTCTCAAGCTTCACAATCAACTCGATGGTCTTGCCTAGTCTGTTCATGACTAGTTTCTGGTTTCTGAAAGCCTCTACCCTAGCAAGCCTCAGCTGTTCCTTCTTCTCCTGGAGTTCTGCGTAGATGTCCTTCTGTTCTCTCTTGAACCTGGTTTCCTCTATTTTGTCTACCTTCTTCTGATCATCAGATAGTACATCGGCTAGGAATCTCTGTCTGCTTGATGATCTGGGCCCAGACTTAACTGCGTCGAGAACTGAGTTAGCGACCTCTTTCTTTATCCCGTAGTTGTTGACCAGAGTATCGGAGTCAAGTTTCTTAAGATCTCCAATCTTTATTCCGCCGTCAGATAGTATCTGCGCAGTCGTCTGATCAATTCCTCTTCGCAGAAGAGCGAGATAGGTGTCCTTCTTCGCCATTGCATCCCTTCCTTCGGCCTGGGTCTTCAGTCGGCCAGGCCTTGTGCTGTGGGAGAGGGGGGGCCTCTATCAAGTCGATGTCAATTTGTGCTGTTTTACACTATTTAGAGGAGATTGCCCTCACTAGCGAAGCCCATTGTGGTGGTTCCAGCATCTCAGGTCTTAGATCTGGCCATCCTTCTTCCAATCCATCTATTTCAGATTCTATTACTCGTGATAGTGTCTTCTGCCACCTGTCCTTGTGCCAACCAGGTATCCGCGAAATACGAGAGGGATTCTTGGATAGAAGATTTCTCAATTTTCTCCTTCGATTTGAGAAGCAGTGCTTTGTGACCATTCTGAACATCGGCTTATCCAGGTCTTCTGCTTCGGGTCTTTTTCTAGGTAGTAATGATACAAGCCTCGAGTTTACTTTAGGAGAGGGGCTGAACGAACTGGGAGGTACCTTGATATCAAGAGATACGTCAAAATCGAGCCACAAGTTCAGGCCAAGGGGACCGATGTCATATGGCATTGACGACATTGCCATCCGATTTGCAAACTCCTCTTGGACTAGTAGAATTGCTGCTACAATTGGATTTTTCGAGTGGTAGTCTCTAATTCTCTCAATAATTGGGCTGGAAATCTGATAGGGAAGGTTGGAAATTACGTGAGTAACCCCTGAAGGCCACTTGGATGAAACCGCATCATCAAGTATTACTTCTAGGTTGCATTCTCTTCCTCCAAACACCCTTTCCAAATGCTCTACAGCCTCTTCGTCGACCTCCATTGCCGTCACTCGTGCCTTCGTCCGAAGCAGAGAGAGGGTGAGCGAACCGGGGCCGGGACCGACCTCAAAGACATGTGATGCATCTCCAAGCGGAGATTGTTGCTCAGTAGCCATAGAAATTGGCCTTTCTATTGCTCCTTCATCTACCAAGAAGTGCTGGCCGAGTGACTTCTGGGGTCGAGATCTGTCACGAAGTAGGTCGACAAGGAGGCGGGCTTCGAGACCCTCGAGCGTCCTCATGTCAGTTCTCTGAGCGAACCAGCAAATCAAGTAAGCGGGGAGTCTGGGCAACATCTTCCATCTCCTTGACATATCTCTCCGCAAGAAGTCGGACCGACTCAATACCACAGGCCTCGTCAATTTCCTCGAAATTTTGCCAGCCGGCCAATCCTCTAAGGTTGACCATTTGCATCGCCTTGGAGTTTCCAATTCCTGGAAGAAGTTGGAAAGAGTGGAATTTGAGAGACATTGGGCCTGCACTATTGTAGAATGACAGGTGTCTATCCTTATCTGTTGAAATTGAAGCGCTCAGTGCACTCACAATTTCCTGCTGGGCAGAGCCGCTAAGATCCTTCAGTCGTACTTCCGACATAGGTCCTATTTTTTCGGAAGGTAGCTCAATACAGGAACCCGTGGAAATATTGTTCGGGTCTTGGACTCTCGATCTGACGATATGTAGTGATGGTTCGGTAATGCACTGAATTTCATGGCCAATAGGCCTCCTATCCTGTATATCGAGAACTCTGAGTCGCTCCTCTCCTTCGTACGGACTCACCGAGTCTCCGTCCGAGTCGTTTCCATCTCCGGGCATCATGTCCTCGGCCCTCCCAGAAAGGTTCTCCCTCATGAAGTGAGTTGTTTAGAATTGGCACCAGAGAAATGCACTAGAGGACATGCTGACGAATTATTGTGATAATTTCCTCAACTTCTGATGTATCCATCGCTACCCTCTTGCTTGCGATGACTACCCTGACATCGGCTACCGTTAGGGGAGCGAGTTCTGCAATCTTTGAGCACACCTCAGGATGCAAACTAAGCTTTTCATTCTGCATAAGGGCGGACATTAGCTCAGCGTAAACTGCAGGATCGGTCTTGATTTCGCCAGAAGGGTGACCTCCTGCGCTCGCCTTCCATTGAGCATGCTGAAGGGCCATGGTTTGCTCGTAGGAAATCTCACCTCTGCGTTCAATCGCTTCCAGTAGCTTGTCTCTAACGGTTGCGTAATCTACGAACTCCCTCTCTGCCAAATTCTCACCTACTTTATCGGCCTCAAATGCTCTGGCCTTGCTACAACTGTCTTCATCATGTTTCCATCTGCAACCCGGACAACGTATGCCCTTCCCTGGGAACCTGAAATTACACCCGTCCTTCCCTGGAAGCGTCGGTGGGGCATCCCTCTCTGCTGGGCTCCGTCGAGAACGATTGCGACCTTGTCGCCCTCTTCATAGGTGTGCATTACTCGGCCAATGAAGAGTCTGCGCCTGTCTCTCTTATCCTTCCTCAGGATGCTTCTGGTGCCCCTTCTAGAGCCCTTAGTACGAGTGACCATGCTACCAATACTCCATTATAGCGAAAGCGGGCGACCTGTGGGGCGTTCTTAAGGACTCGGATTTGATTTGGAGCCTCATTCCGCATGTATCTCCTCGACGTCCAGCCAGATTACTTCGCAGTTGGAACCAATGGCACTCTGAACGGATGGATTAGTTCGTCCGTCGTCCGAGTGTACTAGTTCCTTGACATATGTCCCAGCCTCGCATCGGAGTGTCAACTGAACCTCTTGGTCCTCAACTTGGATATTTTCGATGGAGACGAGCTTCCTCTTCCTGATCTTTGCAGCACGTCTATGGGAAACTCTCTTTGGGGTCTCCTGTTCAATAGTCTGTCCCGATAATGATTGGATAGCTTCGATAATGTCTGCTTCTTTTCCTATTTCTCCAACCCTGAACCTGATCGTGTAAGACTTCTCTGACCTTGATTGCTTGACGTTGTTAATCTTCGATTTATTACACCACTCTAGTGTATCTACCTCGACTTTTGATGTTCCATTTTGGTTAACCATCTTCACTAGATCGGAAAGAGGATATGCCCTTTTCCTTGGCCTCTTTATCTCTAGGACAAAGGGCCTGCCAGAACCTAGGCACCTTACATCGATATCTTCCCTTCCCATACCATGGAAAGAAGTGTCATCTGCATCTAGGGCTTGCTTGACCGGTTCGCCGATTAGATCCTGGACCGAATCAACATATTGCAGTCCCGAACCATTGCATGACTCACAGCCCTCTGACCTCCCTCTGCACGCCCTGCATGGCCATCGGGTCTGAGGTATCTCACGAGATAATTTTCTATATCTGCCATACAGGAACACTGGCCTTACATCTACATCCACCCTGAGGGTTAGTCCATCAACAAGAACCATGACGTCGGGCCTCTCCTTTACGAAGTCGACTTTCCTCTCTAGCTTCCTGATATTATTGTGAATTGCCTCTACGATAGATCCTTTCAGTGGATTAGAACCAGGGGCTCCGTATTTGGTCCTGATTCTATCCTCCTCCTGAACAAGATCCTTTGGAAGGTGAATTCCGAATTGCATAGTTGAGAATTCTACCCCAGACAGGGACTCGAAGACCCTGTCAACAATGTTGTCTACATCCTCAAATAGATTCTCACAGAGGGGGCAGATATCCTGAAGAACCTTCGTAGATAGCTCAATATCTCTTTCATATGCCTGAGATCTTATCGCTGAACCGGAGGGTGATTCCGAGATTCGAGGCCCTCCAATTCGTGACAAACAGTGATCGCACACACCCAACTTAATCACATGTGCAATTCCCAAGGGTGCTGGGCAGGGCGGGGCATCCCAATTGACAGATTTCCCACCTAAGTCGAAGTCATCGCCGTCAAACCAAACTTCTTCCTCTTTGGACTCCGCCTCCTCCTCTTCGAATGAGGGTTCGATAGCAGCATATCCAGCTGAGGCGTAAAGTTGCCACTCATCCTCCTCATCAATCTCAACGACCCTATCCTCCGGTTCGTCCAATGCCATGTTTTTCACCGACGTAGCGCCGGGGGAAACCGGTTGCTACGACAGGATTGCGAAGAAGGTGGAGAATTTGACTCCTTCGCAGTAGATTAACCCTTCAAATTAGAGTTCCAGAACCCTCACAGACCTCTCTTAGGTGAGTGAATGAGTGTATTCCACTGGAGCATCCAGTGGGCCATTCTAGTTGTATGCCATATCTTCCTACTGGATTAACTCGGGGCTTTTCCACCCTCAAACGAGCAACCTCCTCCTCGAATTCAATTCTGCGTTGATCGTTCTCCTGGCGCGGCTTGCAGTTTGCACATTGGCAGTGGGTGCGGATTGCCAGATAGGACAGCTTGAAGGATGATCCGTCAGCAAACCTGAGTACGGCATCCTCGTAATCTCTCTCGAAATCTGTCAATATTTCCCTTGACATCGTGGACTCCTCTGGTGCATTCGCTATGTTCATTGCGCTTGATTATTGCGAACATGCCAACCAAAGTGGAAGAGGAAAATCGAGGGTTAACTGATAGTTCCGATTATGAATACTGAAATAGGGCAATTTTTGCCCATGAACATATTTCCTGGGGTTTTGGATGTACAACTACAAGCATGAAACAGAAGTAGAAGCGGATATTGATTCTACATTCGCATGGTTCGAGCACGAGGGTTCCTTCAGAAGACTGATGCCTCCCTGGGAAGTTGCAGAAGAAATTAGGGCAGACGATTCTCTGGATGTGGGTTCTCAGAGAGTGTTTAGATTCCCAATGGGGCCTTTGAATATGACATGGGTTGCAGAGCATACCGCCTATAACCCTCCAAGTTTTTTTTCTGATAAGATGGTAAAGGGACCTTTTTGGTCATGGAGTCATGACCATCACCTTTCTGAGTCAGAAGGAGTAACCAAGGTGGTAGACGATGTCGCTTACCAGGTTCCGTTTGGACCTCTTGGAAACCTAGTGGACAGGATCCTCGGAGGGATGCTGGTAAGAGGTAGAATTTCGAGAATGTTTACGGCCAGGGAACTACGTCTTAAACGGGATTTGAAGAGGCACTCGGATTTCTCGGGGAAAAAGAGGAAGAGGATTCTCGTGGCAGGTTCTTCAGGGATGATTGGGACGCAATTAGTGGCCTTCCTAGACACGGGTGGTCACGAGGTATGGAGGATGGTTCGAAGAGAAGTTAGTGAAGGGAAAAACGAGGTTTTCTGGGATCCTTCTTCTGGCGAATTGGATGTGGGGATATTGGAGGGTTTCGATGCAATTATTCACCTTGGAGGCGAGGGAATTGGGGACAAGAGATGGAGCAAAAAGAGGAAGTTGTTGATCAAGGACTCGCGAGTGAATAGCACTAGGATTCTATGTGATGCGATTTGTTCAATGAAAAATAAACCTGAGTGCTTCATCCTTGCCAGTGCTATTGGATGGTATGGAGACAGGGGAGAAGAGGAGCTTAGCGAGGATAGTTCCATTGGAGAGGGTTTCCTCCCTGAAGTGTGCCAAGAATGGGAAGCTGCGGCTTCGAAAGTAGAAGATTCGGGAGTCAGGACTGTATTTCTAAGAAGTGGAATTGTGCTGGCCGCAACCGGAGGTGCTCTGGGGAAAATGTTGCTTCCCTTCAAGTTTGGAGCGGGGGGCCCAATGGGAGGAGGTCGCCAGTGGATGTCATGGGTATCCCTGGACGACGAGATTTATGCTATCCATCACCTTCTGATGAACGGGGCTTCGAAGGGAGCATACAACATCACAGCCCCCCAGCCAGTTAGGCAGAAGTCATTCGCAAAGACCCTAGGTAAGGTCCTGAGGCGCCCAGCGTTTGCTCCATTGCCAGGATTCGCAGTTAAGATTCTATTTGGAGAGATGGGCGAGAAACTCACCCTAGATAGTCAAAGGGTCATTCCATCTAGGCTCGAAGAAGAGGGTTATGAGTTCCTTCACAATGATCTAGAATCCGCACTTAGAGATTCGCTGGGTATGTGGAATTAGATAATCACAATGATGTGCGAAATCCCAATGCTCTGACTAAACACCAGCCCATCCTGGCTTCGAAAATCGCGAACACACCTCCAGCAATAATTCCAGTTGGAAGTAGCCATGCGTAGGCAATATCGATCATTCCAGAAAATAGGATTCCTTGTATTACGAGTCCAATTGCTACAGCAATAATTCCTATTCTAAGGCGAAACGCCTTTCCCCTGGCATCTATGTTGCACTCGAATACCATGTGTTGTCACAACCCATTTCTCAATAAAACACCTGTGTACTTGGAACTAGTATTGTCCTACCAAATCAATAGTCGGCTCTGGAGTTCTTCTAGGACCGGGAGAGTTTCTTAGGGTCACGATGAATTAGGCCGAGAATTGCAGGTGCAAGAATCATGCTAGCAACCAAAGAGAGGCCGATCATTACTGCACAGAATAACCCGAAAGTTGAGAAGAAGCCCATTTTTGACTGCTTTATCACCCAAAAACCGGCAAAATCGGATACAGCGGACCCAAATAACGCGAGTCCTGATGCACCTCCAACAGCTCCTATCGATTCAATTGCCGAGGACCCTCCCTCCATCTCCTCTCGGAATCTCTCCACAAGGTGAATGACATAGTCAATTCCAACCCCCAATGAGATTGCAGCTATCGAGACAGTAACCATATTGAGGCCGAATCCGGCGAGCCCAACCATTGCATAGAGCCAGATGATTGCCAGGAAAATAGGAATTGTAGCAACAGCAGCAAGTGTGAACGCGGGAATTCCCCAGATTATGGAAAGAACGACCGTTAGAGGGGCAGCGATTATTGCCGTCTTTGTTCCGAGAAGGAGAAACACAATAGACGAAAGCAGAACGGTGTTAAAGGCGACTCTGGAGGCAAATACTCGCGAGTTTTGTTTGTACTCAGTGATCCTCTGAGAGATTGGTTCATCGTCCCTGAAACCCCACCAAAGTGTGACGAAGCACATGACTACTCCGAGTAGAATGGTTGATTGCAGGTCGTCCTGCATCGAGTCAGCGGCAACGAATCTGATGACAGGCTCTCCGGTTGGAATTGCCCATGTAATGGGATAGTTCTCGTCCTGGAATCCAGAAGAAATGTCTCCTCTTTGCCTAAGGGGGGACGTGGAAAGATTCTGGAGCGGTGCCATGTCTTCCTCTAGCCTTTCCAAAGCCGGTTCCACTAGAGCAAATTGTTCTGGGCTGGAAATCCCAAACCGGAGTGATGCTCTGGGGAATATTGGTTCGTTGCCTGACTCGGTCAACCAGGGCCTCTCGAAGTCCAAATTTCCCTCGACCTGGATGAATTCTCCCACTATGCTGGTGGAAAGAGCGGGATATCCTCCACTAGCTGGGACCCCTCGAGTAATTAAGAATCCATATAGAAAATTGAGGCACTTGCTATCTTCTATTGAAGGAATGAAAATGTATTCTCTTTCCCTATTGGGAATCAGGATTGTTTCGCAGCCCACTGCACCATCATTTACACTGAAGTTCCATCCTGCCTGCTCAAATGGGGATTGATTCCAAGCCATGGCTGCCCTTGCGTACCAAAGCATCTGATCGATTCCTAAGAGTTCGGCGTCTCCGTTAGGTGTTCGGGAAATCTGGTCTGGCTCATTTGGCTCGCGAGTGTTTATGTTTTCTCGGAGTTCGCCTATCGCGTCAAGTACTCGGGGATTGGATATGTTTCCTTCAATCAGAATGAATGCCGGCTCTCCCTCATCGCTGAACCTTTCATTTATCAGACCAACCCCCATTGCAAGATCGGATTCTTCTTCTATGAAATCCTCCACTTGGAAGTCCCCCTCCAGAGATAGCATGATTGGGGTTGCAATGGCAGTGATCAGAAGAGCGGTAATTAGCACAAGAGGGGAAAGGCGGGCCGAGCCAGTGGTGACTTTGGAAAGCCATGATTTTGGGACCATGTAGACGACATCGACCCTCTCTTCGTGAAGACGGTTCTTGGAATCAAGCCATTGGTCTCCATCTAGCCTAAGCAAGGGGACCCAGAGCCCTGTAAGGAAGAATGCGCACATTACCCCAAGTCCGGCCTCTATCCCGAACGATCTCAGTGCGGCTATGCTGGATGTCATATTGGCCATGAATGCGACGATTGTGGTTACGGACGTGAGCATTATTGCAAGGCCGACCTTGCTGATAGAAGTGTGCGCGGCTTGCTCGGGGTTCCTGCCGTTCCGCCTTTCTTCCTTGTACCGATGCAAGCTGTGGAGACTGTCGTCTATCTCTAGGGCTAGAATTAGGATAGGAAGGAGGTTGGAAAACTGAGACCTGAATATTACCTCAAATCCGGTCCTGTTTCCTAGGATAATTGCCCATCCAATCAATCCGTACATCCAGAACATAGAAACGGCCAAACTGGTGGCTACAATTGCTACATCGGATAAACGTCGCAGATTTACCCAAAGTAGGACGAGTACCGCAATTGACATTAGCACAATAAGGTAAGCACTGGAAAGCAATTCACGGTTTATCTCTACATTAATGCTCTCTGCGAACATCAGGGTAACGATGTCTTGATCACTATCCCTGAGATCTTCCTCTAGTGCTAAATACAGCCACTCAACCGAACATAACTTCTCCCCTGAAGACTCCTTCGCCCGGCATTCAGAGACAGAATATCTCACGGGGTCAGTAGTTAGGGTGAATCCGTCTAGCACATATCCGAAATCACCACTTGCATTCTTCCAAGAAAATGTCCAACCATTTGACTGCATTTCGTCCCGATTGAAATTTACAATTAGCCATGCCGCAGATGCTGACCATCTTCCATTTACCCACTCTTCTGATGAAAGTGAGCCATTCTCCGAAACCCGGTGGTTAATTGGGCCAATAATGTCACTCTCTGGATCCGGGGTGAATGCACGATCATTGGATAGAAAACGAAGAAATGCTCCATTGCTGTTGTTCGCCATCCTGTGAGCAGCTAGATCAATGTGGGATTGTGTTACTCTCGGATCATCGAATTGCAGGCATTCCAAGTCCCCACAGTCCGTCCAATTTGTTGGGGCCGGATCAGTAGATGCTTCGATGTCCAATGTCGTAGCGAGTTTGTAGGGATTGATTCTTGGCTGTGTCAGTGAAGAGTTACCTGACATAAATGACCTAAACTCACTAGCCAGATCGAGTAAACCCAATACGGGATCTCCAGATATCTCCGAAGCAAGGGGGAGGTAGAATTCCGATATCTCGTGATTGCGGAGGGTGTCGGCGTTTGTGTCTATCTCCCTCAATACGGATAAATTCAGAATTCCACCTTCCGGGTCTTCGAGACCGGAATTGACTCCGGGGTATTCAGCAATCATTGAGACGTCTGAGTTTTGTTCGCCGAAATATTCCGGTTCCCTGACAAAAACCCCGAACCCCCAGATATTTCCTGCTGCCGTGAATTCTTCCCTCAGAACATAGTTTGCGTCCAATTCTGGAGACTCCATATCATATGACTCTATGTCTATCGGTTCGAAAGTGGCCATAATACCTGGAATCATCAACAGCGTCACAATCACCACTAGAGTGTGGACTTTCTTTCTCCTAGGAATGAGATAGTTAGCAACCCTGGAGAAATCCCTCATGACATTATCGCAACATCCGGAATATTTGACTGGTTGCCTGTATCAGAGTCCGCTTTCCTTCAGTTTTTCCAATGAGTCTCTCTGGGATTTGGTCAGTTTTTCGGGTTCTGAGAGGGTGAACTCAATGTCTAGTGGACCTTCAGAGTGTCCATGGCCCTTCAATCTCCTTCGATCACCAATCCTGGTTCCTTCGGGAACCTCGACCTCGACCCTCTTCCCTGCTGGCGTGGTAATCCTGATCTTTCCACCAAGAATCAAGGTTGTATATGGGAGCCTGACCTCTTGCACCAATCTACCTTCTTCCCAACGACGTCCCTCCTCTGCATCTAGCCTCACTGTAATTAGCAAGTCGCCGGAGTCACCCTCAGGGTGTTCATGGCCCATTCCCTTAAGTCGTAACAAATGCCCATGTTCTGCACCGGCCGGAACTTTCACAGTAAGTGTGCTGCCTTTCGTCTGAATACCTGCGCCTTTGCAAGAGGAGCAGGTCCGAGACGTACCAAAACTGGATCCGCTACAGCTGGAGCACCGCCTCATCCTTCTGTGGCTGAATTTCGCCTCTGTTCCAGAAATTGCCTGTTCAAGGGAAATGTCCAATCCGGCTTCGATGTCTGCCCCTCTGGATTTCTGTTTCTCCTGTGGACGATTTCTGGTTCTTTGCTCGAAACGAATGTCGGAACCAGGATACTGACTACCTCTACCACCCATGAACTGTGAAAAGATGTCACCAATATCGACTCCTCCGAATCCACTTCCAAATGGTGACCTTGTTCCACCACCCTGGAACATCTCTTCCATCCTCCTTCTCTGATCATGCTCGCTTCGAGCCTCCGCCGAACCAATAGATTCGTACGCAGACTGAATTGACTTGAAGCGTTCCTCTGCCGCAGCATCTCCAGGATTCCTGTCTGGGTGATACTGCCTAGCTAACTTCCGGTAGGAGCGTTTTATTTCGGCATCTGAAGCATCTCTCGAGACGCCAAGAGCTCGATATGGGTCCTCCGCCATCAGTCGGTTCTGAATGAGGCGTCCCTTCAACCTGATGAATGAGAATCTGCGACCGGTGTGCTAATGACTGGTTTCTAGTTGGTTGTCACATGGGAGTTGGCTGGGCAGTGTTCAGGAACTACAGAGGCCATGCGAAGGAAATATTGGGAAACGTCACCGATTACCCGAGATTCTTCCTGATGCCCCCTAGTGCGATGGTGGAAGCAGACGAGGAGGGCAGGAACATAGTAACTCTTCTAGATCCCAGCGACCATATAGATCACGAGGTCGAGATGGTTTTCAGGATTGGAGAAGGTTTGACTCCAGTTCAGATGTGTGTAGGCATAGACACTACTAACAGAACTCGGCAGACCTTGGCGAAGAAGAAAGGATGGCCATGGCTAGAGGGAAAGGGATTCAGGGGTTCTGGTGTTCTGGGTACATGGACAGATTGGGATGAGAGGCCAGTGGAGATCGGACTATCTGTTAATGGAGAAACAAAGCAGTTGGAATCTACAGAACTCATGGTTCACACGGTTGAGTCATTGATGAGCCATCTACTACAATGGTACGATCTGGAATCCGGAGACCTGATTTGGACCGGGACGCCAAAGGGAGTGGGGCCAATGAAGCCAGGCGATATAATAGAGGCGTGGATGAAGAACATGGACAGTGAAACGACCAGCGTTCTAAGTGCGGTTTGCAAGTAGGCAGATAGGAGTAAATCATGGCCTCTGGAACTAGGAGAATAACCTCGACATGGCTAGTCGAAGATGGCGGTTCAGTCAGAAGAGGAGACTTTCTACTTCACGAGGATGGTTCCTTCAGTAAGAGCAAGGGTGACGAAGATGTTTTGGAAGTTATCGACGGCTCTTCGCGATTAGTTACTAGGTCCTTTCAGAACTGGCATACTCACATGGCCATGGTCCTAAACAAGTCAATGGGAGAAGGGCTGCCTCTAATGGAGTGGTTGGAAACTTCCATTTTCCCTGTCGAGAAAGGGCTGACTGCTGAGTTCGTTGAAGTGGGAACTAGAGCAGCAGTGGCAGAGATGATTTCCACCGGAACCACCTTCGCATGTGACATGTACTACCATCCGGATGTTGTCGCGGGTGTTCTGGTAGAATCAGGGTTGAGGGGAATTTCATGTGGGCCTATCACAGACTTCCCCACTCCTTCCTACCCATCTGGAGGATCTGAGGCCCTAGAAAGAATGGATAGTTTGCTCAAGGGATCTTCCCCGTCAAAGCGTGTCGAATACGGCATTGGAACACATTCGGTATTCACTTGCAGTGAAGAAACACTGCTGAAGGCATCTGAGATGGCATCTGGGCACAACTGCATCCTGCACATTCACACTAGCGAGACTCGCAAAGAGGTTGCTGACTGCTTCTCCGAACATGGGATGTACCCCATAGAATATCTCGATTCAATTGGTTATTTCCAAGATGCAGGTGAGGGAGGCACGGTGTGTGCCCATTGCGGCTGGGTCACGAAAAAAGAGATGAGGATACTGGCAGGTCATGGAGCCCATGCCGTTCACTGCCCTACTAGCAACCAGAAGCTGGCCTGTGGAGGAACCATGTCATATCCAGCAATGAAAGAAGCAGGGGTGGACGTCAGACTCGGCACAGACGGAGCTGCTAGCAACAACTCTCTAGACATGAGGAGCGAGTCAAAGGCAGCGAGCCTTGTTCAGAGGCACGATCACTGGGATGCTAGGATTCTGGGACCTGAAGAGACATGGTCACTAGCAACAAAGGGGTCGAAGGACTGGGTTACATGGGACCTTGATGACATTAGGATGAGGCCTTGGGGACGAGGAGGTAGGCGCTTGCTTCCCAACTTAATCTATACCGGAACGAAGGTGATGGACGTTTTCGTAGATGGAGAGGCTGTCCGCAGAAACGGAAAGACGCTAACTATTGACGAAACTAAAGTATCCGAAGAATTGGAGAGTTCGGTGGAGGAATACTACCGTGAGGTATAGTTCAGGGATGGAATAGGAAGGCTGCTCCTAATACTGCATAAGATGCCAGAAGCATCGCCCCCTCAAGCCAATTCGACTTGCCGTCCGATGCAATCGAGTTGACAATTAACACTGCCAAGAAAGCAGAAACTGTCTCTAGCATTCCGAACTCGAATGTGAGTGGGACGCCCAGTACCCATGCGAAAACCACCATCAATGGCGCCACAAAGACGGCAATCTGCGTAGAGGATCCCATCGAGATTGCAAATGACAGGTCCATCTTGTCCTTACCTGCCACTGTCACGGCGGTGAAATGCTCTGCTGCATTGCCGAATAGAGGCAGTAGAATTACCCCGATGAATAGATGTGGGAGGTCCATTTCATCGGCTGCAGCTTCCACCGAATGAACCAGTATCTCGGCCATCCACGAAACCATCACAGTTGCAACCACTAGAAGGGTGATTGCGTCTCGCTGGCTCATCTCTGGCTCCTCATGATGTGTTCCATCTGTGGCAAAAAGGTGCACGTGAGTTCGGAGTTGGAAGAATAGGAACATTGCATAAATCAGCAGTAGGATAACAGCGGCAATGTGGCTTAGATCCTCTACGCCGCTATCGCCAGCCTCCCCTCCCACAGTAGAATGGAAGACTGTTGGTATGACCAAGACTATCATAGAAAGAAGTAGTAAGGAGCCGTTCGAGCTTACCTGAGTCTCAGAGTAACTCTGCTCAGCGTGGTGCATGCCCCCCCAGACAAACGCTAGACCCATGACCAAGAGTAGGTTTCCGAGTATGCTCCCGATTAAGCTGGCTTGAACGAGGTGAATCATTGTGGACGCTGTCTCGGTTCCTGTGCCTGCTTGGTAAGCAGTGAAAATGGCAAGTATTGCAATTATCATTTCTGCTGCATTGCCAAATGTTGCGTTTAACAGCCCACCTAGAGAATCTGAAGTCCTGAGTGCAATCTCTTCCGTTGCCCTACCCATCAAGAAGGCAAGAGGCATTATTGCGACTAGTGAGAAAAAGAATGCCATCGAGGAGTCGTGCTCGAAGTAATTGTAGTAGACTGTAATGGGAATTGCTAACAGAAGAACATTCAGTATGTTCTCCCTAGGGTCCATTGCTCTAATCCAACTCACTCCAACTGACATTGTGATGGCGGCAGTGCGGATAAAAGTCAATGTTACGCTATATCACGTAGTGTTCATGGCATCCGATGCACGCGCTGGATTCATGGAGCAGGGCTTCAGATTGGGATTGACCGGTTCGCCTGGTACTGGAAAGACAACAGTGGCAGAGAAGCTAGGGGAATCTGGAGTTATTGTTGATACGGTGATTTCCCTCGCCGAGAAGCATGGATGCTTGGGAAAGCTGGATCCCATGGATGATGCTCGGCCGGTGGATATCGAGTCTCTATACTCCAAGCTTAGTGAGGAATGGGATTCGGAGCCGGTTTCCCATGTAGTGATTGAGGGACATCTATCCCACCATCTGCCTGTGGACGGGTTTATCCTGCTGAGGTGTCCCCCCGATGACCTTAGAAAACGACTTGTTGAGAGAGGTTACTCTGAAGAGAAGACTATTGCAAATGTTGAGTGGGAGATATTGGGCGGCGCATGGAACGAAATTGAACCGGATTTTCCAATTATTGAGTTCGACACCTCGAAGAAACCTCCAGACGTAATTGTTGGATGTATTGTGGACTGGATGTCAGATGGCTTCAAGCCTGAATGCCCGAGCAGCGCAATAGACTGGGTAGAAAGGGGGCACGGTTGAATGTTCGAAAAAATGAGGGAAAGGTGGACGAAGGCAATACATCCACTAGTCCTGAGACTTGGAGGTTTGGATCCAAGCGTTTTGACTTGGAGCAGCCTTGTCCTCGCCCTGATATCGTTCTACTTGTTGGTGGGGGCAGAAAAGGATGCTAAGGGTTCCATAGCCATTGTGAGTGCAGTATTAATCATCCTAATTGCCGCGATTCTTGACGGTTTGGATGGGGCTCTAGCCAGACACCAGGGGGTGGACGGAGACTATGGGGACTTCCTTGACCACACCATAGATCGGATAGTGGACGTGGGACTTCTGGTTGCCATCGGAATGAATGCCGCTTTCATTGAGGACCCAAGCAGTGGATATTTGGCTGCACTACTGACTCTTTTCGGTTCATACATGGGGACTCAAGCACAATCCGTTGGCCTTGACAGGATTTACGGAGGATTCTCTCGTGCTGATAGAATGGTGATAACCCTAGTCTCACTATTGGTGGCTTCTTGGCAGGCTCAGATGGGAGTCCCAGGAATCGATTTGACTGGCATGAACGAATTGGCCGGATGGATAATGCTAGGAAACAACGAATTGAATGGGATGTCGTTTGCACTGGCGATCTCGGCATGGGGAGGGATGTACACCTTCCTTGTCAGATTCATAAAAACAAGAAGAGGGCTGCTAAACTAACCGCTTTCCGTAACGTCTGCAAAAACCCGTCTTGCGAGGTCTTGTTCGGGGGCAATGGTTATCCTCTATTCAACGCGCCTGAAAGATGTGAAGCACCTTATTGAGAGGGTTCTCGAACTTCAGGGCGATGACCCGCAGGCTCCCGTGGTGACGGAAGTCGAAGACGCCCCGGACCTCGAGAACCTACTGAAATCTCTACAGCCGAAAATCAGGGTTTTCGGTTGTGGCGGGTGTGGATCCAATACGGTAGCAAGGCTAGAGCATGAGGGTTTGTTCGACGGAGAGTATGTCAAGGGGATGGCAGTCAACACAGATGCTCAACACCTACTGAGAGTCAACGTAGAGAACAAAGTACTGATTGGTCGCTCCGCCCGAGGCAGGGGGGCGGGGGGCGACCCAGAAAAAGGAGAACAGGCGGCATACGAATCAGAGCGTGTGCTAAAATCAGAAGTGGAGGAATGCGATTTAGCATTCATCACCGCGGGTCTTGGCGGCGGAACAGGTACAGGAAGTGCCCATGTCGTCGCCAGGCTCGCAAAGGCCTCAGAGGCCCTGACAATCGCGGTTGTCAGCTACCCCTTTGTCTCCGAAGGGGCAGTTCGTAGACAGAACGCAGAATGGGGACTAGAGAGGCTCAGGGAGGTCTGCGACACAGTAATCGTTCTTCCCAATGAGAGACTGCTGGAAGTCGATGGTGTCAGAGACCTTCCTCTTGATGCTGCCTTCAGAGTAGCAGATGAGCTCTTGATGAGGAGCATATCCGGGGTCTCGGAAATGATTGCAAAGGAGGGAGTCGTGAACCTGGACTTCCAAGACCTCAGATCGGTAATGGAAAACGGAGGAGGAGTTGCCATGATCGGACTGGGGGAGGCTACAGCAGAAGAGGGCGCAGAGAAGGCTACCCTGGAGGCCCTTCAGTCTCCTCTTCTTGACATTGACATCTCAGATGCCAGAGGTGCTCTGGTGAATGTTGTCGGGGGTCCAGGGCTAACTCTGGGAGAGGCAGAGCAATGTGCAAAGACGATCAGGGAAAGCATCAACCCGTATGCTAGGATGATTTGGGGTGTTACAACTGACGAAACAATGGGCAACGACATCAGAGTCCTACTGGTCCTCACAGGAGTGAAGAGCGAGCAGATACACGGTGCTACCCTACACACCCAGATGAAGAACCTCAGGAATCGCACTGTCGAATTTGTTAGCTAGGCCTAGCCTGTCATTATTCCGCATTCTATCTCCCCGTCGTCCTTAAATGGGGTCTGTAGGTCGCCGTGATGCTTCTTGGTGGTAGCATGGCTGTTGAAAATTCCAATGTTGGTGCTATCGAAGAGCTCGCACAGACCTGGCAGGACGAAATAGAGGGGCGAGTCAAGGGCCTTCAGACCGGTTCCTACGCCAGAATTCTGAAGATGGCAAAAAAGCCGTCTAAGCAAGAGTTCAGACAGACTGTGATTGTCTGCGGAATTGGCATGTTCGTTCTTGGCGCAATAGGATTCCTGATTCTCGCATTGATGGTCAATGTATTCCCGTCCTTCTTTGGATGGTTGACTGGTTAGGTGAGAATTTGTCAGAGGCATTCACGGTATACCTCCGAAGCGGAGAGAAGGTCCTGCTAATGCAGAGGGCCGACGAAGTGGCCGACTTCCCAGGTGCATGGGACGGGATCTACGGCGTGGGGGATCACGGAGACGTGGATTCAATAATTTCGAGAATAACCGAGTGTACCGGAATTACCGCAGAGAATCTAGACATTGTTAGAACGGGAATGGCAAGGGGGCTTGCCTATGGAAACCGCTTGAATGATGTTACACCAATTTTGTTCATGACGGAGGAGGTTGATGTTAGCCCGGGAACATTGTACAAGGGTTACGAGTGGGTCGATCCAGGGAAAATTCAGGAAAAAGAGTACGCAACCCCTCAACTAAAGGACATGTATGGAGACGTTGCATCATACCTCTATATTCTGAAGACTTCCATAGGCCAAGAGCAGAATGTAGCAACCGAAATTCGTGCCAGACTTTCAGGAACCGGATCATTGAAGGATATCCAAGACAAGATATTCGGAGTCCTGAGTCCCCATTTCATGAAGGGTTACATCTTCATTGAGGCTACTGCCATGCATCACGTTCAGAAATTGATAGGCAGAGTCGGCGTGGGAGTAACGCCACTCAAGAATTGCAGCAAGGTACTTGGTGGTGAAAGTCCATTGGAAGATGTCCTTCCTTATCTAGAGCCCAAGGCGGCCACCTCGGGAATAGAGGAAGGGTGCATTGTCGAAATCTCGGGTGGTGCCTTCCGTGGACAAACGGCCAGAGTCACCCGAGTGGCTGAGTCGAAGGAAGAGGTCACCGTGGAGCTATTCGAAGCAGCGGTTCCTGTTGCACTAACAGTTAGAGCCGACCAAGTAAGGGTGACCCAGCGGGTCGAGTAGTCAAATGACCAAAATTTTGGCAGTGCATCATCATCAAATAGGGAGAGCAGGTCGGCGAGTCCCGCGGTTATGAGGTGATTACATGTCAGCACGCAACGAGACCCCTCACAAAATCTTGCAGACTCTGGGACAAAAGAAGTCCAATGGCTCTTGGGATGCCTCGACTGAGAACATGACAATGGACCAGGTGAAGAGCGTGGCAGAGTCTCAGAAGGACCGCTTGACTGGAAAGACGCTTTATGCGAGATGTAGGGAGATTATGGGAACTTGCGTTGGTATGCGTATAAGGGTAGAAGGAATGGAGCCAAAGGAAGCTCTGAAGGCAATGAGCGAGGGGGCATTTAACGAGCATTTCAGTTAGAGTTCACGAATTGCGGGAGAGGTGATCCTCGCTTACCGCAGAGGTGGGAAAAATGAGAGAAAATCTGCAGACAGCCATTCAAGAAGCCATCAACGGCGCACCCGAGAGGGGATTTGTAGAGTCGATTGAGATTTCCTTCACTATCAAAGATGTTGATCTGAAGATTCCCACGAACAGGATACAGGAAGAGGTTCGTCTACCGTCGGGAAGAGGGAAACCTGTACGAATAGCCATGTTTGCTGGAGGGGAGATGGCTGCTAAAGCCAAGGCAGCCGGGCTCGACATTATTGATCCATCAACGATTGAAGACCTCGGTGGGAATAGGCAGAGGGCTAGGAAGGTTGCAAAGCAATACGACTTTTTCCTCTCTGAGATCCCCCATATGGGAACCGTGGGTAGGTTCCTCGGAGGCGTACTGGGTCCTAGGGGCAAAATGCCTCGTCCAGTTCCACCTACTTTGGATCCGTCGGCATTGGCTTCGGGTCTGAAGGACACCGCCATAGTTCGTTCACGAGACAGGATAACATTTCACACCGCCCTGGGGTCTAGGGAACAAGGCATAGACGACCTCACCTCAAATGCATACGCAATTTGGGAAAGGGTCACTGGAAATCTGGAGAGGGGAGCTGGCAATATACGGTCTTGCTATGTCAAGACGTCAATGGGCCCTTCCATCAAGGTTGAGGTGGTATTGTGATTCCAAAAGTCGCTGAATGGAAGAAGGATCGAGTATCAGAACTCGCTGGCATATTCACCAGCGACGGAGTAGTGGCCGTAGTGGATGTTTCTGGAGTTCCTGCGAACAACATGATCGATATGAGGAAAACACTTCGAGACAGGATGTCCATTACGATGGCGAAGAAGTCATTGATGAGGATTGCTTGGTCAGAGGCAGGTAGAGAGCCCGGGGAGCTCGAAGGACTTCTGGAAGGTGCAGAACAACCATGTGTGGTCCATAGCGACTCAATGAACGCATTCGAAATTTTCAGTGAGCTTGAGAAAACCCGTCAGGGGCGTCCGGCGAAGGCCGGGGAGAGCTTTCCTGAGCAGATCACCATTCCTGCCGGGCCCACAGAGTTCGGTCCGGGCCCCATAGTTGGTGAGTTCAATGCAGTTGGGATACCAGCGAAGATTGACAAGGGCAAGGTTGCAATACAGAAGGATACGACTTTCGAGCAGGGTGACGAGATTTCTGCAGATCTAGGAATCATGCTAGCTAAACTTGGAATCAACCCTATCGAGATTGGGCTAATCCTCACAGGTGCAATAGAGGGTGGGCACATATTCTCATCGTCGGATCTGGATCTCGATACTGATGGACTGAGGAATGACATTATCAGAGCCACTTCAGGTTCCCATAACCTGGCTTGCAATGTAGGATGGTTCTCGACAACTACCACTCCGACTCTCATTTCCAAGGCAGCAAGTGAGGCTTTGTCGGTCGCCCTTGAGGCAGGCATAGTTAACGATGCCACGGCAGCCTTCATACTATCACAGGCACAATCGCGTGCTCTATCCCTAGCGGGACAATTAGATTCCGATGCTCTTGACGACGAGTTGCGCTCCAGTTTGGGTGCTGCGTCAATGAGCACTGAAGCCACACCCTCCGAGGTGGCAACAACAGAAGAGGCCGAAGAGGCCCCTGCTGAGGAAGAAGAGGAGGAAGAAGGGAGTGCTGGGTTCGATGGACTCGGTGACCTCTTCGGTTGAAAAAAAGGTGAATGAAATGGAATATGTGTATGCTGCAATGTTGTTGCATTCTGCAGGAAAGGGCATCGATGACAAGGCCGTAAGCTCAGTGCTGAAAGCCGCTGGAGTGGAGGCAGATGGGGCCAGAGTTACGGCCCTAGTTGCCTCACTCAATGAGGTTGACATCGATGAGGCCATGGCGACCGCGGTCGCCGCCCCAGTGGCCTCGGCTGCTCCGTCTGCTTCTTCCGGAGGAGCGCCATCTGAGGCTGCTCCTGCTGAGGAGGAAGCTGCTGAGGAGCCCGAGGAAGACGCGGGCGGCTTCGAGGGCCTTGGCTCCCTGTTCGGCTGAATCAGCGATTGTAACAAATGACGCGAAGCCGCTATGGGCGAGGGCCTAGAGGATGGGTCGAGAACAATGGAGCGGACGCTAGAGATTCCCGTAAGCATAGTGCCCACCGAAGCCATCAGAGCAATGAGGATGATCGGAGAGAAGCGTAGCTGGAAGATGCGTCGTATAGAAGAGGCCACAATGGTTCACAGATGGGCGATTATCGTCCCTTTAGCCAGAAGAGCCAGAGTTCTGGGACTTGTTGTCGAGGATGGAATTGCAGATGGTCTTTCTCTACGCTCCTGGAGTTATGTTCCTGGTTCTGCCGGGAGGATATCATTCGTATCATTCGGCATTCCGGAGTGGTTCGATGGAGAGGACTGGAGGCGATTCCTGGTAGAATGGGCAGAGCTTCTTCCTAGATGCCCATGGAAATGGAGTTTCATGGAGCGTTCGATAATTGGGGCTCTACTTCCAGAGTTTAGAAGATCCAGGAAGGCCTTCTCGAGAGAGGGAATTAACATCAAGTCATGGAAAGGTGTGGCAGACGAGTCAGAATGAATCTTCGAGCATGCGCTCGGTAGAGTAATTGATAGGCAAGCCGTAGACCGAGTAATCAAGCATGGACTTCCAAGACCTTGTAGATACGCCACAGAAGGTCAAAACTCTAGCAGGAGCAGTAGCCTTCCTAGTCGCATTCCCGATATACTTTGCAGCTATGCCTGCACTAGTTGATGACGAGATTGTCGGAGGCGGTTCTTCGGGCCTAAGTGGCTCACTATTGGTTTCATTCGAAGAGAGCGAAATAACTCAAGAAGAGTCTGTAGTCCTGGGAGATGGAGAGTCGCATGACACGTTCTTCGATTTGCTAGTGGAAGAGGGATTAAACATCGGTTACGTAGAATTTGAGGTTTCCTGCTTTGACAACGATGATCCAGGCCCGGGATTCACAGATAGCGTGGAAGGGACCAGTGATTTGAGCGACCTGGAAGGAATAGATGACCAAACCTCAGATGGGGCATGCTCTGGGGGAGGAGGGGGTGGCTTCACTATGAGATGGGACGTAACAGAAAACTACACTGGAGTCGAATATACAGAAGAAGAGGAGAACGAGGGGGAAATCAGAGAAAGGTGGAGCGATGGTGGGAAGGGACGTGGTGCTTGGGCAGCCACGATCACTGCTTCAATTGAGGCTGCTCCGATCGCTGGGGGAATCATAGACAGTGACGAAGATTTCGACATCACATGGACTGCCGTAACCTTCACGGTGATTGTTGAGTCTGCCTAACACTAATTCTTGGACTGGATACTGACTACATCCCCATCAATTAGTTCATGCTCTGCTCCAATTACTCTACCGGTCCTAGCGTCGATTGCTCTAACAAATCCATCTCCTAGATCGGAATGCACCGAATATGCAAGTCCCTTGGCCGTAGATCCTCTAGGAACCAAGATAGCGTCGGGAAGAGCATTTCCCTCCCCATCGACCCAATGTGTCTCATCTTGTACAGGATATGCCACTATCCGCGAAAGCTGTCCAAATACAACCTGCCCTAGTAGTCCCACTAAACCACCACCTTCCCAGGATGAGATTGTATCTGAGATTGATTCAAGAGCGATTCGCTGAGTGGTCGAAAGTTGTTCTTCTCCTACAGCGGTTACTTCGAAACTGGAGTCTCCAGGGTGATATGATATCAACCCCGATGCGGTGGCCCTTCGCAGGGCCAACTCAGCTTCTGCACTTGTATAGGCCATTTTACCTCCCTGCGACTCGACCTCGGATTCTAGTTCGGGACCACTAAGAATTCGGTTGTCGGCTTTGTTCGCAGCTACGGAAATTGGGAAGAGGGCTTTTCTGATTGCCGAAGCCAATGTCGAGAGTTCTGCATCTCCCCAGGAGAATGAGTCTGTCGATGAGGGATGTTTCCTCTTTACTTCTGAGAGTCCCGAGGAAACGTGCCATTCGGTGGCTCCTATGCCAGTTATCCTACCTAGAAGGTGTTCGGATATTGCCCGGTCTCCTTCCGCTTGGGCCTTTCTAGATGCTCGGTCCCAACCATTGCTGATGATTCCCAATAGCCAAGAGTCGAGTTCGCTTAGTAGAAAGTTGTGCTCTACAATGGGATCGGCCCCCCCTGAACCCACTGGATTTCCCTCAATGTCAGTAGAGCCTGAAACATCTACAACTTGAATCAAAGCATCGCATCTAGATAAGTCTGAGAGGAACTGGTTCCCTCTTCCCCTGCCCTCATGGGCTCCGGGAACTAAACCGGCAACATCGACAAGAGTGACTGGGACGAGCCTTCGATGGCCACGGCATGAGCCAGACTTTGGAGTGCAAATGCTTCCATCCCTCTTGCCGTCATCTGAATTGGTAGAAATGCGACCAGATTCTTGTTTTCGCTTTCTCAAGGATTGGCATGCACAAGCACTTGGAAGTGGGAGCCAAGTAACTCCAACATTGGGCTCTATTGTTGTAAAGGGATAGTTGGCGATCTCTACCGGCGTCTCCGTAAGTGCAGAGAAGGCGGTTGACTTCCCCACGTTTGGTTTTCCAACTAGGCCAATTCGCATATTACCACTCAAGTGAACAAGGGTTTTCCAAAGGGAGAATGAGGTCGGCTTTCACAGTTCGGTAGGCTTTCCGGGAGATTCGGAATTGGATTCAGGTACTACTACCGTGTCCAACTTGCCCTCCCTTTGTGCGAGAATTTTCCTAACTGTGGTCTCTTCCGTCAACTTGAATGGGCTTGATATCGAGGTGGAAGAAGGGGTGGACAACTCCCCAATTAGTGAGCCCCTGAAGGAACCACTAATCATATTCAGACAATGTAACACTGCACCTATTACGGTACCATAGAATAGGACAGATCCAAGGACTCGAAGACGGTTGCCGATTGTGGTTTCAGATTCCACCGCAGCCTCAGCAAGGGACATGTCTGCGAAATCTGACATCATGGTGATAATCAAACCCGAAAAGGCTCCACCAGCCATGGCCCAGTATGCCCATCTGGACCTGCTTACTGAGAGAACGTTCCTTCCTGAAGCCTCGGGGAAAATGGACAAGGAAGAGCCCAGTGCCAAGGGGACCATCACTAACCACGCAACCATGATGACAAGAGTGGATGATATTCCCCCTAATTCGTTGGTACCGGTCAAGTGGTCAGTCTGAACGAATAGGGCCCCTATGCCCAGAGGCAGCAACATGAAGGCTCCAAGGTTTATCTCAGGCATTCCTGGGTAGTCTGGATTCTCCATGAAAACATCATCCCCCCTCATAGTAGCAAGAATATTTGCTGACAGGGCGATAATTGGGATTGCGGCAAGAGCCATTAGGAATGAGCCTGCAATGATGTCGTTCCTGGTAGGTTCAAGGGAGGCTGGATCTATTCCCAACAAGTCAGCGGCTATGGAACCGTCTGTGTAGCCCATTGGGTTGATGGTCAGTATGGCACCTAGCATCGTCACTGCTGCAAGGGAGCGTGACCAAAGTGGGTTTCCAGTTCCCCTGGATGCTGCGAATAGGCTAATTCCTGCTGCCTGCATGAAGAAGAAGCCCCCCACAGCAAATCTGACGGCTAGCCACTGTCCTGTTCCAGAATCCAGAACTCCTGCCACTGCCAGCACCACAATAGAGAGTGGGTCGGAAATCAATCCAATTATGATAAGCCATGCTGGAAGCGCCATCTTCCTCGTTCTTGATGCAGCAGTTAGCAGCATATTGACGATAACGGCCATTAACGACAAAGTGTGTAAGGCAGTTGCAACCAGAAGCAGCTTGATTCCGAAAACTTCGGGATTGTTTGATCCAATGATTAGAACCAGGACTGAAAGAGTCCAAACGAAGGACATCAATGAGGCGTTCTTCTCGCTAGCCAGCGAGGTTGCTCCGAGACTCGGTACTATGTGAAGCGCTGCTCCGATCATCAGCATCCCCACAGAACCATAGAACGTTGTGAGGTTTCCAGCCATGATTAGAGAGGAAGAAGTTGGATTTAGGCCCCATGAAGATAGGCTGTGGAGAGCCACAGGGTCATGACTGAGCCAAAGGCCACAGAATGTAAGGGTCGATGCCGGGATTAGCCAGAGGGCCCCCTGTATAATCCACGCTTTGGCTCCGGATCCTTTCCTCCCCTCTGCAAAATCTGCTGCGGGACCTAGTGCCTTTTCTAGCATGAACATGCTCATGCTCTTGCTAACGTCAGTGAAAACCCAGATACCACGGTTGAGCATTACGAATATTACTAACATTGAGGCCCAGAAAACAAGCATTGCTGAAAACAGTCCCATCTAATCACCTCACTCGCTCGTCGCCTCTGTCAGCATTGTACCTAATATAGCGAAAACCCCGATCATTATCCCTAGGATGAAGAACCAAATTCCAGAGTCGAATACGCCCTCAAAAACCGGTAGGACGGATGAAATTACAGGCAGGTCGTTGTTTGGGTACAAGATGCTGAATAATATCAAGAAAATCAGTGTCGATACAAAACCCAGTACCAGGAGAATCCACGAGGAGTCTGGTTCACTCTCTCCTTGCAGGAACTCGCCGATTAATGCACCGTCTCCATCCGTCACCTAGTCACCCCTGTCTCTAACGATATATGCTCCTACACCGGAGATTCGCCCTTAAGCATTGGGCGAGAGGGGGTCTAAGGGAGGTTCAAGGAGCACGGGCCAACTCTATTGGATTACCCCGCCTAAAGGAGCCTGAGCCAAGGGGTGTTGGAAGTGTGGAGTCATTGATGATCTCGGCCCTCCAGGTCTCTTTGCATTGGCAATCTATTGTCGCAAACTCGTCAATGTCCCCTGAGACAGAATATCTCTCTATAGCGGCGACGACATCACGATCGCACTCCCCACAGTTGTGAGATCCACGTAACTTTCCTCCGGCTGTTGGATGGACAATGACTCTAGAGTCCAACTTAGATATCTCGGAGTGAGCCCTGGTTATCATTTCCACTAGAGACCAAAGCCAGGGTGGCCTGTATTCCTTGTTCCTGAATAGGCGATCGACCACAGTCCTCCTCTGGATATTCATCGGATTGATGGAAACCTCATCAGAATAAGGAGCTACATCAATTAGCCAGGATGTGGTGCATTCCAGGGCACTCCCTTCAGACATGAATGGGGGCTTGAAGAGGAGGTATGTCTTGACCCTGAGGTTGTTTTCCTTCAGCATCTCTACTGCCTTGTGCCATTGTCTCGTCGTGAAGCCCTTATTGACGTGGAAACGGAGGACCTTGTCGTCATACGCCTCGAGGCCGATAGCAACAGTACAACCTGGATGGTGGCTGGCAACCCACGCAATTTTCTCAGGAGTGCACATCTGAGCCTGGGCCTCGATAACCAGATGTAGTCCCATTTCGAATGTCTCCTTGAGAACTGCTTCCTGCCATTCTGGTGGGTTCTCTCTGTCTTCGAAAAATGTCCCAGAAGTGTATACTTTGACCATGTCACATCCTTCGAATCCATTGGTTTGCTCTTTCGCATCCTCCCACTGGGAGAACATGTCTTCGATTGAGACGTCGTCCCTTACATCGTTGAAGTAGCCGCAGAATGTACATCCAGACTTCCACCACCACGCACATCCCTTGGTTCTGAGGATCACTGTTACTGCAGTACAAGGAGTTCCATCTGGAAGGTTCTCAGGAGTCTTGTATACCGTCACTGGCTTGCTAGCATCCCACGACTCCCTGAAGGAAACTGATTCTGGGGTATTCTCTGGAGCCTTGATTAGGTGGTGGATCTTCACCGCCTTTGTACCGTCCCCAAGAATGCCGGATGAGTTCGCCATGAAACGCGTTTGGTGCTTTACTCTTGATATTGCCGTGTTAAGCCTACTCGTTAGATACACTAAATGTTGTAGAATACACTAAACTCCAAATACACTCTCGGCCGAGAGGGATAGCATGGCCTTTGGAACGATAGACGGGATGAATGAAGAGTCAAACAAAGCGCTAAGAAGTTGGTACTGGTACGATTGGGCCAACCAAGCTTTCGCCCTGACTGTAATCACCGTCCTAGTACCACAGCTTCTATCCAACATGTTCGAGTTGTCGACTGGTGGGGGTTCCGAAGTAGGTGACTTGAAGATAACTGGAGATACATTCTATGCAATTGTACTTGGTTCTGCTAGCCTATTTGTGGCTATTGTAAGTCCGGTTCTAGGAGCTATTGCAGACAGGATGCCTATCAAGAAGAAGATCCTCTGGGTTTACACGGTTGTTGGGGTTTTATTCACAGCAATGATGGGGATAGCCCCACACCTGGAATCAGACTCGGCCTACAAGTTCCTTGCATTTTGCCTAGTAATTGGGAACATAGGGTTCGCTGGAGGGAATGTGATTTACTATGCGTTCATGCCATATCTCGCAGATAGAGAGTCGATGGATCATGTTTCCAGTTGGGGTTATGCTTACGGCTTTGCGGGTGGTTCTACAATTCTAATAGTCCATCTATTAGTTGGACTGACAGGATTCTTTGGTGTTACTGAACCCTGGAGTCCCTGGGTACTGAGCTTCATCTTCGCAACCAGTGCGATGTGGTGGTTTGGATTCGGGATGCAGTTGTTCAGGAATACACCGGAGCCTGAAATTCCCAACCCAAAAGAGTACGGCTCGGCGATGGAAGCAGTTAGAGATGGAATGAGCGAAGTTAGCAAGACCTTTCGCGAGATTAAGAAATTCAAGATCCTAGCCATTTACCTTGCATCATATCTCCTCTTCTTCGATGGCATCAACACGATCGGGGGGATGGCTTCGGCGTTCGGAGACTCTGTACTGAGGCTGGATCCAACAATGAACTTCGTCCTTCTGCTGATGGTGAACCTTACCGCTGTCCCAATGACCGTTGTGGGAGGAAAGCTCGCAAATAGGTTCGGGACGAAGAGAGTTCTAGGGTGGTCACTGGGCGTATATGCCATTGTTGCCATACTAGCAGTTGGATTCGCGCCCCTAGAGCTTGAAGATGACCACGATAGATACGACTTCCAATACGATTTCAAAGATGAGCTCGGGGAAGAAGGAGAATACGAATTGACTACCCTCTATGATAGGGGGGTTAAGGGCTGGGTTAGCAAGTCCGGCCAAGGAGATATTGCATTTCGTGAGTCTTTCTTCGAATATATGTTCGAAACCTTGCCGGACGATAGTGGCGAGGCTAGGTGGAGTGACGATGACATAGTCCTTGAATCCATTACGGCCGACCAAGCGGCGGGAATCGTAGATGAGATGTCGGTGATGAGCAACCACAGGTTCTCCTTCTCTTTCGTGGGGGGAGTTCAAGACGGTGAAAGATCCGTTGGTGATGAGCACCCGACCATTATTGAAGGCGAACTCGCGGACTGGTGGCCAAACCTCCTGAGGGACAACCTCTGGGGACCACTGAACTTCGGAGTCAGTCTTCAGTGGATAATGCTTGGAATGATGGTTGGGGTTGTCATGGGGACAGCAGGAGCCCAGGCCAGGAGCTTATTCACGATGCTCACTCCCGCCTCCAGGACGACTGAGTTCTTCGGTTTCTTCGGTTTCATCGGAAAGGCCGCAGCTGTTTTCGGCCCTATTGTATATGCCATTTCTGCGGCCACAATGGGAAGCAGGATGGCGGTAGCCAGCATAGTGGTCGTCATCCTAATCGGATGGTCTTTCTTTATCTTCATTGACGTGGAAGAAGGCATCAGAGTGGCGAGGCAGGAAGACATCGATGCTGGGCTGATTTCCGAATAGGAGTAATGGTGAAATGAGATTCTCACTGATCCAACACGTGTTGACCGTTCCCGCAGCGATTTTCGCTGCTATTATTTGGGGTGTTGCTGCAGTTCCCTCTTATCTGCTGTTTTTGGAAATCAAAGAATGGTTGGTAGGGCAGAGCTTCTGGGTAGAGATCTTCGGAATTTGCATTGGTTTGGGACTTGGATATTTGCTATGGGGCCTCGTTCTACTGCTGATATGTGGAATTCTCGGTGGGCTACTTAGACCCCCACTTAGAGAAGGCAGGTACCCACTCAAAAGCTGGGTCACTATTGGATGGGCATGGTCGTTACTATTCCACAAGGTTGCCCAGATGTTCATCAAGAACATAGTTCCATCGCTACAGGTTAATATCTACTACAAACTAATGGGTGCAAAAATCGGGAAGAGCGTCCAGATACTCACTGACTCGCTAAATGACGCCCATATGGTTACTCTAGGAGATGGAGTGGTAGTAGGCGGTAATGCGACGATAAATGGGCATCTAGTGGAGAGGGGAGAGATCGTTCTAGCTCCTGTGAAAGTGGGTAACAATGCGGTAATCGGAGGTGGGAGTATCGTGCAACCGGGTTGCACCATAGGGGAAGGTGCGGTTGTAGCATCAAGGGCAGTGGTTCCGAAATGGACTGAAATTCCGGCAGGTGAGGCTTGGGGGGGAATTCCTGCTAGTTTCATCAAGAAGGTCGACTAGTGGGGCTACTCGTTTTCCTGTTCCTCGTCCGAATCAGCGTCGTCCGTTTCCAGGTTCTTCATCTCTTCAATCACGGCTTGCTTCTGCTCGTGGAATGTCTCATGCTTGGCTTGGATTTCCTTGCTTGCGGCAATGGCCCTGTCGATCATGTCATGCCTTTCCTTGATCGCCTCGTTGAGATCCTCGAACACCTGCATGTGCTGGACATACCAATCGTCACGAGCAGAAAGCTCGGCGACTGCGGCTTTGTTCTCCTCATCGATTTCCTCGGCCACCGTAATTACTGAGCCTAGTCTGGCCGTCTCTCTCGAGAGAAGTTCCTTTGTCTTGTCGAGCTCGTCCTCCATGTACGGAATCTTGGTGTTTGCCTTGGCCAGTTGAACCTCCATCTCGTCCTTCTCTCTACGAAGGTTGGAGAGAAGGGTTTCTTTGCTCTCGACGTCGACTATTCCATCTCTAATCTCTCGGTTCAAAGCTTCTATGCGTATCTTCAACTCGGAAATCTCGGTCTCCTGTCCTTGGTAGGCTAGCAATAGCTTATCCAATGCGTCCTTGTCCTTAGCAGCCTGCTGCTCAAGCTGGTTAATGCGGTCCTGAGGATTGCCGCCAGTCTGGTCGTCTTGCCCCATCATCTCTGACAGTCCACAGGTGACCCCGATATAACCCCGGCGGCATCTGAGTCATACAATAATGTCAAATCAGGAGTTTCCAGAAACTGCGGCGATTGTTGAAGATAACACAACAGTTAGCCTCTTTGAAGAGGGAATGTGGAGCTTCTCGTCGGGCCCGTGAGCATTGTTCCCTGGACCTGAAGTACCGGTACAAAGGAACATCGCATTGGGGTACTTTCGCTGCATCATTGCCATGAACGGTATCGTCCCCCCTGTCCACGTAGCGAGAGGGGGGAGTCCGGTTAGTGACATTGAAGTTTCGTGAATCGATTCGCGGACCTTGCCCTCCATAGGGGGGGCGTGGAATCCGTCTGCACAGGAGTCTGGAGTGAAGGATACCTCTGAGCCGAAAGGTGGATCTTTCTCCAATATCTCCTTTGCAATGGAAATCGCAGACTCTGAATCGACACCTGGGGGGATTCTGAAACTGAGTTTCAGATCGGTATTGGTTCTCAGGACGTTGCCTGCAACCTGAACAGCGGGGATTCCGTCTGCGCCGATTATCGAGAGTGTTGGCTCCCAGTTCATAGCCACTATCATCTCCTCAGTGGAGTCTGCAACTCGCTCCAAGGAATCTACAGTCGGGAACTGCTCCCAGATACTATTTCCCACAACTTCAGCTAGAGCTGTGGCCTTTTCTTGGACCTCCTGGTCAATCTCAACGTGCATCTCGGGAATTAGCACCTTGCCAGTAGAAGAGTCCTCGACTCGGTCCAATAGGATTCTAATGATCCTGAATGAAGATGGTATCGAACCCCCCGAGTTACCAGAATGTATCCCCTCGTGGGAAACCTTGACAGACAGAGTTCCAGAAACGAGTCCCCTGAGTGCCTCTGTCATCCAAACGTGCTCGTAATCCGGCCCCCCGCTGTCCAATACCACTACCATGTCTGGATTACCCATCTGCTCCGATAGGGCATCCAAATACGGAGGCAAATCAAACGACCCTGACTCTTCGCAAGTCTCAATCAAGAAGGTGCATTTGGGATGGGGGATTCCTTCCTCCTGAAGCAGGCGGACGGCTGTTGCGCATAGATATCCCCCATATCCATCGTCTACAGAGCCCCTTCCGTATAGCCATGGGTCCCTTCGCACTGCCTTTAGGGGATCCAGACCTTCAGACCATAGCTCTGGCTTCGAGGGCTGTTTGTCCAAGTGGGAGTAGAATATCACCTCCCCGGGTCCGGTTCCCTCCACGGTAACCAGTAGGACAGGAGACTTGTCTTCGATCCTATGAGTCTGATAGCTCATCCCAGATATTCCTTGATCGTCGAGCCAACGACAAAACAGTTCAATTGTCCCATCGAGCTCCCCCAGTTCGGCCCAATTGGGCTCAAAAAGTGGAGAGAGGGCCTTGATTCCGATGAAATCGGAAAGGCTGGGTAGGATAGAGTTCTCCCAAATCTCGTCGCTTCTGCTCATCATTGATTCCAAGTCTGGCTGCATGGGACGTTGTCGGAGTGGGCGCTCATGGACCCTTCGACTGCGAGTTGTCACTCAGCGGGCCCGCATATTGGCTTCATACCCCTATGAAATGGGCATGATTCGCATACCAATGCCGCCTTACCGGAAAGCGGGGGGAATTCGGTGATAGGCATTTGAGAGGAAAGGGAAATTTTGGCAGACCTGGCTAGTAGAGCATGAAGTTGAGAGATGGATTCTTGGAGCATTTCCTGGGGGTATTCGACCAACCTTCCTGCCGCACCCACCAGTATAGCCGGAGAAAGTACCTCCCTATGGGGGATTTCGTGGACCATCTTTTCTTCCTCCGTGCGAGTTAGCGCGAGATAGTATAGGGCAAGTTGTAGTCTGTGCTTCCTGAGAATCATTTCCTCTGCCTCGCACATTGGGCCTGCTTCCCTGCCTCGCAAAGCGTCGAGCAATCCCGTTTTTTCGTGTTCGGAAATCCTGTCGGCTCCTTCTGTCTTCAAATCTACTGGTCTGATCGTAGTTTCTCCAGCTGAGGTCCTTGTGCATAGGACCAAATCAATGACTCCACTCATCTCAATTAGCGTAGAGTCCATTGTGGCAAGAGCCTCGTACCCATCGGGACTCCATCTACTGCTCTCAATTGTGTCAAAACTGACTGGGACTTGGATATTAAATGGCATTTCTGTTCTCAGTCCATCCAGCGAGTGCCCATCAACTTCCTTGCCTGCAACCAGTTCGCCAATTTTTCCCCCTCCAATCCTTTCGGCCATTTCCCGCACGACTCTCGCGACCTCTGAAGAGTTGGCAGAAGGAGGAAGCATCTCCTCGAAAACAGTCGCGTGCAAGATCTCATCCGATAGCCTATCTGGACTGGCCTTGATCCATGAAGGAGGCAGTGGGTGGGTAATTGCTCCTTCACCGGGACCTGGGTTGCCTATTCCAATCTCCACTATCCTGTGGAAGATGGTACCGAAGGTGGCCGGATCTAGGTTCATCGGGTTTGAGTTGTTGGACCGGCCCGAGGTGGAAGGGAGCACTGGTTCTGGTTCAATTCCGCCACGGGTCTCAAGCCATTGCCTCCTAGCACAGTCCTGGAACCCCGCGAGCTGGCTTGGATTGATCCTACCTCTGGTGATTTTCTCCTGTCTCGCTGCTGGGGCCTCTGTTTCACTCAATTCTGGCTGATAGCGGGAGAATTTGTCGATATCCGCGATTCTTTGTAGAGGTGTCCTGATGACCTGGTGCTCATTTTCTTCCTTCCGGAAGCAATCAGGGTGGTGCATCACTAGCATTCCTCCAAGATTTCCTGCATTGCCTAGGTAGGCCCCTTCCAGCATCAAGCCAGGATCAATGAGTAGTGAGCCAGAAGTCGGTGTGTCCTCCGAGGGGCCCAGATTAGATCCACTAATCCATGGCGAGGCTTGCTCTTCCCTTCTGATGGAACCCTGTCTTAGTGACTCTGCCCACATCTGACCGAGCTGGGGAATCGAGGTATCATATGTCCATGGCAGCCGAATGCCCTCACCTTCAACCCACTCGGTCCCTGTAGGCGAGCCGGCGATGACCAATTTCTCTTTCGCTCTGGTGGCTGCCACATATAGCAGTCTCCTCGCCTCAGCGCTCTTCCTTGCCCGATGAAGAATTGAGACGTGATCCCAAATTGTTGAACGTGGGTCGGTCCGATCCGAAGGCCAAGGGTTCGGATGTCCGGCGAAAAGTTCCGGGCTGACAATTAACCTACTGTTCTGCTCAATCCGCATGTTTGTCTGACGGTTGGAGAAAATATCCGCAATGATAACCACACGTGCCTCCAATCCTTTCGAACTGTGAATTGTCATTACTCGGACGGCCTCGCTGGGAGGGGTAGTCTCTGCCACGAGTGGGGTCTCGCTCCTCTCCCTGAGATCCCTTAACCGGTCGGCTAGAATGATTGGGTCACCGCCTACTTCCGATGAAATCCTACGGACGATATCGACGAATTGCTCTGAGTCTTGTCTCGATACATCGTCGGGGTAGGTTACAAGCAAGTCTGATCTGTCAATTGTCTCCTCAAGTAGTTCGATTAGGTTAGAAGATTTGGATAATTGGTGCCACCTCTTTGCGAGTGACCTCTGGCGTTCTGAAGGGCTTTTTTCCGAAAGTTCGAGCAACAGGTTTGCACCCTTCTTGGATGATTCTAGGAAGGTCTGTAGTTGCCCGTCGTCCATACCAATAAGGCACGAGCGGGCGACCCATGCTGCATTGTGCCTGGATGTAGGTCTTGCAACTAGTTGCAACAGACCCTCAAGAGCACTGGATGTAGGTCTCTCTAGGATATCCCCCTCTATATCGACCTGGGTCGACACCCCCCTATCGTGCAGATGTCTGACAACGATGTCTCTAATTTTCACCCTGTTAGGAAGAAGAATCAAGATATCGCTAGGTTTGATTGGCTCCTGTTGTTCTGAATGATGCCAGTCTCCGTTTGATGAAAGTGCACGTACGGGAGTTGCCTCTAGTAGGCTCTTGACCCTCAACGCAATGAGCATTGCCTGCCTTTCCAGACGATCTTTCTCTCCTGGTCCAAATGGGTCCAGGTGAATTCCCATGTCGGTTGGGGGATTGTCATCTCCAGGGGTGTCGATTGGGCAAATCCACTCAACTGAGCCAGGATTGCCACGTTTATCAGGAGATGGGAAAAGCGTCTGTGGCGAGGCGTAGAAGTCCCCGTTTACCAGGAGATGGTGCCTGTCGGAGAATACGTCCTCCCACCACTCGTTCATTATCCCAAGTAGCCCTCCCTCGGTCCGGTAGTTTACCTGAAGAGAAATCATTCCTTCTTTTCTGTCCTGTACCTCAGCACTTCCTGGCGCGGGAAGTTCCCTATCAGTCGAGTCGAAGGGAATCCAAGAGACGAGATCGCGGCCTCCCTTTTCCATGTGTTCAGATGCCTTGGCGATTGTGATCGAGTGGTCATTCCTTGGGTCTCTGCTATGGGATTCTCTTCTAAGAGCAGGATGCCTTGTCAGCTCACCGACACTGTTGAGTTCATGTGTGTTTATTCTTCTCAGTGTCTGTGCGAATTCAACGAAACCGGTGACCTCAGCCTGCCTGAAGGCGTAAATGCTCTGCTTGACGTCCCCCACATAGCATACTGTCGGCTGCCAAGGAGTATCAGGAACTGGGGGCTCTTCCTCACCGATCTCCCTTGGGCCCCACAGACGTGAGAGGATTCTCCACTGGAGGGGCGAGTTGTCTTGGGCTTCGTCGATAATGAATGCCCTGTACCTACGTCTAATTTCACGGAGAAGCTTGTACCTTCCTTCGAGATCTGACCTAATTGCCCCCAGCAATGATGCCGATGCTCCGGAAGAGACTGGGTCTTCTTCTAGAATAGAGAGGGCCTCGAAAGCCCGGAAAATGTGGTCGTCCCTCCAAGGCCTCTCTCCCAAAGAGTCCAGGGCAACCTGAATTGAAGGGTGATAGAACGGCCTGCATGTTTCTGGGCAATTTGCCAGAAGCAGGTCCCCAGCCAATTTCTGCACATCGTCGAAGTCGTGGACCTCGTCGCGATCCTTGAGTCGCTTCAGGATGCCCTGGAATCCTAGGTGCAGTAGGTGAAGGTCACCCAGGTTCCTGACCTCTGCTTCTAGTGTGAAGTGATATTTCCCTCTTGGATTGTCTAGCCTCTCGGGTAGGGAGAGTGGTAATGGGATGCTTGGTGGCTCCCAGTCGTCAGATGTCCCTGGTGGTTTCGAGTTTTCTAGAGTGATTGAGGCACGAACGAAGTGCAGCAGTATTCGACCAGTCTCTCCAGACCAAATTTCACCAAATGAGGAGATTTGCTCTTTGAGCAGTATTAGGAAGTTCTCCTTGGTGTTCTTGTCGGATATCTTTGAGTAACTATCGACACCTGGAACCCAGTCGTCGGAGGGGAATTGGTTTCGGGGGAAAAATGTCATTTTCTTGCTCATCAGAGTCGATTTTGAGACCGTACAAATCAATACGTGCCCCATCCATCGGAGCTTGTCCCACAATTCCATCGGCGGACCGCTTCTATCTAAATCGTCTAAGCAAGACATCCTGGAGATGGCTGGCCATCCAACTGAAGACGGAGACTGTATGTGATCCTTGAAAATCTGACAAATATTGGATACTATACTATGCAATCTTTCGGCTTGCTTCTTGACCTGTTGCTCATCTGCTGATTCCAATAGCTGCGACATCAGTAGATCTGGATCTACGGCCCCATCTTCCTTCATTATCTTCCTAGCAGCCTCATCGATGAACACCGACTTCGAAGCAAGGCCTCGAAGTACCCTAGAAGCGGCTCTACTTCCAGAGTAGCTTCGTGAAACTCTATCTCTTGCGGAAAGGACATCTGTGGCAATCTGTGCAGGAATTCCAGAGTCTACTGCATCTCCAATTCTAGATTTGGCGCTAGGAAGTCTCCAAAGTGTCCTGAGCGCAGAGTCGACTAGCATGTTCCTTCCAGCATCAGTTACGTTTTCCCTGCTCAGAGCATCGCCAAGTTTTCCCCTGAACGGAGAAACCAGTTGACTCAAGAATGAGTCAATGGTTCCTATTGGCGCATCCTCCAATAGGGTGAGGAGCTGTTCAATAAATCCTTGATTCCTTATCCTTGGATCTGTCCTACTTTTACCATCATCCCCCAATGGCCCGGGTTTCAATCGGGAGATTGCCTTACGGAGCCGATCCCTCATCTCATCTGCAGCTCTGTTGGTAAAAGTCAGGAGTACAACCTCTCCCGGAAGCAATCCACCCCATTCTCGAAGGTCGATCCGTTCTGATGGAGGAGATGATATCATTCCAGACGTCAGTCTGGCGGGACGAGTTGGTTTTGGAAGAAGCCTGGTAGCTCTCTGATCTTCGGAAAGGTAGTGCTCAATCACCCGATCGACAATCGTGCTGGTTTTTCCTGTACCTGCTCCAGCATCGATAACGATATGGGAGTCTAAATTTAAGGCCAATCGCTGAGCAGTGTTCAGTCTCATCAGAAGTCACCCCGTTTCATGACATGGCAGGTCTTGCTAACCGAACAGTACCGGCAAACTCCGGGAGAGGGAGTTGGATGGACTCTGCCCGAGGATGCTTGTGCTGCTACCCTCAGTGCAACGGAAATTCGATGAGCCATCCAGGCTCTGAAATGGTCACTTGTGGAAGATGGGTTTTCGTCCGAGAACCTATGGAGCCTTGAGGTGATGGAAGTCCTAGTTCCAAGACGGAGCTGTGGTAGTCTCTCAGAGTAGTTGCAAGATATCTCCAAACGGTGCTCAGAATGATGGCCAAAGAGAGAAATCCCCGCTGCTAACACTAGATCACCTGGATGGGATACCTCCCAGGCCCTGGCATAAATGGCAAGTTGGAGCTCCTCGAGCAATCCCTTAAGGTGCCTCCTCGATGAATATCCAGTGTCAGTGGTCTTCAAGTCCCTGATAGCAATAATTCGCCTTGGTTTCCAGCCTGAGCCTTGTATCCTAATCGGGGCTACACTTAGGTCGCCACCTTCATCTAGCCAATTCTGGGCCAGGTCATCGAACGGAAGAAGGTCAACTCTATCTATGAAACCCCGGACATTGATTGGTTGGATTTTTTCTCCGTTGGTGAACTCCGGAGAGAGAGAAATTTCCACCCCATCTTCATGGAAGTTATCGGTACTCCACTCTAGCGATATCGGCGAGGAGTCGGCACATGACGATTCGGATGAGACAATCGTACCTATCCGACCACACGCAGGTAGCGGAGTCGGTTCGGCCAGCCAACCCCCCCACTGATTGAGATCCATCCCTGTCAGCGAACGAAGACTGTGAGTTGCCACGGCATCTGTACGCTCCAGCCAAGGAGCCCTGGAATCCAGTGACTCCAACGCGAACTGCATTAGTTCGCCCTCGTTTATTCCGGAACGAGAGATGCTGGGGATTTTCTCAACGCTCGATAAATCCCTCTCTCCCCCCATGGGGATCCCTAGTACTCGTGATAGGATGTCGTGATGAATTAGATGTAGTAAGTTGCCCTGTGTTCTGCTATCAATTTCCTCTCCAATCAACTCCTCATTACCTGCCATCAGGCCTCTGGATAGCCATCCGCTTCTAGGGCACTCTAGCCATTTCTGGAGTCTGGTAGGCGACCAGACACGAACGTTCTGCTCTGCTCCTTCTGAGTGACCGTGTCTGGAGTCACTTACCAATGACCCAGTGGGAGCAGGCGAGAATGGCCTCGGGTCTATAGTTGGAGAATTCTTGCCTGCATGATTGACCCCACCTATTACTGGCCATCTTGGATTATTTCTTGGCTCGGCCACTCCCTCGGGAGTTCTTGCATTGAGGCTGGTCCTCTCGAACGAGAGGACATGGGGTGTAGCCGATGAGGGGAGGTACCCATCATCGTCCGATATGCAAGGCTGCCGTCTTTGGCGGTCTTCTTGCATCTCGAAGTCTAGACCAATCGACACTGCACTAGGATTGATTGGAGGGCGTGAAGGAGGCTGATTATTCCTAATTCGGTTCCCGTCAAACTGGCGAAAGTCCCTGGGAGAGGACGGTCTGCCACCAGTAGGGTTGTTCTCTGACAAGGTTCCATCCGGATCAAACAAGCTAGCCCACTCTCTGATGGGAGCGGCCGGAGGCCGGGTTTCGTCAAGAGCCGGATCTAGGACGATGACCTCCGATGCCGAATTTAGTAGGTGATTGAGATGATGCCGTGCATCACGAATAGGGCCATCTGGCCTCAGGATGTCCATTGAGTATCGCTCTTCGTCTCCAATAAAGGGAAATTTTGGGACTCTGAGGTTCCATGATGAAGAAGATAGATTCGATAGGATGGTTAGATCGGAGTTACAACCTAGTGCCTCGCTAGGCCCCGTCACGCGTACCCTGCCACTTGCCCCGGTTCCGTTTCCCCTTATGGAGGACTGGAGGCAAAGGGAAGTGAATTCTGCAACCCAATCTTGGCCGCCTACTGGGGCTTTCTGACCTGACCTATCCTGCATCTCTCTGAGACTTGAATGAACTCTCCAAATTGTCTGAATAACTGACGCTGGAGAGGCAGATTCTCCATCGAGATTTTCCATCTTAGAGGAAATATCGAATGAAGCTAGTGTGTTCAGAAGCCATTTGTCTCCATCAGGTGGTGACTCTGGAAGTGGCAGTCTATTTCCAGATGCGCAGCCAATTGAAGCTGAGTCTTCTTCCAGTGCCTTTCTGTCTTCTGGACGCAATAGAGGCTTTAGCGAGTTGGCGATGCAAAGCAACCACCACTGAGTGCATTCTTTCGCTGAAGCATTCTTTTCCTCAGAGGGGGGTCTTGACATTGTTGAAAGCCATCTTGAAAGAGCCCCGGGACCACCGAGAACATGTTCGTCCCTTGCAAGTTTGGTCAATAGTTCAGAGTCCGCCATGGGACTCAAAGATCTGTCTGATGGGTGCTCCGGGATGAGTTCGAAAGGTGAAATGGCTTGCTGCAGAGAAAGTGCCCTCAGGGACTCGAGTGAGAAAGAGTCGGGGCCATAAGGGAGATTTGCTAGAAAGAGCGTCCAATGGGCGTTAGTGTCAGAGGTCAGGTTTCGTCTGGAACGAGGAATAAGAATTCCAAGCTCGGAAAGCAATCTCTCCCACTTTATTCTATTTTCGTCGATTGCTGGATCGACAATCATTACTGTAGCTTCGGGATCTTCAAGTAGTCTTTCTTGGGTTAGCCTGATGGCAGCGTCGAAGGAATGCTCCTCTCTCCGGAGAAGTATCCTTCTCACATTGGTGCCATGTTGTTCATCGCCCCTATGCAAACGGGTAATCCATTCGGGGAGTTCGTCGAGGTTGGTAATTGGGTGCTCGTCGACCAACAGGTGGCCATGATGACCGAGACGGAAATTTCCCGGATAAGACAGTTGGTGAATTGGCCTATGTCGGGAAATCTGCAATAGCATCTCAGAATGAGATTTGCACATTCCGGGAGCGTGATCCAATAGGACAATACCATCGATATCAGATATGCTGAAAGGCTCCTTTCCCTCCTTTAGCTCGTTAATTATCCTAAGCACTACCCTGTCGGGATGAGTTCCTCCAAGCTTCCTCTCAAGCCTAAGGATAATGCTTCTGAAAGTGGGCATTCCGGGTCCATCCCAACTCTCGAGTGCTAGTTCCCTGGAGAGTATGGCATGAAGATCTGCTAAGGCACGGGTCTTTCCCATTCCCCAATTCATCTCAGGAAGAGGATTGATCATCGGGAATCCCAGATTTGCCGATTCTCTGCTACACTCCGAATGCAGGATAATCTCATACGGGCCATCTCTGGGAATTACCCTAGGTAGTCTGAAATCGGCCAATAGGGAGGCTGTTAGTGAGTCGAGTGTATGGTGAAGGGTCGTATCTACAGCCCCACTAAGGCCCAGATCGGACAATGCCTCTCTGCGGGATCCCTCGTTTGGGTATATCACCATGATTCTCCCCGGAGAGCCACTCACAGACACACTGGGGTTCAGCGCTTGTGCCCTAATGTGCTCATGCAACCACCTCGGCAGCCTCCCTGGGTTGGTTTCCTCATTGGTTACAGAATATCCCATGGACGTCACCAAGCCATCTCCGAGCATACGCCATGCACGACGGGGGTTATTCAACCCAACTCAAAATCCTATGGATTTTCAACAAGAAGGAGCATGGCGGCGAGGCACCAAAGCAGCCAACATGCACAGCAATGTAGAGACCCCTGGCGATGGAAGAGCATTCCACATGTCTGACTCGGGCTCAATGATCTCCCAGTCTATAACAAGGACAGCGGACATGTCTTCTCCGTCCCAAGGAGATGGGGCTTGGATTTCCATGGAGTTCCCCTCGAATGGGAGCAGAACGGCCTCGTGCAAGACATGCCCATAGTTTTCAACACCGTTAGACCCCTCTGGGTAGTGTGCATTGTCCTCGATGAAGAGGACCCATGCCTCGATGTTCGCCTCCCTAGAAAGGGAGTGCTCTCCAAGATCAAAATCCCAATGGAAATTGAGTGCATTTCCTGATTCTTCCACACCAAAAGTTAGAATCCCCGAATCTTCGAAGGGATGGCTTGATCCAAATGCTAGAGAGGTGGAGTAGTCTGTTTGCAGACTGTCCGACTTGGGATTGGTACCCATGTATATCCTCTCTCCATCAAAAACAGTCGCTGGCGCTAGGCGAGAAAGCCCCCCGATGTTGGTTGAAGCTGTCCCATAGCTAGACTCCCATCTCTCCTCGGTTGAGTTGCTTCCGAATGGGTCCATTGTCTCGAACTTGTGGCGGTGATAGTGGATCCGTGTAATTTCGTCGTCACCTATGGCTTCGTCAAGTGCTGCCTCAGAGGTCACGCAGTTCATGCACCATGTTGCAGTATAGACCTCTACCACTCCTGGAAGAGCATCGATTCCGCTGGAAACCGACGTATTAGTCATATTCTCTGTAAGGTGAATGGAAATCCCCCCAATAGTGCCTCCGTCCACCCCGATCCTAGCATCGTCCCACAGTGTCTCGCTAGTAGCCGAGGCCTGCACAGGAAGGAGCAAGAGCAACGTGATTGCCAGTGCCCCAACGGCCCTCATATGTGATTCGAGGTGGGGCTGTTATTGAACGCTTACGGGTCATTGGGAGGATTCGAACGCAGCAATCGACCTGTCGATGTCCTCATCGGTGATGTGCAGGTGTGTGACTGCTCTGATTGATGAGTCGTCAATCGTAAGAGTGTCGACCCCTTTCTCCGAGAGGCGAGAGACCAGGTCGTCTGCAGATCCCTCCTCGCATCCGACGTACACCATGTTGGTCTGAACCTGATCCAAATCTACTGTGAAGGAGGGCATCGCTTCGATCGCCTCGGCAAGCTTCCTAGCCAGGCTGTGGTCCTCCCCCAGCCTCTCTATGTTGTTGTCAAGTGCAAAAAGCCCTGCAGCGGCTAGGACTCCTACCTGGCGCATTCCCCCTCCGAACATTTTCCTCCATCGATACGCCCTGTATATCATTTCCTTGGTCCCGACCAAGACACTGCCCACGGGAGCACCCAGGCCCTTGCTAAGGCAGATGGAGACCGAGTCGTAATCCCTGGCAATTCTGGAGGCTTCTACCCCGGTTGCAACTGAAGCATTGAAAATTCGGGCTCCGTCTATGTGAGAGGTGCAGGAATTGTCACTGGCGACTGCGGCTATCGCATCCATCGTCTCCAAGGGATAGCACGTTCCCCCGCCCCTGTTGGATGTGTTCTCGACGCAAATCATGGAGCCATTTGGGAAGTGCCCAAGACTACCATCTCCCTTTCGTACAGCCCTAGCCACATCTGCTGGATCCATTATGCCCATCATTCCGGGCACCAATGCAACCGAGACCCCTGAAAGGGCGGCAAAACCCCCTCCCTCGTAGATGTATATGTGACTGTGTGCCTCAGTAATAATCTCGTCTCCCGGTTCGGTCTGGGCCCTTATCGCAGTGGCATTGCACATGGTTCCCGATGGAACGAAGAGTGCAGATTCCTTGCCCAACATCGCAGCCATTCGGTCCTGCAACTCGATCACTGTCGGATCGTCCCCAAGCACGTCGTCCCCGACTGTGGCTTGAGACATCGCCTCCCTCATCGCCGGAGTTGGCTGGGTTACTGTGTCACTTCGAAGATCTACCCGGTCACCGGGGTATTCCCGCATGGTCACCCAACTGCGTGCTTCACATAACTAGTGCGTTGGAATCAAGACTTCTTGCTGATGTCCTCTGCGTACATGTATGACCTATCTTTGGTGCGTCCCTTGCCCTTTCTGGAATTTGATATGTATAGAACGGCCATGGTCCCGAGTACCACTGCGGGAATGCCAAACATCAGTATAGACATCCATAGGGGCGTCTCGATTTTGTTGCACTCGATCTGTCCGCTCATCGCTTGCTCCTGTCCGGATGGGCACTTTGTCTGCTTTGTGGAGCCAGTCTCGTCAACGAAGTAACCCGGTTCTGCGTTCTTGCACCAAGACATGCCAGATTGTGGTTGGAAAGATCCGGGTTGGCAAGGTGTCTGGGCTGGAGATCCTGGCTGCCCGACGAAGTTACCGGCAGTGGCGTCTAAGCACCCCTCACTACCTGACTCGGGTTGGTACGTCCCGGCACCGCATGTACTCTGGGAAAGGGCGCCCTCCTCCGGGACATGGTGCCCAGGCATGGCATCTGAACAGCCGGTTTGACCCTCCGAAGACTGGAATGTCCCCTTGGAGCATACGGTCTGGCTGGAGGAGCCAGTGGAAGGGACGAAGTTACCTGGGCTCGCTGCCAAGCATGCCGTCTGTCCTGCATCTGGTTGGTAGTTTCCAGTCTCACATGGAGTCTGCTCTGAAGACCCCGGCTCGCTTACGAAGTGCCCCGGTGATGCTTGTAAGCATGAAGGCTGGTCTCCTGGCTGGTACTTCCCTGCAGGGCATGGTGATGTAGATGTGCCATCGGCGCTGACCACCTGCCCCTCTGGGGCCTGCTCGCATCCAGATGAGCCAGTATCAGACTGATATGCTCCGTTTGGACAGGGCGTCTGACCGGTTGCTCCGTCCAAATCAACGAAGTTCCCCGGTTCGGCCTGAGTACACTCAGACTGCCCTGGTTCCGAGGAGAATGAGCCTGCTGCGCACGGCATCTGGCCAGTCGAGCCAGCCAGGGACGAGAAGCTCCCCGGATCAGCAGCTATGCAGGATGTCTGCCCAGACTCGGGCTGGAACGTTCCTGGCTCGCATGGGTTTTGCTCAGCAGATGCATCTGAATCAGTATAATGTCCGGCTTGGACAGTTAGGCAGGAAGTCTGCCCCGATTCTGTCTGGTATTCCCCTGGCTGGCATGGGGACTGGGAAGTCATCATGGATTCCGAAACGTAGTACACTGGAGATGAATCGCTAAAGAGCGGCTGTCCGGAGGAGGATGAGTAAGTCCCAGATTCGCAAGGCATCTGAGAGGTTGATGCGGCGGATGGGGCCTGGTATCCCGGGCCTGCGTTGAAGCAGGATGTCATCCCAGATAGCATCTGGTAGGTACCCGGAGAACAGGGGGAATGGTGGTGAGCACCCACTGTCGACACGTAATGGCCAGGACCAGCCTCCAAGCAGGCGATGG
>JAKURM010000069.1 GCA_022449945.1 Candidatus Thalassarchaeum sp. | reverse complement strand
CAACGGAGTTCCTTCTGGACAACCGTCACCTGTACTTGCGAACAAGCCGCATGACAACGATGCTGAAGATTAGGAGCACAGTATTTGGCGCTATACACTCATACTTCCGAGACCGCGACTTCATCGAGTATCAGGCCCCCAACTTCGTAGCCGGGGCCGTTGAAGGGGGGAGCACCCTTTTCGAGGTACCATACTTCGGTCGCAAGGCGTACCTAACCCAGTCTTGGCAACTCTACGCCGAGGCCGCGATGCCTGCTCTGGAGAGGCTGTACACAGTGGCCCCCTCATTCCGTGCCGAGAAGAGCCGAACAAGGAGACATCTGACTGAATTCTGGCACGCCGAAATGGAGATTGCATGGGCTTCCAACGAAGAAGTAATGGAACACGGCGAAGGCGTAGTTAGGCACATTGCCAGTACAATGCTAGAAGAGAGGTCTGAGGAGTTGAATGAACTGGGGAGGGATTCGGACGTTATTGCCAGATTTGCCGACTCTCCTTACCCAAGAATGAGGTATGACGAGGCCGTCGAGGAACTGCAGTCAAAGGGAATTGAAATTGAGTGGGGCCAGGACCTGGACTACTCCAAGGAGAAGATACTCACGGCTGACTTCGAGGTGCCCCACTTCCTTACTCACTATCCCCGAATCGCCAAGCCATTCTACCATCGCCCGGACCCGGAGGACCAGAAGTACGTCCTTTGCCACGACCTTCTCGCACCGGAGGGTTACGGCGAGATAATTGGCGGAGGGGAGAGAACTTGGTCTGAGGACGAGATTCTAGAGCGAATAGACGAGGAGGGTACTCCGAGGGAACCATACGAGTTCTACATCGACATTCGCAGGTATGGGGGAGTCCCCCATGGTGGATTCGGCTTGGGGGTGGATCGAGTTTGCACCTGGCTTGCAGGGGCGGACCACATCCGGGAGGCAATCCCGTTCCCACGTGACAGCCGCCGCGTCACTCCATGAGGTGAAGCTGTGGCAGAGGATACAAAGCCACTAGCGGCGATAGCCACCGTCTCGGCACTGACGGCAAGCATGTGCTGCCTACCATCAGTTGTCTGGGTGCTATTCGCCGGCTCATCTGCAATTGTTGCTGCAAACGAGCTATCAAATGACCTATACTATTCGTGGTTCAGGTATGCCCTCTACGCAGCCTCCCTATCCATGATGTCCGTGGGCCTAATTATCTACTTTCGAAACCGTGGTATCTGCGACCTAGATGACGTTAGGAGGGAGAGGAAGAGGGTGGTGAATACCAGCATGGCTTTATTCACGGCCACGGTGTTAGGATACCTAATCTGGAACTTCGTGATACTGGAGATAATCGGAATATCCATCGGCCTCCCCTGGGAAGACTCGGCTTTCTGGAAATGAAGGGACCAACCTACGAATGCCTCATACGAAAGCCGCACTTGGCACAACCATGGATGGGGACTGGCGTAGGTTGGATATCTCCAACCCAACCGATGAGCACTCAATGCTAAGGAACATGGTCCGCGACTTCGTACTAGAGGAAGTCGAGCCACAGGCCCTAGAGCATGACAGGGACGAGAGATTCAACCTGGAACTCTTTCGCAAACTTGGCGAAATGGGCCTACTCGGGCTCACAGCGCCCACTGAGTACGGTGGAGCAGGCATGGATGCAACATCCGTAGTGATTGTTAACGAGGAACTCTCTTATTCGGATCCAGGCTTTTGTCTGGCCTTCCTGGCCCATGACCAACTATTCGTAAACAACCTTGCACGAAGCGGAACCGATGAACAGAAGGCACGAATTCTTCCCAAAGTTTGCAGTGGGGAATGGGTAGGATGTTTGGGAATGAGCGAGCCGGACCATGGTACGGATGTCCTAGGTATGCAGACAACAGCACAGCAGAATCCCGACGGTTCGTGGGTGATAAACGGCAGGAAGATGTGGATTACCAATGGCATACTCGATGAGGCTGGCTCCCCTGCCGACGTCGTTTGGCTCTATGCCCGCACTGGGACGGACGAAAGGGGCCGCGCACAACTCACCACCTTCCTAGTCGAGAAGGGGATGGCGGGCTACTCAGCAGGCCAGAAGATTCACGACAAACTCGGAATGAGGGCCAGCACCACGGCAGAACTCGTTTTCGAGGACTGCATAGTACCTCCAGAGAATGTCGTAGGCACCCCGGGAGAGTCAATGATACACCTCATGAGGAACCTGGAGCATGAGCGAATAGGGCTTGCAGCCATGAGCGTCGGTATTGCCAGGAGATGCCTTCAGGACATGAATGAATATGCCACCGAGAGAGAGGCCTTTGGAAGACAGATCAGGGACTTCGGACAAATACAGCGTCACATAGGGGAATCGTGGGCAGAGTACAGGGCAATGCGCGCCTACGTTTACGACACCGCTCGTCAGATCGACCTCTCCGAAGCGGGGCAAAGGCTCGACTCAGACGGAGTCAAGCTCTTTTCGACTACTTCTGCAAAGAACATTGCAGATAGGGCGATCCAAGTCATGGGGGGATATGGCTACGTGGGCGAGTACGTCGTCGAACGGATGTGGCGCGATGCCAAGCTGTTGGAGATTGGCGGGGGCACTCTAGAAAGCCACCAGAAGAACATCACAAAGGACCTATTCAGGGATCCGGATGTTATTGGAAAGTGACCAGAGAGCAATACTGAGTGGTAGTCCCGCCCGGATTCGAACCAGGGTCCCCGGGACCAAAACCCGAGATGATGGACCACTACACTACGGGACTCCGCTCTCTCCCTAGTGTCCAGACTCTTGTATTTGACGGGACCCGGAGCCGTCAATATCAAGCCTAGTCTCGGTACCGTTCGGCTGTGCGAGCCAGACTGGTACTAGTTTCCCTTGCAATGCTTCTGGCCTCGACTCTGCCCTCCTACGCCACCGAAAGCCCAAACAACGAGCAATCGCCCTACTACGAAGAGGTTATCGAAGAACAAATGACGCCTCTTGGAGGCGGAAACCCCTGGATGGACGAATCACTAACCATGAGGGGGGCATCCGGACAGGAAAGGGTCTGGGTCACTGCTATCACCCGTTCACTGGGGCACCTCGACTCTTGGCAAAGGCATACCGGATCCCTAGAGAGGCAGGCCCCGCCCGGACCGGGCGAATTCTTGGAGGCCAATGACCACACACCCGGGGGGATCGAGCACAGGACCTTCTGGGTGGACTCCGAACTCCTCCCCAAGCTCTTCGGGGTCGAGGGCGTCATCGCACTGATAGACGCCCAGAGGGCCCCAGAGCCATATGGGATTACTCCCCTGGGTTCGTCACCAAACTCCGTGCGAACGGGGGAGATTCACGGTGCAATCGACGCATGGGAGATGGGCTACTCAGGCGAGGGCCTAGTTGTAGCGGTAGCAGACACCGGAGTCGATTTCGGCCACCCAGACCTGAATGGAACTCAGGCTAGGGTCGAGTACCAAGGCTCCAACTACACTGGATGGCCACTGATGCTCGACCACAACAGCATGTACACCTGGATGGTCGAAGGGGAGGCATACCCCGAGTCCAACACTTGGTATGCGGATACATCGACTATCGACTTCGACAACGACAGCGATGGCATACTAGATGAGACTGGCTACAATATATCGGGAGTGAACGCTTCATTGTCGGGCACCTATCACCTAGGGGCGCACCCGGATTCCACGCGCAGGAACACAGGCGGGGGGGATGTCCCGCTACTCGTAGTAGATGCTGCGATCCCCGGACGCAATGCGACCGATTGGCCGGACATCGCCAGGGATG
>JAKURM010000068.1 GCA_022449945.1 Candidatus Thalassarchaeum sp. | reverse complement strand
GGCTTGCTACTTCGATGTCGTCTCTTCCCAACCTCCCGGTGCAGCAGCTGGGAAGGGTGGGGTTGTTCGCCCATTAAAGGGGATCGTGAGATGGGTTTAGACCGACGTCAGACAGGTTTGTTGCTTTGTGGTTGAGGCGTATTGATGCGTGATCGGAAGGGCCCTTTAGTACGAGAGGAACGAGGGCTCGGGGCCACTAGTTTACCAGTTGTCCGGCAGGGCAATGCTGGGTAGCCACGCCCTACGTGGATAAGAGCTGAAAGCATCTAAGCTCGAAGTCATCCGAAAGACGAGGCATCTCAGGGGACTCGTAGAAGACGAGTTTGATAGACAGCGGGTGTAAGCACCGAGGTTCGCCGAGGTGTTCAGCCCAGCTGCACTAACCCCCCGAGCATCTAAATTTCAGGTACACATCAGTGTGAGTCTCTGTCCAAAAGAGCATATCAATTCACATTCGAAGGATAGTTGTGCACGGCCAAAGCGGAGGGGTACTACCCGGTCCCATATCGAACCCGGAAGTCAAGCCCTCCTGCGTCGATTCCGGTACTGTGGTGCGCAAGCCCACGGGAAAGGTCGTCGCTGTGCCACTATCCTTCACATCCCCGCACCAAGATTATTGCCATTGTACGGTCACAGGTGAATGAATGCCAATCTCAACTGGAGACATCCTTGGCCATTCCCAAGTCGGCGTATACCTCAGTGTCGTAGGGGACGTTCTGTTCATTCCACGTACCCTAGATGATATCACTGCAGAGGAGGTTGAGTCGGCTTTTGGCATGGAGACCCACAGATTCCAGGTTGGCGGATCATCACTACTTGGAAGCCTGCTAAGGGGTAATCGCCACGGAATAGCGGTGGCCGACATTGCTACGGAAGACGATCTGGATGAGCTTACGAGCTTCGGCCCCGTTGTAGTAATGGAGAGTGGTGTCAATGCCGCTGGAAATCTAATTGAGTGCAACGACAACGGCGCCTTATTGAGCCCAACAATTCCCGAATCGGGAGCTGAAATGATTTCCGATGTGCTCTCAGTGCCCACAATGAGGACAGAGGTAGCAGGACACAAAACTCTGGGCAGCATGGTCGTTGCCAACAACAAGGGAGTCTTGGCCCATCCCGATGTAAAGACGCATGAAGTCGAGGCAATTCAGGAAACTCTTGGGGTTTCTGTAATGGTGGGTACTGTGACATTCGGGTCCCCATTTGTGGGTGCCGGGTGCTGTGCAAGCGATACTCACGCATTGGTCGGCTCAGGTTCTACTGGTCCAGAATTAAACAGAATTGAGGACGCATTGGGGCTAATCTAGGATTGGAATGTCGAGAAGTCTACATTTTCCTTATCGACTCGGGATGATACAGGAGGCATAGGATACTTCAGTCCAGTGGCAGTATTGAACATCACCGCTTTTTCGTCTGCGTCTACCATTCCTGAATTGATGCAATTCCTATATGCTGCAACTGTAGCTGCACCTTCAGGACATAGCAGAAGCCCGTCTTCCATTCCTATTTGGTTTTGTATTTCCAGGGTCTCTTCATCGGTTACTGCTATCGCAAATCCCCCTGATTCTCTAATTGCATTTAGTATCAGGAAGTCACCAAGGGCCGATGGAACCCTAATTCCCGAAGAGATGGTTTCCGCATTATCCCAGAATTCTGCGAATTCCTTGCCCTCATCCCAAGCCCTGACTATAGGGGCACATCCAGTTGATTGAACTGCTACCATTTTGGGTAACCTGCAGTCAATCCATCCCAGCTCAACCAATTCTCCAAATGCCTTCCACATTCCGATAATTCCAGTCCCTCCTCCAGTAGGATAGAAGATTACATCGGGGAGATTCCATTTGAGTTGCTCGGCCAATTCTAGGCCCATTGTCTTCTTCCCCTCAATTCGGTAGGGCTCCCTGAGGGTGGATACGGCAAACCACTCAATTGACTCTGTCCCATCTGCAATGATCTTACCACACTCTCCAATTAGTCCATTTACCAAGTGAGTCTTTGCACCTTGAATTCTAGCTTCTCTGACATTAATCTCTGGGGTGTTATCGGGACAGAGAACAGTTGTGGTCAACCCCCCCCTTGATGCATACGCTGCTAGTGCTGAACCAGCATTGCCATTTGTTGGAATTGCTAGATGTTCTATTCCTAGTTCCTTAGCCATCGAAACGGCTAGGCCCAAACCCCTAGCCTTGAACGAACCCGTCGGAAGCCTGGACTCATCCTTAATTATCGCCATTCCAGGGTTGGCACCAATCATTTTCCCTGTCTTTTCCAGTTCAATAAGGGGGGTAACCACTTCTCCGAGGGAAACCCGGTTCCTTTCGAGCTCTACTGGTAGAAGCGGGGAATATCTCCAGAATCCCGCTTCTTCGGAATTGGTGATATCTTCTCTGCTATATTCTTTAGAAATCCTTTCTAAGTCGTATTTTACCAATAGCGGCTTTCCCGAATTTGATACCGTTTGGATAGTCCCCGACGGAAATCTTTCCCCGGTAAATGAGCACTCTAGATGACTGACGAAACTAGCCATGTGCATAGATTAGTGGTTGGTTAGATGAACATGCCGATTATACGGCCGTGGGAGCAACGTGGTCATCGTCCTTACCACCAGAGTCCCTGACTCTGGACCATACATCCTTCATGAGGCGATCATGACATTCTTTGCAGTAGTTGTATCTCTCGTAGGCCTCTCTGAATGAGTAGGCTTTCTTACCACTAGAAACTAAGAATCCCTCTGGAGATAGTCTACTGACCTGCGAACCACTTCTATTACATTCATTGAAGTCGCACTTTGGCACATAATCACCTCAAATGTTTTCCGGAATCATTTCCAACAATGGAACGTTTGCCTCGACCCTTTCTCCCGCTTCGCACTTGATTTCGCTGACAACGCCGTCAATGGACGCCTTAATCTCATTTTGCATCTTCATTGCCTCTAGTACTAGCACCACATCTCCAGCTGAAATCAAATCGCCCTTTGAAACGAGAATCGAGACAACCTTTCCGGGAATCGCAGACGAAATAGTTCCAGATGCACCCAACATGCTGCTGGATTCTGACTCCCTGGCTCTTCTGACGTGCCTTTTTGCAGAATCGGTCTCGACAATGAATGTCTTACCGCCCAAAGAGACCTCCCACTTTCCGTCAATTAACTCAATTTCGACTTCGAACTCTTGCCCATCTACGACAATCTTCCTTTTCTCACTCATGGATTCACCTGGTCGCACTTCTCTTGGATCTAGATGTTTCGAGGGACTCTCTTCCCAGCAGAGATCTTCTATGGTCAATAGACCAGGAACTCCCCATTCCCCGACCCAGGGATGGCTCTAGATAGCTGCCTATCGACTCCTCCATCAATACAGCCGCAATCGCCGCAACCAGCAATCTATCTTCATCAATATCCTCTTTCATTCTAATCCTCACAATGGAATATTGCCGTGCTTCTTGGCAGGCCTCACTTCTTCCTTCTCAATTAGAGCCCCCAGTGCCTTGGTAAGAGAAATCCTAGTCTCCGATGGAAGAACTACGTCATCTAAGTAACCTAGAGACGCCGCTCTGTATGGATTTGCAAATGACTCGGTGTAGTCATCGACAAGTCTTATCCGCTCTTGCTCAGGGTTCTTTGAGTCCCCAATCCTTCTTCTGTGGATAATTTGTACTGCTCCCTGAGCCCCCATTACTGCTAGCTCAGCCGAAGGCCATGCGATATTGTAATCCCCTCTGATATGTTTCGATGACATAACGTCGTAGGCACCCCCATATGCCTTTCTAGTGATTACAGTAAGTTTTGGTACGGTTGCTTCGGCGAATGCATAGAGTAGCTTTGCCCCATGCCTGATAATCCCCCCCCATTCCTGACTGGCCCCTGGCAGGAATCCAGGCACATCAACAAGTGTAAGAAGTGGGATATTGAAGGCATCACAGAATCTAACGAACCTGGCCGCCTTTACTGCCGCATCAATGTCAAGGCAACCAGCCAAATGCATTGGTTGGTTAGCTACAACACCAATCGTATGCCCTCCCAGTCTTCCAATTCCAATCACAATGTTTGTAGCAAAGTCAGCTTGCACCTCCAGAAAGCTACCCTCGTCAAGAATCTCTTCCACTGCAACTTGCATGTCATATGGCAGGCCCGGGTCATTAGGAACCAACTCGTCGAATTTCTCACATGACCTGTCTAACGGGTCTC
>JAKURM010000067.1 GCA_022449945.1 Candidatus Thalassarchaeum sp. | reverse complement strand
GCGAAGCCGCCCCCGGGGACCAGTAGGGCCGAGGCAACGTCAAGCGCCATTGTCGATAGCTCCAAGGAAATGGCCTGGTCGGTGTCGTATCGTCCCGTTAGGCGTGGGGAGATGTCACTGATGCCCGTGTTAAGCCCCCTCCCGTCGAGAATTTCCATAATCCGCTCGATAGTTTCCGGTTGCGTTATGTCCCCAACAATTACTTCGGCTCCATCTATTGCCGAGGTAGTCAGTATGTCCACGCCGATTACCAGGCCTTGCAAACCCGCCTCTTCAACGGCTACTTGGGTCCAACCCCCCGGGTGGCAACCGATGTCTAGGATTGCATCTCCCTCCCTCATTAGTCCGAATCGGTCTTGGATCTGCTTGAGCTTGTAAGCGGAACGGGCCCTGTAACCCTTTGAACGCGCATCTCGCCGCCATGGGTCGCGCTTGTTTTCTTGGTACCAACGCTTGCTCATGCCACTTCGTCCTGACCGGGGGTTATCAACTGGGGCCAGCAATCATAGCCCAATCTCGCCAATTAGGGCTTTTGCCGTCTCCCTGATGGCCCGCTCAGAGGCCGCAGTAGGCTCAAATCCCGTCTGCAGGAGCTTGCTTACGTCCAAGTAGGTCTTTGGTACGTCTCCTGCCCACCCCCTGCTCCCTCCAGTGTACTCTATGGAGACGTCATCGAGTCCGCTTTCCTCGACAACGATTTCTGCGATCCTGGATACAGAGCACGTGTCTCCCGTGCCTAGGTTGTACATGTTCGCACCTCCCTCATCGATGTCCATAATGTGGATCATTGAGCGAACACAGTCCTCTGCGGACATGTACGATTTCTCCTGCTTACCGTCGCCAAGAACCTCCAGTCTGGTCGGGTCACTCTTGAGTTTGTGTATGAAGTCGAAAATCACCCCATGCGTCCCCCTTGGGCCGACAATGTTGGCGAACCTGTGAATGAAGCCCTGGGCCCCGAAAGTCCCAACCCATGCAGTGATCAAAGCTTCACTGGCCAGCTTTGAGGCCCCGTACAGGGAAATCGGCATTATTGGCCCATAGGTCTCCGGGGTTGGCATTTGGCCTGCCTCGCCATATACTGCGGAAGAGGAGGAGAATGAGATTCTGCCAACTCCCGTCAGCCTCATTGCTTCGAGGACGTTGTAAGTAGCGATAGTGCCCTGCTCCAGGTCGGTGTTGGTAACCTCGGTGCCGAGCCTAATGTCCGGGTTTGCTGCTAAGTGGTGGACTGTGGCTACTCCCTCCATCGCAGATATAACCACCTCGCTGTCCAGCAGGTCGCCCTTGACTATTTCCACCATCTCGCTGCTACTGTGCTGTGCCAGGAAACTCTCCTTTCCGCTACTGTAGTTGTCCAGAACTCTTACTTTGAGGCCCCTTTCGACTAGGGCATCCACCAGATGTGAGCCGATGAAGCCAGCGCCCCCCGTAACTAACTCCATGGACATTCGAGCAAAACTCCGGTCTTGAGGCCATCGGTAGTTGCGGGTTCCGCATTTCACCCCAACACGGTAATTACGACAAACCCCGTCATCCCATGCGAACGCTTCATTTGTCCTCTGCCAAGGCCCGCCTGCGTGACGAACGGCCCAGTTGACCTTCAACAGGACGAGGAAATGCTCTTCTGGACATGGTTCTTCGACAGGCTGACTCTAGCGCTCTCCCCCTTGGTAAAGGCCCGCGATGCGGTAATGGGGAGTCCGATAGTGGGGCTTGTGGAAACCGTCGGCCAACTGTCTGATGACCTTTCTGACGCCCTCCACGTCACCATACAGAGGATCGCTGAGCTTTCCTACAGTGCCATTCTTCGAACTCCTGGCACAGTTGTCATCATTCTACTCCTAGTCTCAGCAATCGTTGGAAGGGACGCATTGGATTTCGAACAGCAAATCAACGGTGATGTTGAGATATACCTTCCCGACGGGGCCAACTCCACGGAATTGCTCAATGAGGTGAGGGAGCAGTGGTCAACCGACATCGTGATTCTTTACGTCCAGACGAACAACGCTGCAAAGGGCAGTGAGAGCGGGTCAGAGAACATCACAGACGCTGACATATTGTCTCAAATCTCTTGGATAGAGGGTGACGACAACAACAAGGGAAACGGGGTTCTGAAGCAAGGCTTAGATTTCAACAAGGAGGACCGGGGGGCTCTCGCCTGCTCTGCCCCGGACAGTGGATGTGATGGCGTCGTTTGGGTACTCTCCCCAGCCCAGATAATAAAGGAGGCCAACTCAACGAACTATCGTTTCTCATGCGCAGTTGAGAAGTACGGCATCCCTGGCTCGGATGGTAGTTGCACGATTTCATCAATGAACCCGAACGAAGGCTACTCCATACCCCAGGGGGATGGTGATCAGGAGAGAATCGACCGCTATGTGGAGGATGCAGGAGACCTCATCTCTAACTTCGTCAGGGATACCAATGGCGATGGAATTTGGGACACGGGCGTGGTGATAATGGGGATATCATTCGAAATGACGAACACAGACATCACCGATAGATATGACCAGAAGGATGGATGGGTCAGAGCCCACAAGGCATTTATCACGCATGCAGGAAAATTACTCGACTCTGCGACTGTGGATGAATGTGAGATATGCACTAGGTACTACGAAAATGACGTCTGGACAATGGATCCTGAGAGACTCGATGTAATCCCGCAGAGGAGGGCCGTCACTGTAACTGGCCTGACTCCTGTTTTGCACGATGTTTCGGATGAAATCTATGACCAGCTAGTCGACGTCATGCTCCCAGTCAGCCTCGTTCTTGTGGCCTTGACGATGTTGATACTGCACCGAAGCTGGAAGGTCATCGTGATTTGTGGCCTCCCAATTGCGATGAGCCTAGCCATTACATTCGGATCAACCGTGATTTTGGACATCGAGCTTACTCCCATGATAATTTCTGCAGCACCGATTTTAGTGGGTTTGGGGGTCGACTATTCACTCCATCTGACGAATAGGATAGAGGAGAATAGGAGCGACATTCTTAGTGGCCGTTCGAACGAGGGGGATGGAGTCTCCGAGAGCACCGATCCATTCGACCCACTAGTTAGCCTTACTGCGACCGTGAGGTCAGCAATGACGACTGGGAATGCCATTTTCCTTTCCGCACTCACCACAATCATAGGATTCAGCGTCCTAACCTGGCCCCAACTGGTGCCTATTCGTCCCATGAGGACAGTGGGCGTGACCCTGTTACTCGGGATTTCAAGCACCTTCTTCCTATCCATGCTCATGGTCCCTGCTCTTATCGAGTTACTGCGCTATAGGAAGGGGGAAACGTCCGACTTCATCAGGGCCCGGAACAAGGACATCGCAAGGCGTGAAAGACTCGAGAAGGAGAGGGCAGATGAGCATGAAAACAGGCCTGTAGAAGACGGCATCGTCACGGCAAACGACGTCTTTGGCACAATTATGGGGATTAACAGCGCACTGTTCTACCTGGTATTGACTCTGCTTATTTCCGGTATTCTGTACCTATTCGCACCAATGTACCATAGAACCGAGAATCTGACTACGGGAGGATCAATTATCCTAGGTTTCACACTAGCAACCACCATTACTTTCTCTTTGATCGAGGGGATATGGGAATCGATTGGCAAGGTGCCACTGAACTCCTGGATCCTGGTCCTCCTGGTATCTGGATTTTTCACCGGCCTGGGAATAGACTGGTTCAAGGAAGAGCTGGGCAAAGACATCACCGGAGCCTCTGACGAGGTCCCTCCTGGATTGGAGTCCTACGAAGCTCTAAGGGAGTACAGCATCGTTTTCGAAGGCGGGCAGACTAACATGTTCATCGTAGATGCCACCGAGAGGGGCCCACAAAACGGCACTGCCCCTATTCGGGACATTCCAATTTTGGATGCAATAGAGGTAATGCAGGTAATGAAGATCGACAATGTGGCAAACACCACCACAATTAGCCTAGTGGACATTCTGCAGGCGGTTCACGTAAACTTGGAGGTCGAGGGACTCGAACTGTATGACCAAAGCCTTTGGGAACTCGTCCATGATGAGTGCTGGGACGAGTCAACTAATCCACTCAGGCCCGATTGCTGGGCATACACTGTAAGCAGTAGGGAGGATATGGTAAATATCGCCTTCGACACCCTCAGCCCAGAAGTCCGCTCAATGCTTATGAATGCGGACCAGGGTCAGGGGGAAACCAAGACACTAGTGTACGTAAACCC
>JAKURM010000066.1 GCA_022449945.1 Candidatus Thalassarchaeum sp. | reverse complement strand
GGCTTAGATGGTGGGGTCTCAAGACAGTTTGGCTAGGTGCTTCAGGGTCGTTTCTCTGTCTAGTTTGCTATATCCGCTACTATCCACGTTCGCAATCTCAACTGTATCTGCGTTCAAATCGTCCTCTAGTGAGTCCCGAAGAGCCTCCAATCCTAGCTTAATGGCTGCATTCTGGGTCATTCCTGTCTTCCACTTGTCCTCGAAGTGGTCGATAACTGCAGAGCGCCCCCTGCCGATTGCACCTGCGTGATAAGACTGGTAGGCTCCCGAGGGGTCGGTCTCGAATAAGTGGACGCCCTCTTCGTCAATACCTGCAATCAACAATGCAGTGCCAAATGGCCTGGCTCCGCCATACTGAGTGAATGATTGCTTATGATCGCACATCTTCTTTACCAAAGTGGGAACAGGGATACTGTCCCCATAGGTCATTCTGTTAATCTGGCACTGTACACGTGCTCGATCGACAAGTTGCCTAGCATCTGCCACTAGTCCCGATGTGGTAATCCCAATGTGGTCATCAATCTTGTACATCTTCTCTATAGAGTCTGTGATTACTAACTTGCTCTGTATTCTTTTATCGACAATAAGCACTACTCCGCCCTTGTATATCAGGCCCACAGTGGTTGTCCCCCTCTTGACGGACTCCCTGGCATACTCAACCTGGTAGAGCCTGCCATCCGGGGAAAATGTTGAGACGCCGTGATCGTATCCTCTTCCGCTTGGCTGCATCGTAATCGACCCGATGCCTCAATGGACTCTTATCAACATTGGTCGTCTAAATACTCAATCGGGGAGCCATTGAAGAGCATATACCCGAGGGGGGATACGATGAGGGTAGCCGTATTGACTTCGGGGGGGAAGGATTCCACTTATTCTGCATGGTGGGCAACCCTCCAAGGATGGGAAGTAGTCTCAATGATTACCGTAGGCGTAAGTGGAGGGGATTCGATGATGTTCCAATTGCCAAACACGGCAATTGCAGGAATGCACGCTGCTTCCATGGGCGTTACGTGGTTGCCTGTGATTACTCAAGGAGAAGAGGATTTGGAGGTTCTCGACCTAGAGCAGGCTATTGCAGGCAAAGTTTCTACAAACAGGGCATTTGAGGAAATATGGCCTAACTCCTTTGATATTCCTGATGGGATGGCCATCCAAGATGGATTGTTAGACGTCGATGGAATTGTGACTGGTGCGCTGAGGTCTGACTATCAAAAAACCAGGATAGAGCGGATGTGCGAGAGGCTCGGCATTAGGTCATTTAGCCCTCTCTGGCATAAGGACTCAGCAAACCACATGAGTTCATTGATCGAGCATGGATTTGAGGTCATCATTACTTCCGTCTCTTGCGAGGGCCTTGATGAGAAGTGGCTAGGGACTAAGTTGGATCTAGTTGCTTTGAAAAAATTGGAGAAGCTGGCAAAAGAAAACCGATTCAATCTAGACGGAGAGGGTGGGGAGTTCGAAACACTAGTTACTGATGCTCCGCACTTTAGTAAGCGTGTTTTGGTCGAAGGTAAGTCCAGCTGGAATGGTAGTCGTGGAGAGTGGCACGCAGAAAAATGCCGCCTTGAGTCCTAGCGTTATGCTCAAACAGGAGACCATGGTCGGCGGGACTGAAGTCAATGCCAATTTCACCCCTTGACTACAGATATGGGCGTGACGAGGCAAAGGAGATTTGGTCTCGTGAGGGGCGGCATGCTAGATTGCTTGAGGTCGAAAGGGCGCTGATATGGGCCCATAGCAAAATGGGTAGGGTTTCTCCAGAAGACTATGATGCAATTGCCGACATTGCAGATCCGGGAATCGTCACCGCAGACAGGGTCGATGAACTCGAAAGAGAGACTAGGCACGACATCATGGCCTTGACCAAGGCAATGGCCGAGGCCGCCGGAGACTCGGGGTGGTGCATCCACCTTGGTGCCACCAGCAATGACAATGTGGATTCTGCAGATGCTCTGCAAATAAGAGATAGCATCATTTTGCAAAGAACCTCCATATGCAGCCTAATTCTGTCCCTCTGTGAAATTTCAGAAAGGGAGAAGGCTACTGTGATGCTTGGAAGAACACATGGGCAAGCTGCGGTTCCAATTACCTTTGGCCTGAAGGTTGCAGTCTGGGTGGACGAGTTCCGGAGGCATCTGGAACGGCTTGATGAGATTACCCCGAGATGCATAACTGGGAAATTTCTGGGTGCAGTCGGAACCGGTGCGGCACAGGGAGACCGGGCTTTGGAACTGCAAGGGCTCATTTTGCAAGAGTTGGGGCTAGAAGTCCCGGTTGCCACCACACAAGTCGTGGGGAGAGACAGATACATTGAGTGGGTAGGCTGGATGGCGAACGTAGCAACTAGCATTGAGAAGGTTCTGCAGGAGGTAAGAAACCTTCAGAGGACCGAAATCGCAGAGGTAGCAGAGGCATTCGACTCAGAGAAGCAAGTTGGCTCATCCACTATGGCCCATAAGAAAAATCCGATTACTGCAGAAAATGCCTGCGGTCTGGCTAGGATTGTACGATCGATGATAATTCCCTCATTCGAGAACGCCCTATTGTGGCACGAGCGGGATCTTGCAAACTCATCTAGCGAGAGGTTCACACTTTCACACTCAATGATACTGCTGGATGACATAATGGCAAAATGCGAAAAGGTCGTCTCTGGAATGACCGTTGACTCTGAAAGGATGATGGCAAACATCGAATCGCAGGGTGGTCTAATTATGGCAGAGAAGATCATGCTCGAACTGGTGGACAGAGGGATGCCAAGGGACCAAGCCCACGAAGAGCTAAGGAAAGCATCAATTAATGCCATTGAGGGTTCGATGGGTCTCGAGGAAGCCTGCAAACAGGTGCCAGCAATTACAGAGTTAATTGACGAAGATGGATTGAGCTCTATGTTTGATCCTAGCAGTCACTTGGGCTCATCGGAAGAGATAGTAGAAACGGCGATTGCAATCGCGAGAGAAAGGTGTTCATAGTCGCTAACAGCAAAGTCGTGACTATAGCAATGACTCTCCGATCATCAGGACTAGGGCAGTAACAGTAGCAAAGGCGAAAAGTAGCATTATCATTGCATGTGGCCCATACTGGTTGACATCATCCAATGCGACCCCGAATATTCCGCCGGACAATACGCCGCCCATGACAGTCTCGTCCGTCTCTTCAAAAATCGGTGGTGGTCTCCTAGGAATTCTCTCAGTATCCTTGCCAACCACGATTATCGCAGAAGGTCACAACCATTATCCTTCTTGCCCGCTTAATTAGAAAACCATCATTCACCATCATCTACTCGATTGGCCATGCTCGAACTTGGTTTGGGACCAGTGCACCTATGCTATGGCCCGGGTGCAGGGGCGACCACTCTATGCCTGAGCATCTCATCAACCGTTTTGGAATCCGGAAACAGGGTACTCTGGATAGCAAGAGAAATGCCGGACCCCGAAAGAACATCTCAAATTCTAGGCCATCTGGATGAAGAGGCCCTAATGCGACTTACCTTGTTTGAGAACAGGAGAGGACTTTCAACAAGCGTTACCGCGACCAAATCCCTCGTGGAAAGGCTAGGAGGGAATGACTTGTTGGTCATTGACGATTGGTGTGATAGGCATGGCAGGGCTAGAGCAGACGACATCGAAGCGGTTAGGGAACTGATCGGCAGAGGCCCCGAATGTCGAGTAGTTATTACCTCAGCATATGTTTCTGAACCGGTTTCCAACAGCAGCACTAGCGGCTTTTCCCCTAGGGGAGGAAGCAGTATTAATGAGTCGATTAGAGTGGTTTTTCTGTATGATGACGGGCAAAATATGGGTTACAGAATTATTGAGGACGAAGGGGGATATTCGAGGGTTTTTCTGACGGAGACCGGTTTCGTTCCCTCATAATCTACTCTTCCTGTTCTGCGCCCCAGTCCAGAAGCCTACCCATTTGCTCTAGAGCTACGTCATCTGGCTCGAGGAGGGTTCCTGGCTCCCTAGCCCTACCATCGTAGATAGCCTCGTTGCTTTGCCCACCAAACGAGCTTAGTTGCCTATGCCTAAGGAGTACCCAAATCAAATATGCCGATGTAAGTAACAGTATTGCCGACAATATTGACTCGGGTCCAATTGCCATGGACTCGGGTATAGAGGGTAGTATTAGTCAGTGCTCATTGCATTAGCGAAACCGGCCTGGCCAGGTGTCGTCGATTGGAGGGGGTCGGTTCCACCCACTCCCCTGCACCGTCACCAAGGATTCTTTCAGGGGCATTGCACAACCAGTATTTGTGCTCCATCGTCCCGCATGAAGTGCACTTCATGCCCTGGCCCTTTCCCTGGCTTCTCATGGTCTTTGAGCAACAGACTGGTCGGCCGGAAATCCGTGGGCCGGCTATGTCGACCCGTAATTTCTCCAAGTGCACTGAATCATCAGGCGATACGAGTCCTGTCCAGCTGATCTGATCACCTGGAATTAGGGACCTGAGGACTCTGTTTACAGTTCCACATTCAGAGAATGCAACAAGACTGAATGTCCCATCGGCGGTAATGGTTCCAATCAAGGCATGCCCCCCTCTCGTAGTCTTTGGGATGGTAGTGACCGTGCCGCTGGTGAAAGACTCAATATGATCGTCGCTGAGTTGGTTTGTCCGGTGGCTTGCAAAGCAGGAACACTGCTCAAAGTCCGCCCTTTTCTGGAGCCACTCCTGATCACGCTCTAAGTCCTCACAGCAACTTCCCCTTATCCCATATAGAACAGGGCACG
>JAKURM010000065.1 GCA_022449945.1 Candidatus Thalassarchaeum sp. | reverse complement strand
AGGCGGCCGCTTCGGCGTCGCTTCTGCCTGCATCGGGGGTGGCCAGGGAATCGCCGTGGTCATCGTATCGGTCTGATTTCACCAGAATCCCCTATCGGAGGGGTTATCCCTTATCGAACAGAGCGCTATGCATGACACACATACCCGGCACAGGCCATGCAACAGCAAAGAGAAGTCTCGCGAAGACTGTTTCCTGGCGGACGATAGGAACGGTAGATACGATAATCCTCACTAGGATAGTGACATGTAGTTGGGCTGCGGGAGCGACTGTAGGATTTGCGGAACTTTTCACAAAGATGGTCCTGTACTACCTTCATGAGAGGGGATGGAGTTGGAGCGACTGTGGACTGGAAGATGTAGAACCAATAGATCTGGCCTCAATTCCGGCAATCCAACAGTCCTAGCAAAACCCGTACATAGGATACTAGGAACCGCTTAGGTTAATTGCTCAATGCTAGGCCCGCGCGATGATATGGCGATGGGTATGTACACTAGGGAACGCGTCCTTGCGAAGACATTCGCTTGGAGAATAATTGCTACTTTGACAGGTGCGGCAGTTGCTGGACTCCTTACCGGGGAGATAGAGACAGCGGGATGGTTTATCGTAATCGAGTTTCCATTGAAGATGGGATTCTACTACGTGCACGAGAGGGTCTGGGAAGCTGTAGACTGGGGCGTCTCGGAAACCGCGATGCCGGCTACTCACGAATGAACCAGTGCTCCTTCCTCGGCGGCAGGGGCCTGTTCATCCAGAGCGGCCTCCTCTCCCCTCGGGGATGGACCTCCTTCTCCTTGGCCATCTCGTTCCACTTCTTGTAGTACTCGAACGACTTGTTGGTGTCAACCTCTACGTCTCCGTATGCCTCTCCCTCCGCCGGCCTCGATATCCTGACCTTCTGCAGCCAGCAGTGCGCTCCGCTGATTGGGTCTGGTTGAACGGCGTGGGTGATGTTTTGATGCACCCCGCCGTCCCTCCACCAGACCCTGTTGGTGTCAGGGTCATCGGACTTCCAGGGCTTCACGCCGCTCACGGTCCTCATCCTCATCTTGCCATCTCCGACATCCTCTATCTCGACTTCGTTTGTCATGTAGCGGTTTCCAGCATCCTGCTTCCGCCGCCAGCGTCCAATGTGGTGGGAGCATCCGATAACTCCGGGCTTTATCCCCTCGGTTACCCAGACCTTGTCGATGAACCAACCTATCTCGGTCTCGATCTTCAGGAGGTCACCCTCTCCCACGCCGAGCTTCTTCGCATCGGAGGGGTGTACCCAAAGTGGGTTCCTGTGACCTATCTCGGCTAGCCACTTGGCATTTGCCGACCTAGAGTGGATGTGCTGGGGCAACCTGAAGTTCGGTAGCAGGCAGTACTCGTCGTCTTGCTGTAGGTTGTCTGGGTGTACGTGGCTCATTACCCTGTAGTGTGGGATCGAGTGCTCAGGGTTCCCGAACTCCACCATGCTCTTCGAGAATAACTCCTGCTTCCCACTGGGGGTCGGCCAGCCCTCCTCCTCGTGCTTGCTGTATGTCGCATCCTCGATCAGGAACGCCCCGTGCTTCCTCATGTATCCGAGCGGATCGGTTCCCTCTGCTTCGGCTGCCTCTGGGAGCCCTGGCACCCTCTCGAACATGTATTGGTAGTACTCGTCGATTGTTATCCTCTCACCTTCCCTATAGGGGCTCATGAAGTGCTCCCGGATCCCCATTGTCCCGTCGTCGATCCGCCATGATAGCTCGTTCCAGAACTCGTCCTCCTCCCACACCTCTCCGGGGTTGACCTCGTGGGTGAACTCTACCTCCCGCCCCTCCCTACGTGCGTACTCCCTCAACACGGGCTGCCTGAAGGCAACCCACTTGCCCGAGCTGGTGGCGTAGGAGTTGACGTCGTGCCTTTCGGATGCATGGCCCATTGGCAGCACGTAGTCCGCGAAGAAGGCAGTCTCGTTCCAAGTGGGCGTCAGTGCCACGTGGCAGCCAACCGAATCCTCGTTCTGCAGCATCTCGATCCATGAGAAGCCGTCTGGATACGTCCAAACGGGATTGAATACCCGTGTGAAGTAGACATCCATCGAGCCTCTTCCGTCCTTAACGAGGTGAGGGAGGATATGGCTCATCTCGTAGTGGGAAAGGGTGTACTCGGGAGGGAAGTGTAGCTCATTCCACCCGTCCGGATCAGGAGGCACGTCGAATAGTTCGGGCTTGAACTTAGACCACGAGTTGGGAGACGTCCCGCCCTCTGTGCCGACGCTCCCGGTCAGGACGTTCAGGAGATGAAGCGTCCTGCTGACCTGCCAGCCTCCGAGGTTCCCTATTGCAGCCGCTCTCCAGACGTGGGTCGCCAGGCGGCTCCCGGCCCCCGCCACCAACTCCCCTACCTCAATCACCTGCTCCACTGGTATGCGGCACTCCTTCGATGCGAACTCGGGAGTGTATTCGGAATACTCCTCCCTTAGCAACTCAATGAATCGGTCGAATTCTCTTGGTTCGTCTGGGTGATCTGCTTCCATCCACATCTCCCAGTTTACCCAGTTCTCCATGAAATCCCTGTCGTACAGCCGCCGCTCCAGTATCATGCTGGCCCAGGATAGGAAAAGTGCAGATTCGGATCCGGGCCAGGTCGGAAGCCAGTGGTCTGCCATCGCAGCGGTGTTCGCAAGCCGCGGGTCGATCACTATCAGCGTGGCCCCGTCCATCCTCCCCTCGAGGATCCGCTGGGCGTGCGGGTTGAAGTAGTGACCAGTTTCGAGATGCGATGACGTAAGCAATATCACCTTTGCATTGGAGTGGTCTGGAGACGGCCGATCGTGACGATGCCAGAGTGCGTACCCCGTCCTCGCACCCGCCGAGCAAATGTTTGTGTGGCTGTTGTGCCCGTCAACACCCCATGCCTTCAGGACCCGGTTTGTGTAGCCCTCGTGACCCGGTCTGCCAACGTGGTATACTACCCTGTCCTTGGCACCCGACTTCAGGGACGCCCTGATTTTGCTCGAGATCTCGTCCAGGGCGTCATCCCAGCTAATCTTCTCCCATCCGCCTTCCCCCCTGGGGCCAACTCTCTTCATCGGATGCAGTATCCTCTCTGTGTCGTTGATCTGGTTGATTGTAGCGGGTCCCTTGGCGCAGTTCCTCCCTCTGCTTCCTGGGTGATGGGGATTGCCTTCGAACTTCGTAACCGACCCCGTGTCCTTGTCAACGTACGCTAGTAAGCCGCAGGCAGACTCGCAGTTGAAGCATGTTGTTGGGACAAGCGAGTAGCGCCTCTCTACCATCTTCGGCCACTCGTTGGCATCCAACTCCACGTGGTCGTGCCATTCATCTTGGTCTGGAAAATTTCTGAGTGGCCCCGTTGCCCCTCCCGCCCTCTTCCTGTCTAGGTCCGGGATTATGCCCAACCGCTGGGCGAAATCTTCGATGAACGTCCTTCCCATCATATCACCTCACAGCAATGGCTCCATTTGTGGCTTCATGACTAGTCCCTTGACCTCACCGATCAGCAGAATAAGCACGATCGCGCAGAGTGCGAAAGCCAACCAGTCCATTGAGAAGATCAGGAAGAAAACCGCTACTCCGGCCACAAGTGTCTCAATTAGGAACCTAGCAGCCAGATTCGGGTCATCGGACCACGACCTTCCCTTGGCCTGCTTGAATAGCCAAGCAGTGTAAGTCCCAGTGAGGATTGCTAGAGGGAGGCCTAGGATGGCAAGATAGCCCAATAGGTCCGGTTCTAGATCTAAGACTATTATCGCGCCACTAGCGGCAAGTATCGCCCCATAACCGGCAAGGACGTATGCCCCCTTCACCAGCCACGAATCCCAGTTGGGCCGGAGCATTACGTACAGGAACCTCTCGGGCCTGTCCAGGTCGATCACAAGCAGGACCCCTGTCAGCCCAAGGAAGAAAATCGCAGTGGCAATGGTCATTGTCCACAATCTCTCGTCCATCTCAACCACGCCTGCTAGCATCGCTAGAACGGCAACGAGGTACACTCCTGAGCTTATGGCCTTGGTCCAGATGTATGCGGAGACCTCCCAACCCCAGAGGATGCCCTTGCTGGGCTGGTCATAGGATCTCTTGGCACTTCCTGAGTCGTCCGACAGCCTTTCCATGACGTCCCTGATTATGGCCTGGTCCCTGGGAGCGGCCTTCCTTGCCTTCTTTTCTAGTGCGAGTTGGACAATCATCGATTGGGTATCCGCCTCGTCCATTCTGCTTTCCGCGTACTTGGCGAAGTGGCCGACCCCGAATGCCTGGTCCGTCCACATCCCGTAACCCGTTACGTCAGTTGCCCCGGGGTCCAGCATCTCTTCGCTCGCCTCGATGTAATACACGTTGGGGATCGCTCCAGAGTCTGGCTTCCTAACCGTGGTGTTCTGGCTGGCTACAATCTCTGAAATCTTTGAGGTTGGGTCGTCTAAATCGCCTGAGATGATTGACTCAGTCGGGCAGACGATGACGCATGCTGGCTCGTAGGAGTTCTCAATCCTATGTGCGCAGTAGTTGCACTTGGCTGCAGTTCCCTTGTTCGGATCGATGTAAAGTGCGTCATACGGGCAGGCTTGCATGCATGACTTGCAACCTATGCATCTGTCGTCATCGAAGTCACCTATCCCGTCCGACCTAGTGAATAGGGCAGTGGTGGGGCATATTTTGGTGCAGGGGGCATCCTCGCAGTGGTTGCACCTGTGGACGCTGAACTCGCGAGTGGATTCTGGGTATGTTCCCCTCTCGATGTACTTCACATGGGTCCTGTTTACTCCTATCGGCACATCATGCTCCGACTTGCAGGCAACGGTGCATGCATGGCAACCTATACAGGTCCGGTTGTCAATAACGAATCCAT
>JAKURM010000064.1 GCA_022449945.1 Candidatus Thalassarchaeum sp. | reverse complement strand
CCTGGTCGTCTCCCTGGTTTGCTCGAGCACGGACACCCTCCAGAACGCCATCGTCGCCTCCGTGTCACGGGACATCTCCGACTCCTCGATGGGCGTGCCATACTCCAGGGCTGCTACAGTGATGCTGATCCCCCTTGCCATATACCTGGCCACGGGACCCACAATACTCGGCTTCGAGTTCGACGCCTGGAGCGTCTTCGGGATTTTCCTGTTCGCCGACATGCTGGCAGCGGCCACCGTGGCCCCGGTCCTGCTTACCCTATGGGGGGGAGTCTCGTCCAGGGGGGCCTTGCTGGGATGCTTGGCAGGCCTCGCCTCTGTCGCCCTCTACGGGTTGGTCGAACCACCTGCCGACTCTGCCTTCTTCATGTACCTGATCCACCCCACTGGAGGTGCCATCCCCGCCGCGGAGGGCGGCCTGACAAACCTGTGGCCATTCGTGGCCGCCATCCTCGGGTCCTCGACAGTGACGGTGGCAGGTTCTTACGCTCTGCCCGACGAGTAGGCCCATGGCAGTAGCGCTACGCCCTTGGGGGCGCTTCTGGGTCGGCCCCTGGTCCCGAAGGAAGGGCCTGGGGGGAAGGCAGTTCCCGCTCGAGGTATTCCTTCTGGGCCTCGTCCTCATAGCCGTACCTTACTTCTCGACCAACAACATAGCCAACCTCTACCTGGAGACGGTCTGGGACCCCGAGATTGCACTGGACCGGGAGATCCCCGTCGTCAACTGGATGATTCTTCCATACGCCCTGCTGTACCTGTTCTACCCTGTCACCCTGCTCATATGCCCGAGGGACGACAGGGGCCACGCCGAGCTTGCAATGGGGATGCAGACGCTGATACTAGTCACTGGCTTCTGCTGCGCCATATTCCTCGTGCTCCCCGCGGAGATAGACCTCAGGGACCAGATAGACTGGGACTCGCTGAGTGGCTGGGAGCTTGTCCTGTTCGAGTTCATCCACTTCTCGGACAACCCGTGGAACGCTTGGCCCAGCCTGCACATAATCCACTCGTACCTGCTTGCCCGCCTGATGACGGTATGGGTGGCCCGGGAGCACATGGGGTCCAGGCCATGGCAGCTCTTCCTCGCCATCCTCTGGCTGGAGTGGGTGCTCCTTTGCATAAGCATCATGACAACGAAGCAGCACTACGTCTTCGACCTCTTTTCGGGCATCGCCGTGGCCCACTTCGTCTGGGTCGCCTCCCAGGGCACCCTGGAGGAGATCGGGGAGGTCGGACCAGACACCTTCGCAGAGGAGAACGGCTGGAACGCCTAGTTGTACACTATCGGCAGTAGAGCGTTCGCCGCCTTCTCGCAGGCATTCGCCACGTCATCCATCCTCTGCAGCACGCGGTACATGTGGACCGCAGCCAGAGGCGCGTCCTCTCCGTGGCTGAACACGTATGCAGCAGCCCTGCTCTCGACTAGGTCCGCCTCGTGCTCAGCCAGGTTGACATCATCAATCAACTGGCCAAGGCGCTCTCGTCCTGCCTTGGTGTAACCCGAAAGGGCGACGTCCTTGAGCTGTGAAACGGCATCTTCGTAGAGTGAAGTAGTCTTGGATACGGCTTGTGCCATTTCCTTGAGCATTCCCCGCGCCTCTTCGTCAACGAACAACTCCCTGAAGGAGAGCTGCTCCGCGACGTTCTGAGCGTAGTCAGCTATCCTGTCCTGCCTGGAAACCATTTGAAGCAACTTCTCCTTGCCCTGCAGGACAGAGATCTGCCCTGACCCGAGCCTCTTCCTGATGTCGTTCTTCACTTCGTCAGCCTTGAGCTCGGCTTCGACTGTCGATTTGATATGGCCCTCTGCGTCGTCCCCATCCGCCGCAGCATTGACCGCGCTGAGCATGTGACCGACCGTCTCCTCTACAGCTAGAGCGTGTGCGTGGAAAAGCTCGAAGTGAGTCGGTGCTCCCTTGTTGTCCGCGCTACCGGCATCGGACAGGGCGTCCTCGACGTAGATCTCGTCATCCCAGGTCGCCCAGATCACGTACGCGACAATGGCGAAGGCTATCGGGATGATGACTAGGAGCTTGATCGGGTCAGATCCAGAGGCCACGTAGATCGCTATCGATCCGAAACCGGCTGCAGGTAGGCTGGCAACCCATGAGGAAACGATCTTGCCGAACACCCTGAAGTCCACGGCCTTGGCCCCACCTGCGAGACCGACTCCCACCACTGCGCCAACTAGGGTGTGAGTTGTCGAAACGGGAACAGCCAGGAAGGGCATCGAGAAAATCAGGATGGTAGTGGCAGCGCCGAACTCTGCGGCGAAACCCCTGGTGGGCGTGATGTCGGTGATCTTGTGGCCGATGGTGTCCATGACTCTCCAGCCCCAGGTCATAACGCCGATCGCGATTCCAGCGCTACCGAGTAGGACCAGCCAAACTGGGACGGGTGCGCTAGCAGCCAACTCCCCTCCGCTGGATAGCACCTGGTAGACTGCAGCCATGGGCCCTATGGCATTGGACCGGTCGTTGGCACCGTGCGCGAATGCGACGTATGCTGCAGTGATTACCTGGAGCCATACGAAGATTCGCTCGACACCGTGGAAGCCATCTTCCTCTCCCTTGAACTCGTAGTTCCTCAGTACGTACGCAAGTACTCCTGCTGCTATCACTGCGATGATGAATGCGAGGATTATGCTGTTGATGGGGAACCAAGCATTCTCAACAAAAGGGTCCCAAGAGCCGTTCTCCTTAACGGGGAGCCAGTCGTACTTGTCGTCTATCCAACCATTGGTCTCTGCCCTTGCGAAAAAGCCCTTCAGAGCCTTGAACTGGAGGGCGATACCGAGGACGAAGAATGTGGGGATCGCCATGATTGGTGCGAGCCACCTCGATCTCTCCTCCGGGTTGCTCGATTCGAGGATGGTCTCACGGACTATCCAGAATGTGCCGAATGCCAGGAGTCCCCCCATGAGGGGGCTGGCGACCCATGACATCACTACCTCCTGTGTCTTCTCCCAGTTGATCAGTTCAGTGTCGTGCTGGACCTCTAAGACCAGCCCTACCCCGATTATCCCTCCAATAATGCTGTGAGTGGTGGAGACCGGTAGGCCCAGTCTGGTAGCCGTGGTCAGCCATATCGCAGCTGCCATCATTGCTGCAATGAAACCGTACATCAGGTCGTTGGAGAAGTCGTCGGTGACGGTCTCGAAGTCCACGACGAGGATTCCCTTTCGAACGGTGTCCGTCACCGCATCCCCTGCGAAGAAGGCCCCGCAGAACTCGAAGACGGCGGCAATGATCACCGCCTGCTTCAGGGTCAGGGCCCTGGAGCCGACAGATGTCCCCATAGCATTCGCAACATCGTTCGCTCCGATGTTCCATGCCATGTAGGCACAAACGATCAATGACAGAATCAGTACTAGCCACATTACTCCACTGAGTTCCATGGGTGGTCCCGAACTCGGGATTGTATATCATAGAGAAGTTGCGTAATCTATATATTAATAATTAGATTCGTGAATTCATGCCCATTGGTCCTGGAGAACAAGACGTCCGAAGATTGCAACTTACGGGAGGAGCAACATACACCCTCAGCCTGCCAAAACCATGGGTCTCGGCAAACAACCTTGCTTCTCGTGACAGCATTAGAATCGACTGGAGATCCAGCGGAGAACTGATGCTTTCCCCTCTGGAAGACTCAGAAGAAAGAAGGACAGAGATTACGATAAATTTGGGCGGACTCCCCAAAGGTGCTCTCTACGATCACCTGATGGGGGCCTATATTTCGGGCGTTCAGGAGATTTTGATCAAAGGCAAGGTTCCACTGAAAAGGAAAACACGAAACGAAATCCGACGCTTCCTCCGTTCAACTAGAGGTTTCGAAATTGGAGAAGAGGATGACTCCTCTACACGCCTGATTAGCTTGCTAAATACTGGAGAATTGCCCCTGAGCGCCAGTCTTAATCGCATGTATCTGCTCCTCTCCTCGCTTGTTAGGGATATAGTAGAGGCCCTCCAAGGAGCGGATTCTGAGCTGATATCTGATCACGATGAGAGGGAAAGAGAGGTTGATGGACTACAGTATCTGATTGAGAGGCAAGTCGGTTCGATGCTTTCATCTTCGCAGATTGTAAAATCATTAGGCATTAGTCGAAAGCAGGGTGTGGAGTACGCAAACCTAGCACGGTCACTTGAGAGGATGATGGACCATGCAGACCAAATAGCAAAACTAACGATGGATTCGTCATCTATTCCAAAGCTCAGCATCCAAAAAATGCCCCTATCGGCCCTTCCGATTTGGCTAGATTCGATCAAAACCCTAATGATAAACTTGAGACAACGAGACACTCACCAAATTGAGGATGCGAGAAACGCACTGAAGAGGGCCCAACTGGAATTGGAGAAACATGAGGAAAGCCTCTGGTCCGGGAAGCGCAAAGCAGCCCCGCTTCTGTTCGAGGATAGATTATCTGAATCGATTCGACGCTTATGTGCCTATGCAAGAGATTTCGGAGAGATTTTGCTAAACATGCTTGCATATGACTCCATTAGAAGATACTGAAAAGCGCTAAGCCAATGCCTCGTAGATGTAGAATACGCCGCTGCCCACGATTCCTGACATGACCAGCTTGTGTATCCATTCTGACTTCATGGACTCCAACCACCTCTTCCCAGCCCTCACCCCCAGCAACGCTGCTATAACGAGAAGGAAGGTAATCTGGGAGTGCTCTACAATCTCTTCCGAGCGGAAGAAGAGGTATACTGGAACCCGCGAAAGGTCAACGCATAGGGCAAGTACGCTGGCAGTGGCCGCATATGCCATTTTATCCGGCAGCCGACGAGTGAGGAACATGGCACGCAACGCTCCTTGATGCCCAGAAAGGCCCCCCATGAAGCCGGACCCGCATCCGCCTATCCGGTCGTTTGCCTCCGGGATCCTAATCCCCGTCCACGACACGCTGAGGGGCAGCA
>JAKURM010000063.1 GCA_022449945.1 Candidatus Thalassarchaeum sp. | reverse complement strand
GAGGTCGACCAGACTCCTTCTGCCCTGATTGCGATGTACAGGTCATCGTCGTTGTCATCATAGTAAACTATGTGCGGGGTGCCAGTGCGGTTCAGCGGTTGGTCCAGGGAAGAATTTGAGAGGGAGGAGGCTCGCGTAATGGGAGTCTCGATGCTCCAGTTCGCTCCGTCGTACGATGCGTACCTCACTGCGTACTCCCATGTGCTTGAGGAGTAGTTCCTGATGGAGTATGCTATCTGTGGGTGCCCCGTGTCGTTTACTGCGATCGAGGTGTCGAATACGTCGTTGGTTAGGTCATCTATGATGGCGATTTCCCATCCGGAACCGTTGTAGTGTGCGTACTTGAGGTAATCAGAACCCGAATCGACATAGGAAATGTGCGGACGCCCGTCGTTATCGAGGGCGATCGAGGGATAGTATCCTACGCTGGCGGTGTTATCGATTTCCTCCACGCTCCACGAAGTTCCTTCTTGCCTGGCATACACTAGGCTGGTAGCGCTGGCATTGTGGTAGGCGACGTGCTGTTGCCCGGATCCGTCCAGGGCGATCGAGGTGTAGAGGCCAACTGTGAACCCATCCCCATCGACAACTGAGGCAGCAGCCCCCGCTGGGTACTGTGTAATGTGCTCCAGCATCCCGCTGGTGGCGTTGATGTAGGTCATATGCATCGTGTCATCCACGAAGCTCAACGAGGTGCCAGGGTTGCCGAAGGTCACTTCTCCGGTGCTGGCTAGGGCCTCTGTTCGCCAAACCGTGCCCGTGTAGACCACCGAGTGCCGCAGTTCGTCATTCGTCTCGTCCCTATGGACCATGTACGCGGTCCCGTCGTCATCGAGCGACAATGCCATGTGGGAGCCGACGTCATTGCTGGTCTCTACGTCGACCTTCACCCACACGTCACCCTCTCCTGAGTTGTTGTAGGCGAGCCTAGCGTCGTCGGCCGAGCCGTAGGCTATTCTAGGCCTGTCGTGGGCATCCAACTCGAGCCTTATCGCGTTGGACGAGCTGCTGGTGTCGATGTCCTGGATAGTCCAGGAGCTGCCATCGTGCGAAGCGTACCTCAGGTCGCTCCCGGAGTCGTAGTAGTAGGCAATCCTGGTCCTGTCGTTGCTGTCTATGGCTATCGACGTCCAGCTTCCCACGTTGTTCGTGCTGTCGATGACTTCTGTGGACCATGAGGCCCCGTCCCAGGAAGCCATCTCTAGGTCGTCCGAGCTCTCGTTCCTGTAAGATATCCTTGGGTAGTCGTTGCTGTCCAGTGCTATCGAGTTGAATCTTCCCCGGTCGTAGGCGTCGTCTGCAGTCACCGTGGAATCGATCCAAGAGGAGCCGTTGTAGTAGGTATAGCGAAGGGTGTCGTTGGTGGAGTCGTAGTAAGAGATGTGGGGGTTGCCGCTGCTGTCCAAGGCCAGCGAGCTATGCTTGGTGGGACTGTTTCCAGTTATGGTCTGCAGGGTTGTAGTGATCCAATCGGTGCCGTTGTGCCAAGCGTACTTGAGTTCGACCAGGTCGGGATTCGGGTTGTAGTTGTGGTACATGTAAGAGACGTGCGGATGGTTGGAAGCGTCTAACTCGAGGTCGTTCCAAGATTCCCCTAATCGCTTGTTGTTGTTGCTATTCTGGTCGATGACTTCGGGTGTGGACCAATTGGTCCCGTTGAAAACAACATACATCATGTCCCTCGAACTTGAGTCGTAGTACGCCACGTGCCTATTTCCGTCGGTGTCGACCCCCATCCCCATGTATTGGGGGTTGTCACCGGTGTCGACGAGTGAGGAGGTCTTGTTGACGAGTAACCTAGTGTGGGCCACTGCCCCATTTGTGACATCGTATGAGGAAATGTGCACCCTACCGTCCGGGCCCACCGCCACACTGGGGCCGATGACGTCGCATTCGGCAGCCGGACAGGTCTCTGTGGTGGCCCACGAAGTACCGTTGTACTTAGCGTAAGCAAGCCCCCCGTTGTCGTTATAGGAAATAATCCAGTTTCCATCACCGTCCTCCGTTAGCGCAGGGTATCTCCCCACATCCCCGGAGGAGGCTATCGTGGTCACCGACGGCTCTACGTATTCCGTCTGCGACGAGCTGCCCCAGCAGAGTGTCTCGGTGCTCTGCATCAGCGCGCATGTGACGTCTGACCCCGCGTTGATCCCTCGCACGGTGCTACCGGCCCAGTTGGAAGAAACAAGGCTGCTCGGGCCGGAAAGGTCCACCACCTTCGGCTCGTAGGAATCCATCCCTAGGAATGACGTGTCCCCTAGGATGTTACTGTAATGCCCGCCATTATGCCCCCAGCAGTGGACCTCGCCTCCGGACAGTAGAGCACAAGAGTGCCGCTCCCCCAGGGCGAGTTGTGTGATTCCCCCGGACTCGTCCCATGGTACCAAGGCAGGCAAAGCTTGGTCCGCCGGAGAGCCGTGACCGTGGGTGGGTACCCTCAGATCATCTATCCTCAGGTACACACGATACCCGTAGACCTCGAACTTTAGCGCAGTGGCGGCCTTCGAGACATATGAATCCGGAATGGTGACGCTGGTTTCGTACCAAGACGACCACGAGGTGGAGGAGTAGCTAGAGTTGCTGTCCACCTGTGCGATGAGCTCGTCCCCAGCGTAGATCTTGAGCCACTCGCTTGTGTAGCCATCGTCCCCCCACCTTGCGGCCTGCATAGAGAATTGGATTTCGGCACCAGGCCTCAGGGAGAAGACTGGATCCGACTGGATTGAGTTCAGCCTCCAAGCGTTGACGTGGCTCCTGTATAGGTAACCACTGGTCGAACGAGTGAAGTATCCGTCCGAACCAGTCCATCCGAGGGAGTTATCGGAGAAGCCATCGGTTGCAGTCTCGTTCACCTCTGTGTTCAGAACCTTTCCGAGCCTTTCGTCGTCGCTCTCCCCCCAGCAGTAGAGATTCGAGTCGGTCCCTGTCATGCAGTTGTGGTCTGCTCCCGCTGCGAATTGGCTGACGCTAACACCTGATGGCAGAGTGACGTACCCCGGGGCCTCGAATGCCGAAGTGGTCCCTCGCCCGAGATGGCCTGCGCTGTTTCTTCCCCAGCAAACTAGGTTTCCGTCTAGTCCGGTAGCGCACGCGTGAGCAGAGCCGGTGCCTATCGCCCCGGCTTCGAAGCCGTTAGGCAGGTCGACAAGAACTGCATAGGAGCTGCTCGATCCAGCTCCGCTGTTCCCCAACTGCCCTTCTGAGTTATCGCCCCAGCAAGTAACGGAGTAGTTCGAGAGGACGGCGCAGCCGAAGGACTCCCCGAGGCTCAGGGCGGCGGACTCGCCGGAGATGGAGGAGTCGTCCCAACCGTCGTAGACGTCGCACTCACCATCCCCATCCGAGTCGGAGGGGGTGCTGGAGGAGCTCGTGTAGTCCGTCCCGCACCTTATCTCGTCGAGCCTGCTCCAACCGTCTCCGTCGATGTCGGCATTGAGGCCGGACGTAGTCATACCCTCTTGCTTGAAGAGGGTAAGGGCGGATGAGGTGCCGGGGTAGTAGACGTAACCCCACATCTTGCCCATCTCGCTTATCTCGATGCCCATCCAGTCTGCACCGCCGGTGCTGCTGATAGACGTGTACTCCCATACCCCACTCGTTTTGTGCAGGGTATACGTCCCACTATCTGTACCGGCCAGTATTACGACTGAGAGGTCGGGCCCAACTGACATGTCAAACACTCCCGTCTCGTACGAAGGGTCGACCTGCTCGGTAGACCAGGATGAAGCACTGCCGCATCCCGAGGAGCAGTGGGAGAGGGACAGTCCTCCGCTGCCGTTGAGATAGGACAGGTGGAAAGAACCCTCCAATCCTATGTCTAGTGCCAGGGAGGAGTTGATGAGGTTGATTGTTCCAATCCCCCCGGTGTCTATCTCGGTCATGAATCCAGAGGTTCCCAGTTGGGCCAGCTTGACGTTGTCGTTTCCTGAGCTACCCTCTACGTAGGCGACGTACACAGTGCCATCCGGAGCGACATCCGTGTCTAGCGCATTCGAATCAGAAGCATCCTCCAATCTCCACTCCGAAGTATCATAGGATGAGCCGGAAGGCATCATGGTCCAGTCGTCTGTGTCCACGCACTTCGTGGAGGAGTACTGGGACGCAGAGCAAGTCACGGCACGGATGTATGTAAATCCAAGAGAGGGATAAGTTCCCTGCATTACTATGAACAGGTCTCCATTGTCGTCCGCCTCTATGGCAATCGCTTTGAGATTCTGAATTTCCATTGATTCGCCAGTCCAGCCTTTCGATACCCAGTTCCCATTTTCCTTGGTGTAGTAATCGACTTTATCGATATCGTTCGTACCATACGCCATGGATATATGCGGCATGCCGTTGGAGTCTATGGCCAGTGAAACGTCGATCACGGGCCCGTTAACCCCATCTAGGTCCACGACAGTCTCCGTGGACCACCTCCCCTTGCTGAACACGGCGAACCTGACAGCATCGTTGACCCCGTCTATGTAAGCCAGAGTGCCGCATGAGTCAGGAGTCATAGCGGTGGAAGTCCTGTTACCGATGGCGGAGTTCGTGTTGTCGAGGGTTGACTGAGACAGTGGGGAGCCCTCGGCGGGCTCGTCGCAGGGCTGATCGACAGTCTCTTCCGGCAGGTACAGCTCCACGTACGGTAGGCTGTCACCCATTTCTCCGCTCTGATCTCCGTAGTTTCCGCTGATCCCAAGGCCCGTCCTGCCGTCCAAGCCGGCGCCCCAGCACTTTACCATGCTGTTATTAGTTACCACGCAGGTGAACGCATCCCCGGTATCTACTGAAGTTGGCTGTATCCCAGAGCCTATGTTCACGATTGGCAGGTAGTTTCCCATCTCGTACTGCTGATCCCCCAGGGTGTTCGCATTACCTTGCCCCAAAGCCCCGCCGTCCCCTAGCCCCCAGCACTTGAGAACGTCTGCGGTCGTCGCTTCTCCATCATCGAGAATTGCACAGGCTTGGCCATAACCCAGTGCAACGGAATCGACGGTCAACCCGTCTCCCAGAGATACAATGTTGAGCCCGTCCCCTATTTCTCCAGCAGAGTCACCCAGGTTGCCGGTGCTCTCAGAACCGAGCCTCCCGCTGTCTCCCCAGCCCCAGCACGCAAGGGCTCCGTTGTCCAGGACGGCGCAGCTCATGCCCTCACCTGCTTCGATATGGGTCGCAGTCCTGTCTGTCGGCAGGTCTACGAGCACCAAGCTGCTAC
>JAKURM010000062.1 GCA_022449945.1 Candidatus Thalassarchaeum sp. | reverse complement strand
CCGACAGCAGGACTCGAACCTGCGACCTGTGGATTAACAGTCCACCGCTCCACCAACTAAGCTATGTCGGCCCGTTCTGCGGCTGGCCCTTACCTTCATCAAAGAATCGGATTACTCCCACTCGATTGTACCCGGTGGCTTATGGGTTACATCGTACACGACTCGGTTGACATGGCCCTTAAGGGAGTTCGTGATTTCAGTGCTAATCTTTGCAAGTAGATCGTGTGGCAAGGGAGAGTATCGCGCACTCATCCCATCTAGGCTAGTTACCGCCCTAACGACAATTGTCTCCCCATGGACTCGGACGTCTCCATGGACTCCTACGCTCCTCACTGGCAACAGGGCTGCGAAGTACTGCCACGGAAGGTCACAAAGACCTTGAGAGGCTGCCTCTCTAATGCTGGTCTCTACTATGTGGCAAGCCTCCCTGCATGATTCAACCCTGTCTGGGGTTACCTCTCCCAGGACCCTGACTGCCAGTCCCGGGCCGGGGAATGGTTGCCTCTCGCTCGATTTTATTCCTAGTTCACGAGCCATGGATCTTACCTCGTCCTTGTAGAACTCCCTGAGTGGCTCCACAATTGTCAGGTCTACGTCCTCGGGCAGGCCCCCTACGTTGTGATGCGACTTGATTACGTCCCTCTCCCCGCCACCGGACTCGATCCAGTCTGGGGCAATGGTGCCTTGGACTAGGAACTTGGCTCCGCATCGTCCTTGCTCCTCCTCGAATACTCGGATGAACTGCTCACCAATCACCATTCTCTTGTGCTCGGGGTCAATGACTCCCGAGAGGTTGGAGAAGAATCTCTCGGAGGCGTCGACCACCTGAAGCTCGATTCCCATGTCGGCGAACATACGTGATACCTCCTCGGTCTCTCCCTTGCGCATCAGTCCGGTGTCGACGTAGACGCATTGGAGCATGCTGCCCACTGCCTTGTGGGCTAGTACGGCTGCAACTGTACTGTCTATCCCCCCAGAGCAGGCAATAATTGCCGTGTCGTTAATCTGCGAGCTTAGTGCCTCCACTGCCTCATCGACAAGCATCTGGGTCTGCAATTGCTCAACCCCTTAGGGACTCGTCATCCGATATCACGGCCTTCGTCCGCGAGTCCCTCCATTCCACGATCCTCTGAGAGAGTCCAGAGTCTGCTATTGCCAGCATTTGTGATGCCAGAACGCCTGCGTTTTCGCCTCTGTCGACTCCGACTGCGGCTACGGGTACACCGGGGGGCATTTGGGCCACGGATAGCAGGCTGTCGAACGGTACTTTGCCCCCGACGGGGACTCCTATCACGGGCAGGTGGGTCATTGAGGCAATGACGCCGGGAAGAGCCGCAGAGAGGCCTGCCATCCCAATGAAGACCTTGCACCCCGAATCAATGGCACCTGAGACGACCGCTTCGAGGTACTTTGGCGCTCTGTGGGCCGAGGCTACCCTGACTTCATGGGGAACTCCCAGTTGATCGAGGACCTTGGTGCACTTATCGCACACGGGCATGTCGGACTTCGAGCCTAGTATGATGCATACGTCCATGTGCTTACAGGGGACATGCGGTTCAAATGCATGCCGTTCGGCGGACCTCTATTCATCTTCTTGTGGCAATACGAATCTATTGGGCCATTCCATGCCGGCCAATGGAATCGGGGTCAACAATACGGAGGATAGGATGGCATCCGACGACTTGGTCTCGTGAAATGGATCTTGGACGAAACCGGAGCTGTGGACGAATGCCATTGAAAGGAAGTCGTCCTTGCCCCTTGAGGCTCCAGATATGACCAGTCTTCCTCGTTCGCATTCGACGAATGCAATCACGCCTCTTCTCCATTTGTCGGATTTAACCGCCCAGGGCTCGGAAAGTCCACCGGACCAGCCTTCTGGCTTCATTGGCAACAAGAACCTCGCGGGAGGGGTTCTCATGGATTCCTGGACCATGCCAACTGTTCGCATGTATGCGACCCAGAACAAGATGTAGGATGCCCAGCCAATCCTGGAGTCCAGAAGGACATGGAGAGGGAAGAGTGCCGAGGCAAGTGAGAGGGACAGCCAGTCTACAGGGAGTGAGAATATTGTTCCGTCTGACATGGGCTGGGAGTTCCTGGAGAAAATGAGAGGGAGGAAAATCAACCCCCAGGCCAAGACGAATGATGACAACGCGAATACCTGGTCGTTGGGAGTCCGCCCGGGGAATGCTAGTGGCAGTGCTGCCAATAATAGGAAGAATGGTGCCCAAGCTAGGGGCCTAAGCAGAGACCATGCGAGAGGTCGCATTCGCTGTCGGACCCAACCGAAATTCCCTATTCTTGGAGTCGAGCTGATCCATCCCTCGGACGGAGCCAGCTCACCTGGGCGGAAGTCTGGCGGAAGCTCGTTCCCCAGCCCCCACCACCCGGGTTCTCCCAGAAGCCAGTGCCTGTCCAGGCTCGCCTCCATGGCCTCCGGAGGGGGCATCTGTATTGTTGGCTTCGCTACTGACCCGGGAAGTCTCCGCCGGGATGCCGGAGGACGAGGTTCCTAGCGGCCCAGACCTCGTCCACGCGCTTCACAATAGTAGTATGAGGAGCGCTAGTGACAGTTTCGGGATCTTCTGAGAGCACCGAATGGAGGTCAGAAGCGAACTGGTCCAGTACCTCCTTCGACTCGGTCTCCGTCGGCTCGATCATCAGACACTCGGGTACTATCTGCGGGAAGTACAGTGTTGGAGACATGTAGCCGTAGTCGAGAAGTCTCTTCGCCACGTCCTTTCCTGTGACTCCGTTCAGTTCCTTGAGGGGGGCCATGGACAGGGTGAATTCGTGCATTACAAGTTCCGTTTCTGCGCCTTCGGCGGGCATGCAGTGAATTCCTTCTGCTGTTTCTTTGTCCGGGTTCATTATGATGTGCCTCAAGTAGTTCGAGTTCAGGACGGCATGCTCGCTCATCAGCTCAAGCTCCCTGCCATACCTCCTGTAGAATGCCCATGCCCTGACCACCGCGCCTGCGTTGCCATGCCATTGCTGGACCTTTCCGATGCTGCTCTGGCCGACATCCTCCCAGAAGTACCAGAAACCATCGCCAACCCCCTCCGGGTCTTCGGGTTCCCTGACCTTCCTTGCTGCCACGGGAGTCGGGAGGAATCTGGAAAGGTGTTCCCTGACGCCGATTGGGCCACTCCCCGGCCCCCCTCCTCCGTGGGGTTGGCTGAACGTCTTATGCAGGTTGTAATGGACTGCGTCGAAACCCATCCTTCCCGGATCAGTCTTCCCAATGATTGCATTGAAATTGGCACCATCGTAGTACATTTGTCCGCCTGCCTCGTGGACTATTCTAGCGGCCTCGGTTATTTCGACTTCGAATAGGCCCAGGGTTGACGGGTTGGTAATCATCATGGCAGCCGTGTCATCCCCCACTGCCGCCCTGAGAGCATCTAGGTCGAGGCACCCGCCTTCTGCACTTGGTATCTCCACGATGTCGTAACCGCACATGGAAGCCGAAGCCGGATTGGTCCCATGGGCCGAATCTGGAACTATCACCTTGTCCCTATTCTCCTCGCCGTTGGATTTGTGGTACTCCTGGATGCACCTGATTGCCGTGAACTCGCCCTGGGCCCCGGCGACCGGTTGGAGAGTTACTGAGTCCATGCCCGAGCACTCGGCTAGCATCTCCTGCATCTCGAAGAAGATGGAAAGAAGGCCCTGCAGGTGACTCTCTGGCTGGAGAGGATGTATCCTGTCGATTCCAGGGAGTTGTACAATTCTCTCATTCAACCTGGGGTTGTGCTTCATAGTGCAGGAACCAAGTGGATAGAAGCCCGTGTCGATGCCGAAGTTCCTATTGGAGAGCCATGTGTAGTGCCTAACTATCTCGGGCTCGCTAGCCCTGGGCCACCCGGGGAGCGACTTCCTGGAAATCCCATCCGGGATGGATTTCCTGACCTCGGATTCCTCCAGAATGGGGCTGGGCTGGGACCAGCCCGTTCCTGGGGCGCCTCTGAACGAAAATATGTCGCTCAACCACACACCTCCTCGATCCATCCCCGGAGTCCATCGTGAAGTGCAGCGATGTCATCCTCGGAAGTCCTCTCGTCGACTCCGACCAGGATGCAATCAGACATTCCCTCCCACCACATCCCAAGGTCAAGACCCCCGATAACCCCGTTCGAGTCAAGGTGCAGAAGTGCATCAGAGGCACTTCCCGGTACTCGAATTGCGAATTCCCGGAAGTTACTGGATTCCGGATTGACTAGTTCCACTGAGTTGATTCTTGATATTGAGCGCTTTGTTGCCTCCGTGGAGGCTGCGACCCTCAAGGCTAGCCTCTCGAGGCCTTCGGGACCCAGTAGCGACATGTGGATAGCCCCCATCAAGGCTATCAAAGTCTCATTCGAGCAAATGTTGGATGTGGCCCTGTGACGGCGGATGTGCTGCTCACGCGTTGACAGAGTTAGGGTGAATGCAAGACTACCCTCCGTGTCCCAGGACTGGCCGACAACCCTCCCGGGCATCTGCCTCAGGTACTTCTCTGAGCACGCGAATATTCCATAAATTGGTCCGCCGAAAGTGGGGCCGATACCGAATGGTTGGCCCTCTCCGACTACCATGTCAGCACCCCATTTCCCAGGAGGTTCCAGGACACCCAGGGATACTGCGTCGATTCCGACTATCAGCGATGTTTCGTCTCCGATTATCGATTTTAGTTCTGTGAGTCCAATATCGACTATTCCCAGGGAGTTTGGTTGCTCCACGTATACAGCACAAGATCCAGTAGCGGATTCTGCCGAAGACAATAGCAAATTCCCTGAATCGTCATGCTCGATTGTCCTGATTTCGATTCCGGCTCCAATCGTGTAGTTCCTGATCACCGACATACGGTGCGGAGGGACTAGGCTTGAGATGTATACAATATCCTTCTGCAACGCCTTCCGGTTGTTTACTCTGACAGCGCATGTTATTGCCTCGGCGGCGGCTGTGGACGCGTCGTACATCGATACATTGGATATCGGCAGGTCTACGAGCTCGCATATCATTGTCTGGAACTCCCACATTGCCTGAAGCATGCCCTGGCTTACCTCTGGCTGGTATGGCGTGTATGAGGTGAGGAACTCACCGCGAGTGGCTAGCATACCGACGACGCTTGGGACGAAGTTCCTTGAGAGGCCTGCAGAAAGGAAGCTGGGGCGGTCATCAAGGGAAACGTTGGAGCCGAGGATTCGCTGGGCATCGGCCCATATTTCCTCCTCTGACTGTGGATCAGGGAGGGGAAGTGGTTCGGCCCTCCTAATCCCAACCGGGATGTTCGAGAAGAGGTCATCCATGGATGACATCCCCATTGCTTCGAGCATCTCGTGCTCCCGACCGGCATTGGGAAGTTGGTCTACCATGGTCCCTCTCGTACCCCCTTGGAATAGAGGCGGGTTTCAATGGATTGGCAAGGAGTTTTGACAATAGCA
>JAKURM010000061.1 GCA_022449945.1 Candidatus Thalassarchaeum sp. | reverse complement strand
GCTCAGGTCTTTCCACGAAGGAGAGGTCTCTCAGAGGAGGCGACTCCAAGGAGATGCATGCATTACCCTTCCCGGCGGGCACAACGAGAGTCGCGGGGGGGCGTTTGGCGAAGTCTTCCTGTTATACTTCGAAACCTGGGACGAGGACGGATTCAGGAGGTTGCAGGACATTCAAATCGAAGCCAACGCATCGATGAGGATATCCGGTTTGCAGGAGAGCTTTTCATTCGAGTTAGAAGAACTTATTTTCAGAGAAAAGTGGGAGGAAGGGATTAGAACCGATCAGTTCACCAGGGTTTTCGGAAGCGGCGACTTCGATTTCGTTGCTTCCGAGGAACCCCTATTCATCGAGGTGAACGGGACTATTCCTATCCTACACTTCGAGTCGGAGGCAGGCGAGACCGTCGCTGACACCCTTATTGTAGACGGAACGTACGATTGCGTTGCGGAGGGCAGCTTCGGATTCGTTCGCCAGATAGTAGAGTCCGGAGTCTTTGAGAACTCCACGGGCGCACAGTTCGAGGCCGACAAGATTCGTGATGAGTCATGGTTCAATGTATCTGCCACACCGTTCGGAGGCCCGATAGACGAGGAACTGGAGGCCGAACACAATCTGACCTTCGAGTATGTCGTCCCCCAGGAGGATTGGTCAAATCGTACAATCCGCTATACCTATGTCGAGGGCAACGGGACCGTCGAGGAGGAGTACCCGGAGAACTCCCCTGTAATATCGTACGCTCAGCCCCCAGACGCCACAACCATCTTCTCGGGCAATATCTCCAGAGAAACGGGAGTTTGCCCACAGACGTTGCTAGTCGGCGACAGCTTCTCACTTACTGGCAACAGGGCGATGGTACTGGACGTCTCAGTCTCAGGCACCAGCATCCAGGAGGTCGACGGGCACCAGGTCTCCGTGGCCGAGTGGAACGGCAACTATGGCGACATGAGCCAAGCCTACGGCAGCGTGATCAACGAGGGAATCCTAGCTGGAATGCTTAACGAGATTAGCAGAATGGTCCATGTGGAACTGGGAGAGGGCGATGGCTCCGGTGTCTCTTTCATTGAGAACCAGAAGATTGACCGCATTACTTCTCCATCGATAATTACCCTCGACGAAAACACCCCCCCATCATTTTCCAGCGATGGGAATCCGGCAGTAAGATTCCGAGAGGGAATCCTGACGGCCGAGGGCGGAGTAGCCCATCTAGAGGTTTCAATCGACGACATCGACACCGATACCATTGCTGTAAGCGTGGACCTATCGGGGCTTGGAATGGGAGGGGTCGACCTTTCCGACTCCGGTACGCAAGGTGACCTTGTAATCCACGATGGAATCTGGACCGCCATGATCGAACACAATGGCCTCCAGCATGGCTCAGTTCCTGTTTCTGTGACGATGCAGGATATTTGGGTCTCAGTAACCGAGGAATCGACGATTGATGTTACCAACCCGCCGCCCCGTGTCATTGAGCTGGATTTCTCCCCTAGTGAGACAATCCGAGGAGAGCAGGTGGAAATGAGCCTGGTGGTCTATGACGGTCACGGGGTCTCCCAGGTTTCGGTAGACCTCCAGGTCGTCGGGGCTGGCCAGACTCCCTTGCAGTATTCCTCCCCACTCCAGATTCAGGTGGCAAGGGGCTCCTCAGCAGAATACTTCGACGCCCAGATTTGGACTGGGAACTTCGTGCTCCCAAACAACATGGCCCCAGGAAAGCAGAGCATTCCAATACTGGTCGAGGACGAAGCGGGTGCATCTGACACCACGACCATGACCGGTGGGATACTATCCAAGGATGCCTACAAACAAGCCAAGAAACTGCATATCGACAACCAATCCCCGAGTATTTACAATCTCTCGGTGCTACATGACGGCTCACTGGTGGATGCCATCACATCACCTATTTCTGGCACCCCGATAAACTACACTCTGGAGATTCACGTTGAGGACATTGACGGCGTTTCTTCGGCACAGGCAAAGATTGGCAGGCTTGCCCCGATAGGCCAGTCTGAGTCATGGCTGCTGTTGAAGGATGATGGCTCCGGCCCGGACAGGGTGGCGGGAGACGGCATATTCAGCCTGCACTTCTCCGCACGCTCGTCCCTGTGGGAGGGTGAGATGCCAGTAATGATTAGGGCCACTGACGTCTACCTTTCGATGACTCCTGCAGACGAGCAATCACACAACCTTACAATCGTCAAGGCGTCTTCGTCGGGTTCATCATCATCTTGGATTACCGATCATTCTTCCGAGCTAGTGGTTGCTTCGTTGGGAGCACTGCTTTTGCTCGGAGCAGGGGCCTTCGCCTACATCATCAGGAACTCAGAGCTGGAGTAGCGATTGGTGCGAGTGCCGGGATTTGAACCCGGGTTCCCACGTTGGCAACGTGGGGTGATAACCGCTACACTACACTCGCTTGCCCATCGCAAACGAGAATGGCTTTTCTAAGCGTCGGTTTGGCCTATTGGAGATTGGACATCCGCTCCAGTATCCTGTCCCTGGTTTCCTCATAGACCGATTTTCCACTGCCTACGGGGTCTTCCAAACCCCAGTCCTCGTCTATTGGCAGTGCAGGGCAATGGACACCGCATCCCATGCTGATTATCCTGTCAAATCCGTTCGCATCAATCGAATCCACCGATTTGGGCTCCAGTTCAGAAGTATCCAAGCCCATGTCAGAAAGCACCTCGATTGCGTTCTCCGCCACACTCTGACCAGGGGTGGTCCCCGCCGACTGGGCATAATGGCCCAAGTCCCTGGCTATGGCCTCGGCCATCTGGCTCCTGCAAGTGTTCCCTACGCAGACAAAGAGAAGGCGCACGAATTTGCAGTCGCAGGGCTCCTAATTAAACGAACGACAATATTTCCCAGAACTAATTTTCGTAGAATAGCATTCAAGAGTGCACCACATCCCCCCGCAATCATGTCAGATTCCCCCATATCCCACCATCCAGCCGGCGGTGGTGCACAGCAATCTGATGCAGACCCCTCCAATGAGCAGAAAGTGCAGATGGAGCAGGCATACCAGCAGATGCAGAGGAAGATGAGAATCACCCAGATGGACGAGCAGATCAAGCACAAGGTGATGGTGCTCTCGGGCAAGGGCGGTGTCGGGAAATCCACCGTTGCAACCGGACTGGCCCTATCCTTGGCAAGGCAGGGGAAGAGAGTGGGTCTGATGGATATCGACATCACAGGCCCAAACGTCCCGAAAATGCTGGGTCTGGAAAACGCCGACCTAAACGTCGAGGAAGGACAGATTCACCCAGCAGTTGGACCTCATGGGCTGAAGGTAATCTCGATGGCATTCCTCCTAGAGGATCCCGACAAGCCAGTCATCTGGAGAGGCCCCATCAAACTCGGTGCGATTCAGCAGTTCATCGGAGACGTTGCATGGGGCGAGTTGGATGCACTAGTCATCGACTTCCCCCCTGGGACAAGTGACGAGCCACTGACCGTTAGCCAGAACCTGCCGGGAATAGACGGCGTGGTCATCGTCACCACTCCCCAGGAGGTCGCCCTACTGGATAGCAGGAAGTCGATCAATTTCGCCAAGACGATTTCAGTACCCGTCCTGGGCGTCGTTGAGAACATGAGCGGTTACACCGTCCGTGGCAAGTCAGAGCCAAATTCCCCCGTCTCGGTCATGGGTCCTAGCGGGGCCCACATCGATACCGAATCCGACGACGACGGGAACTGGTCTGTAATCCTCGACGTCTTCAAGTCAGGAGGCGGTAAAGACGCTGCAGAAGAGCTCGGAGTTCCCTTCCTGGGAGCGCTCCCCTTCGACCCGGGAATCGTTCGAGGAGGCGACGACGGAGTCCATCGAATTGTCGCCGAACCCGATGGGGACTCCGCTCGTGCTTTCGACTCCGTAGTACAGAGGATTACCGAGGAGCTGGAGCGAGACACGGGCCGAACGTTGAGAATCGTCTGATCGAATCTCGCCGATGCGTCGATTTGATGTCATAGGCTCATCCAGAGAAGTTTGACATGGCTGCAGATACTGGCATCTACATCACCTGGGTAACGGGTGCAATTCTGATCAGCATTGCAATGATCCCGATTTTCAAGCCCCCATATGCGAAGCTCAGCCTAGACGGCTTCATCGACATGTTCAGAAGGTATTGGGCGCACATGGTTGTGGTCTTCTCAGTCTATCTTTGGAAGGACGTGCTTGATGGTCTGGACCGTGTCCTGATGGCCAACACCCAGCTTGACATGACCTTCCTGGTCCATGCAATCGAGGGGGACGCGGTATTGTGGATCCAGGAAGGATTCAGGTCCGAGTTCCTAGACGTCACGCTCACCCACTTCTACGTAATGGGGTTCATGACGGCCACGTTCGCGTCCTTCATCTACCCTATTTACTTCGATGACAGGTACATGGCAGACAGGGTCTCCCTCTCGATGTTCTGGGTCTACATCCTGGCCATACCATTCTACCTCTTCCTAAACGTAAGAGTCACCGGTGACTACATCGAAGGAATGGACACTATCGCCTACGACCTGACTCCTGAGATTCACAATTGGTTCAATCGAATTGATCCCTTCACAAACGGGATGCCCAGCCTCCACATAGGGCTCCCATTCGCAATCTGGCTCTCGATGCACAGGTGGGACGAGGACGGAAGATGGAGGAAATTCAGGACATTCCTTGTCGCATTCATCACTCTGACCTCCTTCGCAATCATCTACCTGGGGATTCACTGGATAGTGGACATCATCGGGGGTATGGCAGTCGCTATTCTGGCGGTAAACCTCACCGCAAAGACGCATGCCCCGATCTGGAGGGTCGCGGACGAGCGGCTCTTCTCCAGGCGCCTGGCCAGGGCACTGGATGCCCCCCTGGATACGATTTCCAGCACCCTCGGCTCCGCCTATTCCTCAATCGACCACCTGAGGGAGCCGGGGAAGAACCAGACTGAGGCAATCATAGCCACCCTGCTGCTGATTACCGGCTCAGTTCTCCTTTGGGACGCCACACACCAGAACATCTCGATAGACGAGGCCGAGTCACCGACCACTGCCTCGGGCTCTGGGGAGTGGCTGGTATGGGTGGAGGAGGCCGAGGACGGAACGATATCCATTACATCGAGGAACCTGACCTCAGCGGCAAACCGAACGATTGGTGGCCAGGAGTGGGAGGAGCCACCGAGCGTCGTAACATCGGGGAACAGCTTCGTCCTGTTCGGCAACAACCGTCTCGACTACTTCGAACACAACCAAGGAACCGGGATCCTCCATCCACTATCCCGGCAGCAGTCCAACCAGAATATCTCCGACGTTGCGATATTGTCCACCTCCATGGGAGAGGTGCACCTGGCCGTTAAGTCGGGTGACGGGCTCTTCACCTCGGCAGCAACCGATGGGGAGCTTGAAAGGACCTCAAACATCTCCGATTCCTCCGTCATCTCATCCTCCGGTCCACGGCTCGCCGTCTCCGGCAGCCTACCCGAAGG
>JAKURM010000060.1 GCA_022449945.1 Candidatus Thalassarchaeum sp. | reverse complement strand
CCCAGCCTCGGCGATGTGGTATCCGCTAATGCTGACGAAGTAGTGGTGTCGGACTTCGTTTTCGACGTAGAACTCGGCGACGGCCCCCATCATCCGGAGGGCAGTGTCCAGATTGAAGACCAGCGTGTTCTGACCCATTGCCTCCTTGAGTTGATCCGCCTGAACAGTGCCCCTGACAGTGGATAGGGCAGAGGAGCGGATTTCCGATGCCTCGTCCTCCGAGGGTTCGTGTCCCTTCTCCTCCACGAACTTGGCTGTCTGCTGCCTGATTGCCACGTTGAAGAATGCCGCAAGGTGCCACCAGTAGTTCCCGTTGATGGTCATGCTGACCGAGGTATTTGGATCGCATAGGTCGAATCCCTCGAAAAGCCTCTCCATCTCGTCCACCGTGCTGATGCTGACCCCTGACTCGCATACTTTTCCGAAAATGTCCAACCTCTCCTGCGGGTCGTTCCCATACAGACTAGGGGAGTCGAATGCGACCGAGAGGCGGTTGAAGTCCTGGTCCTTGGATAGGAACTTGTATCTCTTGTTCGTCCTCTCTGCACTCCCTTCTCCGGCGAACATCCTGACTGGGAGCTCGTCCTGTCTCCTGAAGGGGAAAACACCACCGGTGAAGGGGAATTGGCCGGGTGCGTTCTCCTTGCGAATCCACTCCAGCCTGTCCCCCCAGTCCTCGGTCGTTGGCAGTGCGACTCTGGGGACCTTGGTGCCTGACAGCGTCTCGTGAGTGGTCTTGACCGGGATGTCGCGTCCGCGAACCGTGTAACTGGCCTCTCCCGAGCGGTATGCTTCTGCCATCTCATCGAACCTCAGCAGGGATTGCCAGACTCCATCGGGGACCTTGTTCCTCACCTCGGAAGCCTCTGCTTCGAGGTCGTCTGCCGATGTGTCCTTCCCCGAAGAGCGCATCTGGGAGGCTGCAGCCTCCAATTGCTGCGTAAGTCTGACTAGCTCACACGCCTCGTCGGTCTGCTGGTGGAATCCACGTACTGCTGATGCGACCTCTGCGAGGTAGCCCTGCCTCTGGGGGGGGATTGGCGGGTCTCTGTGAGGCAGGCCATCATCGCCCAAGCGTGACTCTGAAGAGGAGAAGGATGCGTCGAATCGTTCGTTTAGCAGTGACGAGAGGTCGACCCAAAGTTGGTCGACTCCAGCATCCGCGAACTGGCTGGCTATGGTAGGGACTACTGGCATCGACTCTGGCTTCTGGTCGAATGCCTCCCTGTTCCTCTGGAACTGCTTTCTGATCTCGGTAAGGGCGTCTTCGGCCCCGGGCCTGTCGAACTTGTTCAGGACCACGATGTCAGAGAAGTCCAGTGCTGCCAGCTTCTCGAGCTGGCTGGGGGCCCCATACTCCCTGGTGGTGACGTATACGAATAGGTCAGCGACCTCGGTAATCGCATCGTTTCCTTGCCCGATGCCACTGGTTTCCACTATAACGAGGTCGAATCCGACGGCCTTGCAGACGTCAATCGCTCTTTCGACGCAGTCAGCAATCTCGCGGCCGCTGTCCCTGCTTGCGAAAGAGCGCATGTACAGTTTCTCGTCAGTTAGCGAGTTCATCCGAATTCGGTCACCGAGAAGGGCACCTCCGGTCTTCTTCCTAGTTGGGTCGGTCGCCAACAAAGCCACTCTGGCATCGGGGTTGTCCCTGCGGATTCGCAGCATCAACTCGTCGATCAGGCTGGACTTGCCGGCACCCCCGGTTCCGGTGATTCCCACCACGGGGCACTCTTCTGACACATCCCTGGACCTGGCCCTGGAAAGTGCCTCCTGAAGCTGCTCCTTATCCAGGTTCTCGGCCATTGTCAGCAGACGAGAGACCGCGCCGTGATCTTCGGGGGTCACTGGCTGCTGTATCGATTCGAACCGTGATTCGTCAAGGAGGTCGGTGAGGGAAGCCTGTTCCATCGCGTCCCTGACCATTCCCACTAGTCCCATTGAGCGTCCGTCGTCAGGAGAGTATACCCTAGCTATTCCCTCCCCTTGTAGATGGTCAATCTCGTGTGGGAGGATGGTCCCTCCCCCTCCTCCGAATAGGAAAACGTGACCGAATCCGGACTCTTCCAGGAGTTGCGAGGTGTATGTGAACATCTCCACCGCACCGCCTTGGTATGAGGTTACTGCGACTGCGTGGGCGTCTTCCTGTATTGCTGCCCTAGCGACCTCGTCTGCACCCCTGTCGTGTCCGAGGTGGATTACCTCGCAGCCCTGGCTCTGAAGGATCCTGCGGAAAATCCCTATGGCTGCATCGTGCCCGTCGAAAATCGAGGTTGCGGTAATCACCCTTAGGGGCATCGAGACGCCTCCAGAACCACCAGAACCGTCCGAAGGACGGCTTTCGGGACCGCTATCCACAATATTCCGAGATGACAGTTCCACAAGAATGCGTTGCCCGGGAATAATTGATATTTTTCCGGTTTCCGGGACATTGTTCAAGACCTGAAATGGATTGCAGGAAAATGATACAATGAGGTGCCCAAGGGATTTTTCCGAATTGATGGGCCCGGAGTCTCCGGGACTGAGTCTCTTCTCCGAGAACGGGATTCACAGCTGTAGTAGCTGCCATGGCATGCTCCTTAGCGCGGACGCTGCCGAGTCGTCCCTGGCAAGGGAGAATTTCGAAAAGATGCACGAGGCATTCGAAGACGGGGGCACTGAAGTGACTCTGGACTGCCCGTGTTGCGATACGAAGATGCGCGTCAGGACCATCGTTTTCAGCAAGTTGGACGGGGGCTTCACGGAGCCAATGGAATTGGACGGGTGCCCTTCCTGTTCCTCCTTCTGGTTCGATGCGGGGGAGCTGCAGAAGCTAGCCCCTCCGTTCGAGACGGCTGACGATGAGCCCATCAGGGAGGCGAAGGCCCTGGCAATACTGATACAGATGCTGTTACTAATGCCCTACAGGATTTCTTGAGGATTGAGTATGGAAGAGGAATGGTGGGAAGAAGAAGGTGGAGAAAGGCCCGAATCAATCGAGATAGTCGCAGCCGCGGAAGAGCCCGATGAGCCCGATACGGTAGTATTCAGTGGAGAGGTGTCTTCGTTCAAGGTGGGGGATTCTGACGTCCTGGGGACCGCGGAGGATCCCGGCGGGTCCGGGCTCTCGGATGGGACCTGGTTTGCAATCGGGCTCCTCCTTGCACCCATGGCAGTTGGTTTGCTGTCCTTTGTCCTCATGGCTGTGGGGGACTCATTAACCTGGCAAGATTGGGAGGAAAACTCCCATTATGATAGTGTGCTTATAGAAAGGGGTTATGAGGACATCAGTGGAGAAAGCTACCGACTCTATGAGGCCGATTTCCCCGATATGGATCCAAGCTATTTTGACTCCGCAGATGTGAATCTTAATTCACAAGGGTATGATTGTCACTTGTACGATTGGCCGTCATCGGATGACTGGGTCCCTATGGATTGTTATGCCTGGAACGGGAGAGGCACGGAAGTATACGCTAAGCTAGACGAGGGTGCCGGAATTACGTTTGCAGTAGATTACGATTCGGATTCTGATAGGCCCACCTCCGCCAGCTTGTGGGAATACCACGATGGAGGGGCTTCTGTGGTACTTGGGGAGATTCTTATTTTCCTTTCCCTTCTAGTCTGGCCCATTGGGCTCATCGCTGGACTGGTCTGGGGTTTCACGAAGGGAAGCAAACACTTCGCCTACGGCATGCTGGCCTCGATCATAGTCGTCCCGGTCATCTGCTTCGGGGCTCTGTTCATTTTGGTCATAGTGGCATTTGGCTGGTAGTCAGAGCCATCCGCCGAGAATGAGGGCTGCGAAGAAGAACATCAGCAAGCCCATTGCCCCGTCGATGAGGTGGGCCTTCGACCTCAGGCGCTCCACCCCGTCCCCCGTCGTGAGCACGGTAGCCACGGTGACGTACCACGTCCCGTCGATCGTCATCCCCAGCACACCCATACCAAGGAGTGTCTCCATACCGAAGTCCGCCTCTATGAACGGAGCATATAGTGCCAGCATCCAAGCCAGGATCTTGGGGTTGAACAGTGCTATCAGGAAGCCTTGGATGAAGCCGGTCCTACCTGAGGCCGCGTGTACCTCCTCGAGTCCCTCTACTGACTGGCCGGCACTCGCGTGCCTGAGGAATGTGATGCCTAGCCACACCAGGATGGCCGTTCCCCCCCATCTGAGTACGAACTCGGTGTTCTCGTTTAGGGAGAGGGCGGTGGCGATCCCCAGCGCGGCGAGGAATGCATAGACGCCAAAGCCAATCCCGTGGCCGATTCCCGTCGCTACGCCCTGTGACCTCCCCCCGGACATCGTGTTCCTGAGTACGACGGCGAGCGAGGGGCCCGGGCTCATAGCACCGAGCATGAAGACGGTCGCGAGGGCAATCCAGGAGCCTGCCTCCATCTGCAACACCAGCGATCATGCGCCGGAGTACATGGCTTCGATCTCGTCGGCCCAGTTCTCGCGTATCTGGATACGCCGAATCTTCAGGGTCGGCGTAAGCTCGCCGTGGTCCACGCTCAGGTCCCTAGGGAGGATTGTGAACTTCTTGAGCTGCTCTGGATTGGAGAACTGTCCGTTGAGGCGGTCGACGTGCTCCTGTATCTCCGCAAAAATCTCGGGACTATCGGTGTAATCGCTAAGTTCGTGCCCGAACTCCTTCAGCTTTGCCAACTGCTCTGCCGGGTCCTTGGGGACCTTGGCCCCATCCATGCCGTGCTTGTCCCTGAGGATCACACTGACGTCCAGTGTGAAGAGCGCGCTGCAGTACTTCCTGTTGTCCCCTATGAGCATGCACTGGGACACCAGAGGTATGGACTTCATCGTCTCCTCGATCACGAGTGGTGCGATGTTCTTCCCGGCCGAGCTGACGTATATCTCCTTGATTCGTCCCGTGACGCTGATGTAACCCTGGGAGTCCTCCCTACCTAGGTCGCCTGACTTGAGCCAGCCGTCTTCGGTCATGGTCTCAGCGGTTGCCTCGGAGTTGTTGTAGTAGCCCTTCATGATGTGCCGGCCACGGAACTGGATCTCCCCGTCACCCTTCTCGTTGGGGTCGTGGATCCTTAACTCTCCGACGAATGGTTTTCCGACCGTCCCGATTTTGTTGTTGTTCTTGAAGCCGATCGTCGCTCCGGCCGTGGTCTCCGTCATGCCGTATCCCTCGAAGAGTGGTATGTCCAACTTGTGAAAGAGGTGCAGAATGTCGGGATTGATCGGAGCGGCACCGGTGATGGCGTACTTCAGATTGGAGAAGCCTATCTTCTTCTTTGCGGCCTTCCTGACTACGCCCTTCAGAATTGGCAGGCTTAGCCACTTTACCTTGCTTCCGAGTCCGGCCACGAGGTTCGAGTAGACCTTCTCGTAAATCCGCGGTACCCCTATGAACAGGGATGGTTCGCCCTCCTTGGCGTAATCTATCGACTCCAGCGGGTTGCTTACCACGCGCATGTGCATGGCATCCCTCACCCATATGTGATTGTCCGCTAGTTGTCCGAAGACGTGTGCGCATGGGAGCCATGAGACGTAGCCGTCGCCCTGGTTGAACTTGGCGATGGCTGACACCCCGGCTATCTCCGCCTCGAAGTTGTCGTGAGTAAGCTCGACTCCCTTTGGGTTGCCAGTTCTCCCGCACGTGTAGATCACGCAGGACGACTCAACAA
>JAKURM010000006.1 GCA_022449945.1 Candidatus Thalassarchaeum sp. | reverse complement strand
CTCGAAGCCCGAATCGATGTAGTCCTGGTACCAGTTGATACCAATCGGTCCGCCGAAAACCTGGTGGGGGTCGACGTTCCAGTCCTGCATCCCCTGTACCCAGTAGACCGAACCGTTCCAGTTCTGGAACGCCTTGTCGATGTGGCTCCTGTCGTTGTAGTAGTTCTGCATGTAGGGATCCATCTCGCCTCCGATGTACGTCACGGGCCCTGCGAACAGGCCTTCCGCGATGTCGGGGCACACATTGTCCAGATCGTCTTCGTTGTAGTCTACAGTACTAGAGAAGTAGTTCATGTGCATTATCTGGCTCCTAGCCTCGGCACTCCCGTTCTTGTAGAGCAGGGGGTGCAGAGCGGTGGTCCCGGAAATGGGGACAATGGTCTTGAGGTACTCGCTTCCCATGGCCGCAGCCTCCCACTGGGTCGCTCCCTCGTATGACTTCCCGTACAGGCCGACGTTTCCGTTGCTCCATTCCTGGGTTCCTAGCCACTCGACCGCGTGGTGGATTCCCAGTCCCTCACCGAGCCCCCGGTAGTCGAAGCATCCAGTGGACAGTTCGGTCCCGAAGACGCTGACCTGTGCAAATGCGTACCCATGAGGGACGAAGTTGTCGAAGATGAACTCGCCTCGCCCGGCACTAACGACGTTCGTCGGACTGGACTCGTCGCCCGGCTGGCCATAGGAGAAGTATGGGCTGATTATGGCAATCACCGGGACCCTTTCTCCCTCCAGGGTGTTGCTAGGAAGCCAGTATGACAGGTGGACCGTGGAGACGGAGGGCCCCACATCCCAGATCTCGCTAGTATCCACCTCGATGAAAGCCTCCATTACTCCCAGGGCCTCATGGGCACCAGGTTCCAGGAGGAAGGAGTGAGTGTGATTGGTTTGCCATTCCAGCGTATGACGTTCCCAAATAGACGGATAGGCCACTTCAGAACCTCCCGAAGAGCCATCCTTGGATATCGAGGAGATACAGCCCGAACTTCCAGCAAGGAGGACCAATCCAGACAATAATAGAGCCATGCGTGATGTTTCCACGTCCCTTGGAGTAAAACACGCCCTTTTCTAAGATGCTGTCAGATAGTTCTTGCTTCAATGACTTACCGATTCGTTCAAAGGTACGACTCAGTGCGACGGACGCCCCGGAGTAACCGGGGGAAGAGGTCCTCCGGGGACCGGGTTTTGTTGTTATTTCCCGGCCCAGGCCCTTCTCCCACAGACAGCGCACTGTAACTCCCCATTTCGAAACCGTCGCGCTAAATTACCAAGACGCACTCCCCGGGTCCCTGCGGGCATGGTCTAGTGGTTATGACAGCAGGTTCCCAACCTGCTAACCCGGGTTCAACTCCCGGTGTCCGCACCACAGTCGGTTGATTTCCACCGATGCAATATGTACACGCGCAGCCAATTCGCTTAAATCTCAGATGACGATGTTAGAGTTTCATGGACCAAACGCTGGACATGCAGGTTGCCGCGCTGATTTTCTTGGCCGGCACGCGATGCCTCGTCAACAGTGACCATGCTGGAGACGTTGAGACGACGAGCGAAAACACGGAGGAATCGGATGAGCCCGCCCCAGAGCCGCTAATCGAGGGTTCTCCCTGTCCAATTGCCCCGAATCCCCCTACCTTCCATACTTGGTGTGAACCACCATACTGCTAAATTCAAAAGACGGAGGAAGGAGGAGGGGACATGAGTAAGGATATTTACAGGACGGCGATGATGCTGTTCGTATTGCTTAGCGCTGGCTGTCTGCAGGCAATCGATGATACCATTGAGGACGTGGACGATGCGATAGAGCAGACTATCAAAGCTCTAGATGGCGATTATCCCCAGATCGACCTCCCCGAGAGAATCCGTGTGTCTCCAGAGCTCAGGGTCTACGACGCTTGCGACTCACTACTATCAGACCTCAAGGGGGCGGTACGCGATGAGACCATGGTATCACTCGACCAGCAGAGCTACTGGCACTGGGTCAGCGAACCATGGCTCTTCATGGTAGACGGACTTGCTCTCGGGGGAGAGCCGGAGATTGCTGAGGCTGACTTTGCCACAGATGACTCCGCGACCGGGAGTTCTGCACCCGTAGCAGAGTCCCGCGAAGGAGACTACTCAGGAACCAATAACCAGGAGTCCGGAGTAGACGAGGCCGATTTCCTGAAGACAGATGGATATCACATCTACATGCTAAATGGACAGCTTCTGCTGATTATGGGCGTACCTGAGTTCGGGAACCTCACCTTGGAGTCAAACCTCACCATCGAGGGCAGCCCTACCCAGATGATGATAGAAGGAGACAGACTGGTCATCGCCTCTTCGATATACTACTGGGGCCTTCCGGAGGATAGCGAACTCAGGGATCTTATGGCTGAGGAGGTCACAGTGACAAATGGGGATGGCAAGGAAGACTACTCTTACACCTACACGCGGGTTCAGAACCTAGTCAAGTACACCGTTGTGGATATCTCGGATCGAACTTCTCCAACTGTTGAGAGGGAGCTTTACGTGGAAGGAAACTACCACACTGCTAGGATGGTAGACGGAACTGTCAGGTCCGTGACACACCTCTGGACATACTTCGATGGGATTCGAACATGGGTAAACCTCCCGGATGGATACTGGGCAGAGGATGACATGGACAAGAGGATGGATATCTGGAATGAAAGCATGAATGAGACCATCTCCCACAACGAACAGGTGATTTCCGCACTGACTCTGGACGATTTCGTCCCTCACATCTACGAGATGAGAGAGGGCAACCTGGTATCTCACCCGATGACTAACGACATGTGTAGGGAGTTCTCAGCCAGCACGGACAGCGCTGGTCGCGGCTTTACGACAATCATGACTATCCGGATGCTCGGTGAAGACGTCTCTCTCGAAGTTGATCACATCACCTCTAGCTGGGCACATGTCTACTCCTCCAAGGACACGCTAGTCCTCGCAGAGCCGGCAAACGACTGGTGGTGGTTCTGGAGGAACTCTGGTTGGGAGGATGCCACTAACATCCATTCCTTCGACATTAGCGACGCCAATAGCACTACCTACTCTTCATCGGGCCGAGTGAACGGGACTGTCCAGGACCAATTCTCGATCAGCGAGTATGATGGCTCGATTCGCGTGGCAACTACGACCGACGTATGGGGCAGGTGGTGGCTCTCAGAAGAGCTAGATGAGGATGGTGAACCGGTCTGGACAGGACCGAGCAACCAAGTCTCCATCCTACAGGATAACGGAGATGGTGAACTAGCCCAGGTAGGGTTCGTTGGCGGAATAGCGGAAGGTGAGACGATTTGGAGTGCCAGATTCGTCGGAAATAGAGGTTACCTTGTCACTTTCATGAACATAGACCCACTTTGGGTCCTGGACCTGTCAGACCCTACCAACCCGACTGTGTTGGGCGAGTTGGAAGTCCCAGGAGTCTCGACCTACATTCACCCAATCGACGACAATACCCTGCTTACGATCGGCATAGCAGGTGGGGCCGATGGCTTAGGACTGGACTGGTCGATGACCCAGGTGTCTCTCTTCGACGTCTCTGATACAAGCAACCCAACTCTCTCCGACACCCTACCAGTGTCCCCCGCATACACCGACGAGAATTGCGACGACGTCATAACGTGCGGGTGGTCATGGTCCTACTCAGAGGCCACATACGAGCACAAGGCGTTCACATACTGGGCCCCAGAGTCACTACTAGCAGTCCCACTGTCAACGCACAGGTACGTGTATGACGAGGTGGAGATTGATGGTAGGCTCTACTCCTACTCAGGATACCAATTCGTCTCCATGCTGAAGATGATCAGCGTTGACGTGGAGAATGGGACTCTATCGAGCCATGGAGAAGTGGAGCACTCGGGATTCTACAATGAGGAGGGCCTGTCATCCTGGTGGTCGGGTTCAACTAACATCCGTCGTTCTATTTTCATGGGCGACTATGTCTATGCCTTCTCCTCCGGGGGAGCAACAGTGCATCAAACCGAAGATCTGCAACTGATGGTGGAGTTGGAGCTGCCAGGAAATGAGCCTAGGGTATACTACGAAGACGAGGCTATGGTGGCCGTGGAGTCAGATGGGGCCGCTTCCGACCCAGGAACAGAAGGAGACACCGGTTAATCCAGTATTTTGCCTCAGGAGAAGCTCAGTGCCCTACCCGATGAGCTGGGCTCTGCCGACACCTCTCCCTTTACTGGGTTATCTGGATTGCGTCCGAAGACAGTCCTCCCATCGACGAAGGGCCTAACAGGCCAACCCACCAAAGGCATGCCCTCGTAAGGGGTCCAGCCAACCCTTGTCCAGGTATCAGCATCTCTAATCGACCTTCTATTCTCCATGTCCACTAGCACAAGGTCAGCGTCCATACCCTCCAGTAGGCGACCCTTGTTCTGAATGCCGTATACCTCTGCAGGACCCTCGCTCATCCATCTAACGACATCTGGGATTGAGCATTTCCCATCCGCCGCATGCGTCAGCATCACCGGTAGCGACGTCTCTACGCCAGGCATTCCAGCGTGGGCCTTCGGGAACCCGAGCTCCTTGTTCTCCAATGTGTGAGGGGCGTGATCGGTCGCAATGCAGTCAATCGTCCCGTCCCTCAATCTTCTCCATAGGGTCTCCCTGTCCTCCGTGTAGCGAATTGGAGGATTCATCACCAGACGAGTCCCCCTTTCTTCTACGTCGTCTTGATCGAATGTCAGGTGCTGTGGACAGACCTCAGTGGAAACGTAATGACTCTTGTTTTCCGCCAACCAATCCGCCTCAAGGCCACTGGTCAGGTGAAGTACATGCAACCTGTGCCCACTATCGTCTGCCAGTTTGCAAGCCCTCTTCGTTGCAATCAGAGCCGTCTCGCTATCTCTCCACTCAGCATGGGCTGCCACGTCAGTCCTACTTTCGAACTCAGGCTTCCTTTGATTGAGCCTGCCTTCGTCCTCTGCATGAACAGCGATTACACCAGCAGTCCCGGCGAAGATTTCCTCTAATGCGGCTTGCTCGTCAACCAGAAGGTCCCCCGTACTGCTACCCATGAATATCTTGATCCCGCATATCCCATCAGTAGGTTTGGGGCTATCCGGGGTCCCAACCGCCTTCTGTAACTCATTGAGGTTATCGGGCGTGGCCCCAATGAAGAATCCGTGATGGGTTACTGAGCTCTTCGAAGCTGAGTCTAGCTTTGCTTGGATGGACTCCATGCTTACTGCGGAGGGTACATTGTTCGGCATGTCTAGGAATGCAGTGACCCCCCCGGAAGCCGCGGCACAGCTCCCACTCCCTATGTCTTCCTTCTCTGGCTGACCAGGCTCTCTGAAGTGGACTTGGGGGTCGATTGCTCCGGGTAGCAGGTGCAGACCCTCGGCCTCAATGGAAACCTCTCCATCCCTAAGGGTCAGGCCTCCTCCAGGAGCTATTTCGGAGATCCTACCCGACTCCGCCCGTAGGTCTCCTTGAACCACACGTCCCTGGAAAACCATCTCCGCGTTCTGAATCAGTAGTGACCTGTCCATGTCCTCAATACAGTGGCCAAGGAGCCAGCATTGTATACTATTCGCATGCAAAGGTTCCCGATGCACATCAGTATGTGTAAAATATGCCATCCCTCAGCGAGATGTTAGCGGGTTGGAGTAGTCAGGTTATCTCGTCGGGCTCATAACCCGGAGACCGGTGGTTCAAATCCACCATCCGCTACCAAGAATCAATAATGAAAGTGAAAAAACGCTATATTGCAATAATGTGACAAGTGTGAATACTTTCATTCATTCAAAGGGGGTCATTCACTTGTTCATATACCTCCGATGACGGAGAATAGGTAGATTGGTGGTAGAATGACAGAGGAGACAGCTAGTGAGAATGTAGAGGAACAAGAGGTAGTGATTGATGTGGACGAGCCGGAACCCACGATAGAGGACCTTCCAGGCGTAGGACCGGCAACCGGCGAGAAGCTGCGAGAGGCTGGATACGAAGATCTACTTGCAATAGCCGTGATGAGCCCGGCGGAACTATCCGAGCAGGCCGAGTTGGGCGAAGCAGTATCGGCGAAGATCATTGCCGGTGCCAAGAAGCTTGCAAACATCGGAGGATTCGTCAGCGGTGCAGCACTGCTTGACAGGAGGCGTAGGGTAGAGAAGCTCACATCGGGAACGTCTTCGCTAGACGATTTGCTTGGCGGCGGGTTCGAGACACAAGCCATAGTCGAGGTATTCGGAGAGTTCGGGAGCGGAAAGACACAGATAGGCCACCAACTAGCTGTGAACACTATCTTACCGCATGATCAGGGCGGCCTAAATGGCGAGGTATTCTACATAGACACAGAAGACACATTCAGACCAGAGAGGATTGCTCAGATGTCCGAGACGGTCGGCATATCCTCCGAGGATGCACTAGACAGGATACACGTAGCAAGGGCCTACAACTCGGCCCACCAGATGCTTCTAGTGGACGAGATCAAGAGAATGGCAAAGAATATCGATGTGAAGCTCATTATCGTAGACTCCTTGACTAGCCACTTCCGAGCAGAGTACATCGGTAGGGGAATGCTCGCAGCCCGGCAGCAGAAGCTAAACAGACACATGAAGGAGCTGAAGCAGGTTGCAGACGTTCAGAATGCACTTGTTCTTGTTACTAACCAGGTCCACTCCAGACCAGATGCGATGTGGGGAGATCCCACAAAGCCAATCGGAGGCCACATAGTAGGCCACGCCAGCACATTCCGCCTTTACCTCAGGAAGTCGAAGGGGGGCCGGAGAATAGCCCGTCTGATCGACAGCCCAAACCTCCCAGAGGGCGAGGCAGTCTTTACCGTGACATCCGAGGGCCTACGCGATTAGCGTGGGCCTCGGTGTCCGAAGGCTATGCTGGTAACCTTTCCAGTGCTGAATCGACTTCCTCTAGGAGGGATGAGAAATGGCCTTCGTCGAATCCCAGCTTTAGGCCTGCTGCTGAGAATAACTCAGGAAGTGATTTGGTGTTTCCCAGGGTCATAGCCTTGGCATAATCCTCCAAAGCCTTGTCTGGATCAGAAATATGAGTCTTCCACAGTTGCAGTGACCCCAGTTGTGCGATTCCGTATTCGATGTAGTAGAATGGAACTCCGAACAAGTGTCCTTGCTGTTGCCAAGATAACTCTCTGAAGTCACTGTGGCCTGCCCAGTCCATGTCTGATCCAAACCTGTCTCTTATCGACAGCCAGACCTGTGCCCTTTCCTCACGTGAATGACCCGGATTAGAATAGATCCAGTGTTGAAACGAGTCTATTGTGGCAATCCATGGTAAAAGGAATACCACTCCCTCCAGATGTGTCCTCCTTGCTCGGTTCGCTTGCTCATCGTCGTAGAACTTGTTCCAACCGGGCTGTGTCAGAAGTTCCATGGACATCGATGCAACCTCTGCGAACTCGATAGGATAATCCCTATCGTGAATCAATTCCAGATGGCCACAGTACAGAGAGTGGAACGCGTGCCCTGCCTCGTGGATCATCGTTTCTAGATCACCCTGAAGCCCTGCTGCGTTCATGAAGATGAATGGGACTCCGCTCTTCTCTAGATAGTACTGGTATCCTCCCGGGGCCTTTCCCTTCCTAGTATCAAGATCGAGTGTATCCATCTCAACCAATTTGTCGAACTTTCCACCGAGATCATCCGACATCTCGTGAAACATCTCGGATAGCTTGCTTACCATTTCGCCCACTGTCTCGAATGGTTTCAGAGGTGCTCTTCCATGGATGTCAGGTCCTGCACCAGTCTTCTCATTTACATCCCATGGAGATAGTTTCCCAAGCCCTAAGGCATCGATTCTATTCTTGTTTATTTCTCTTAGAATAGGCATACATACCGACTCAACCGAGTCGTGGAATTCTATGCAGTCTTCCACAGAGTAGTCGAATCGGTGCATCGCACAGAACATGTAGTCGGTGAAACTATCGAATCCTGCGTTCGTTGCAATTTGGTGCCGGATTTCTACCAGTTCGTCGAAGATCTCTGACAGCCTTTCACTGTCCTCCAGCCTCCTCTCGGTTACAGCAGTCCAAGCAGCCCCCCTCTCTTCCCTGTTATTGGACTCCATGTAGGCCCTCATTTGTGGCATCGTCTGCTCTTGTCCGTCGAATTCCACTGTCATGGCCCCATTGATGGCCTGAGCCTCAGTAACGAGTTCTGTCTGCCTTACCCCTAGGGGAATGTTCTCCTTTCGGAAGATCTCGATATCAGTCTTCATTGCCCTAATCATGAGGTCATATCTTTCTGGAAGATTTCCTACGTCTGGATGTTCTGCAATTTTCCTGTTCAGTGAGTCGGAGAACTCTGAAAGCTTGGGCCTCACATTACTAGAGAAGTCTAGGAAGTCCGCCTTCTTTTCGTCGCTCTCTGTGTCACAGGTCATTCCGATGTATAGAAGCGCTCCTGCTTCTGAGATATGCTCTGCAAGGCTCGAACTGTCCCTAATCAAAGACTCAAGGCACGATGTGCAGTTCAGCTCCCTTTCCAGCAGGCTTGAGACGTATGGCTCAAGGTTATTCCATTTGGTCGCATCTAAATCATCTGGAATGAAATTGGTACCCATTCTTAGACCTCAATTCCGATGAGGTTTGGGGCCCTTCGGGAGATGGTATTCATCCTTGCTCCACTTTGCGCATTTCCATTCAACTGCAGCAGCATCCACCTTTTCCCTCATCTGGGAAATTTCTGGATGGCTGGGATTGGTCTTGCTGACCCAGCAGGCAGTACAGTATCTCTTCTTCTCGAAAGAGAGGAAATTTCCTGGAGTACATGGGACTCCGCAATCGGTGCAGGAGCCGAATCCGTGAAACTTCGCCATATTACTCACTCTACGCTCTTAGGGCCCGCCTATCAATTTGACTACATTGCACCCATCAGCGAAGGTTCGAAAGAGCCATATGGCTGATGAATGAACCTTCCATCATCGATGACGAAATGCCTTCTGAATAGTCTGCCCCGATTCTTTCCAGACCAGCTTGTGTGGGAATCGGCCTCCTTGTGATCAAGGTCGTACCTAGTTGCTCGACCAGCCGTTCAGCATCCGCATTCTTCTCATTGTACGTGCTTCTTGGGATCTCAAACTCAGCAAAACCCTCCCCAATTTCAAAATCTGGAAGAAAAACCACCCAAGCCCTCTCGTCGCCGACTGCTAGCCCTGCTCTTTCGAATGCCTTGTTTATCTGATGAGTCCCTGACACTAATCTGATGAATTCGGCGTCAGGAGTCTTTGCTACCATCTCGCCCGAACTCTCGGCTACCCTCATTGCATACCAAGCAGACCACAGGTGAACCTCACTCGCCAGTGAATCGTAGGATGCCAGTAGCCCCCTATTGCTAGGCCGCCACTCGTTGAAAACCGAGACAACGGAGAAAATGTTGGCTATCGGCTCGGCAAACCTAACTCCCCATGCCGGGAACCATGGCACTGGGTGGTCGGGGTCCATGGAACGCGATGCCGTCTGATTGAAGAATGTGATTAGCGACTACGTTTTGCATATCTACTGGCAGAATTCACCAGATTTTCGACTAACTTGGGACTCCATCCTCTAAGGTCTGCAAGCCTGCCCCTATCCTTTTCAGTCAGCATCGAAACATCAGATGCGTCTGAAACTCCGAGGGCCTCTGCCATCTCTCTTGCTCTCACCCTCCCAACTCCCTTGATTGCGACGAGTCCTAGGATGTCCGCCCTGCAGCCATATCTCACCCTTCGATGCACTTCGTCAATAGACTCATACAGAGTCTTGTGTGCCCCCCTGTCGACGTTTGAGAAACCATCATCCTCAGCAAGTATTCTCCTCATTGCGAAGAGTAGCCATTCGAGTAGCTCAACTCTGCTTCGCAGGTCCCCCGGCTGGACGCCCCACTGCTCTTCGATGACCTCTAGGGATTCCTCCTCCATCCAGGATTGGACCACAAGTACTCCCTTCATCCTGCGCTCTTCTTCGAGGTCTATCGAATCAGCTAGAAGCTCCCTCTCACGCCCATGGAGGGCCTCTTGGATTGCTTCGAAATCGTTTTTTCTTGGCCATAGTGGTAGGAAGTCTGGGGTGCATGCAGCCAGATGTAGGAGGCTCAGTGGGGATAACTGGCCAACATCATCTTCACCTGATAGGATGGACATTGCTTTCTTCAGTCCGTCGTGGATAATCTTTCCCGAGATTGGGTTTAGATAAAGTCGGGCGATTCTAGATCCTAGGCTAGTTGATGAGTATGTCATCGCAGAAGGCTCCGGTAGCGTTGTTTCGGCCGATTCGTAGAGGCTTGCCTTGCGGAAACCGAATATTGCCGGACCTCTCCTTGGCGCTAGACGCCTTCCACGTACCTCATCCTTCGGCAATATTTCCAATCCCGGAATTTCTGTTGCGGAGTCCACCCATGCGGGCATCTCATCTTCCCAGTCTTCTTCTACCGGTTTTTTCGACTCTTCATCCAGAATCCTGTTTCTCACCTCCTCGGACTCCCCTGTCCTCTCGATCATCCCGTTGTTAGCAAGCCAGCATAACACATCATCCACTCTTTCCTCTAGATTCTCCGGGTCCATCTGAGTCGACAGGAAAGTCTTGCTCAGGAATCTTGTGATTGAGTCCCTGTCTTGTATTCCTGCGGTGGCAATTATCGAAAGTAGGTGCGTGAGTAACGCTCCGTCTTCTTCGGCACTCATGGCGTTCGGGTTCGCTAATTTCGATGTCACTTCCTCTGTCTCTCCCATGAGGTATCGTTCTACCAAATTCTCCTCCTCTTCTGCGCTTTTGGATACCAAGAAAGCCTCTCCAAAGTCATCGAATCCAGGCCTGCCAGCCCGCCCCATCATCTGCCTAATCTCCATGACAGGGAGTGGCATGCTCCTAGCTGCAGCAGTGCTCCACCTCTTAGTATCCCTAACCACCACTCTACTCGCAGGTAGGTTGATTCCTTGGGCCAGTGTTGGCGTGGCTACTACGCAAAACAGATGTCCTTCCCTGAAACCCTTCTCGATCATCTTCCTGTGGGAGGAGGTTAGTCCTGCATGGTGGAAAGCTACGCCCCCCCTGACAGATTCTGAAAGTGCCTTCACCGTGGCCGAAGTTCCTTCGCTGCTTGCAATCTCACTCGAGCACGCCTCCAACCTCTGCACGGTGTCCGCTGGAAAACCCTCATCAGATGAGATTCTGGATTTGACATGCTTGGCCAGTTCTCGGGCCTCTTTCTGAGCCGATGATCTGGATGAAACGAAGACTAGTAATTGCTTCTCTTGGGAAATCGTATCTTCCAATACAGCATGGAGATTCTTCTGAACACCCCCTTCTAGTCTCTTTTCTTCAGGCAACCTTACTTCCTTTCCAACTGGGCTCTCTACGGAGTGGTATCTCATGTCAAGGCCAGTGAGGGTTCCCGAGTACAGTGCTACTGGTCTCCAATCTGAAACAATCAGTTCTGCACCTAGCCACTTTGCCATTTCCTCTGCATTACCCACTGTTGCAGAGAGGGCCAGCAACTGCACGTCGGGTCCACCATGTCTGATTCTTGATAGTAGAATCTCTAGGGTTGGACCTCTGCTGGGATCCTGAAGGAGATGGAATTCGTCAGCCACGACGATTCCTATGTCATCCAGAAGTTCCGGCCTCCCCCTAACCAGAGAATCTAGCTTTTCGCTCGTGCAGACAAGTATGTCCGAGTCCTCAATGGATGACATCTCGCTACTCCTGTCGCCTATGGCAAGTCCAACACTAAGTCCAACTTCGTTACCAATCTCCCTCAGTTCCTCAAATTTCTCAGATGCAAGAGCCTTTAGTGGGACGATGTATATTCCCCTTTGACCCTTCAATTCGTTGGATATCCTGTTTGCCATTGTGATGTACGCAATCAGTGACTTGCCGCTCGCTGTTGGAATTGCAAGCATCAGATTTGATCCACCTAATGCGTAGGGCAGAGCCTCTGCCTGAGGAGGGAAAAGTGAGGAGATTCCCCATTTTTCCTTTAGGAATGATTTCAAACTATTATTGAAATCGAACTTATCGAGACTAACGTTTGCACTTACGGCCTCATCGTCCATGGTATGACAATAATTCGGCCGTTCTAAAGGATGCCGAATACTCAACTCCATCTATGGAAAGCAGGATGCCCTTCCTTTACAGACACGAACAAACCTTCACCCTTTGCGCACAAGTTTCCATCGCAGGTCAGAGTCATCCTAACGTTAGCCCTGTCTTCTTCGATACTGACCACTTCTCCTTTGACAGTAAGGACCGGTCCGAAGGGAGTAGGCCTCCTGAGTTGGATGCTATAGGAAGCAGTAACTGTACACGGAGGGGCATCTTCTCCGGACTGTTCCATTAGGGCCATCGCAGCGGTCCAGTTACCATGGCAGTCGAGTAACGTGCCGATTATTCCTCCGTTGATCATACCCGGAAAAGCCTGGTGTTCCTCTTTTGGCTGGAACTCCATATGGAGGCCACGTTCGCTTCTGAAAGAGCGAATCATTAACCCATCGGGGTTTGCCGGACCACAGCCGAAGCAGATACTATTTGGTGCATGCTTCTCTTGTACCGACTGCCCCTCTCCATGGCCCATGGACACCTTTGAATGCTAGAGGGAATTGAATATTACCAAGAATTCCCATCCGCATTGTATTAATTCGCCAATCCTTCCGGAGATTGGTGGCAACCGACAAATCCCCCGATGAAGAATCCTCGGAACAACCAGTTCCGGCACAGCCGGCGCCAAGGGCAAAGAGGAGAAGGTATGCTCCGATAAAGATTGCAAACCAAATCCCGAAGAGGAGACGGATGGAGATAGAGAAGGCACTCGGAGAGGTCACTGAGACTCCTGCTAAGTGGTCTAGAAATGGTGGTACAAAGAATCACAATTTTCTGAAGAAGCGTATCAAGCCGGGCACAATTCGACACATAGAGTATGATCTTCTCGACGTTGACATCGGAGAGTCTTGGCCGGTCCCTGTCAGCGTCGTACATGGTTCAAGGCCCGGTCCCGTTGTGACTCTCTTGGGCGCGGTACATGGGGACGAGCTCGTTGGGCCCCTAGCACTGACATACCTATGTGGACCAAACTTCATGGGGGAGGACAGGCTAATTGACCCAAACGCAATTGCAGGAACCATCCGGATTATCCCAATCATCAACCTCCCAGGTTACAGGAGGCGGACAAGATACTTCCCCGATCGTAGGGATCTTAACAGGTCCTTTCCAGGAAACCCAGACAGCAACACCACTTCTAGAGTGGCAAGCGGTGTCTGGAAAAATCTAGTATTAGGCAGCGACTACATCATTGACTTCCATAGCGCTGCAAAGGGCCGAACAAACGTTCCCCAAATTAGGGCGAATCTGGCCCATCCTAGCAGTAACAGGATCGCTCGGGGTTTTGGGATTGAGACAATCCTTGACAGCGAGGGGCCGAGGGGATCTCTTCGTAGAACCGCAAATGAGAACGACATGGCATGCATCACATTCGAAGGAGGCGGGCCAGATGAGGCGGATCCCGAGTCAGTCCAGATTTCGATGTATGGGATAATCAATATTCTCCGAACACTGAGGATGCTTCCAGGTTACCCCAGCAAACCACGTTTCAGGATGCTAGCCTCCGGATCAGTCTGGATCCGCTCAGACCAAGGAGGCCTGCTAGATGTATTAGCCCCTGCAGGAAGCTTCGTCGAGGAGGGAGAGATCGTTGCTACTGTCACGGATCCAGAGATTCCTGGTGAGAGCCACGACATCCTCTCACCCGTCCAAGGACTTCTGATTAGTACTGCTACGCATCCATTCGTGAACTCCGGGTCTCCAATTGGACATCTTCTTCCGGTAAAGAGGGGTGTATCGACGCTGAAGAGTAGACTAGACGATGAGGGATGCCTCATCATCAGTGGCTCGGACGGAGACCCTCCCTGGAGGGATGACGAAGACATCGAAGACATCGCAATCTTCGGAGAGTGGTCTGGTGGTTCTCCAGATGCTGAGTGGGGTCCTTCAGACTCTGTGGACGAAGAGGAAGACAACTAGCCGCTCAATCTTTTGCTTCATCGAAAATCCCAGGAATCTCCGGAGCAGATGGCAGATCCAAGCCCCTGTTCTCCGGCCTGACGCCCAGTCTCTCAGGGGTTACCCCATATCCATCGAGAGCGTCTTGCAGCTTTCTGTTGTGACCTATCCTGACGCCAGCGAAAACAGATAGGCAGGCGATTCCAATTAGAAATACTACAATCCCGATTACTCCTGCTGAATCAATTAGTGTCGAAACCAGTCCGCTTTGTGGCTCTGGCTCTATCCAGATTACAACGTAAAGGTTCCATGAGAACTCGGTTGACACTCCTGAGTCCACTATTGTAGCCTTCACAATTTGGATTGACGAACCCTCTCCGCAGAGCTGTATTTCAAGGTCAATCTCGGATTCTCTACAGTCGATTGGGGGCAAAACCATCTCCTTTCCATTCTGGCTAGAGTTGGACGTAACCGAGTACTCCCCGAACTTCCATGTGATGGAGCTGTCCACACCACTGGGGATACCTGTCAAGGACATCAGCAATGACTCGTTCGCCGAGTCCCACACCGCTCCGCTTTGAGAGGGATTTGCGTTGATCATGGACGACCTGCTCACTCCCTCGTCAATATCGCCATCGCAATCGTCGTCAACACCATTCCACAGCTCCGAAGCGTTGGGATATGTGCTTCCGACCAGGTCGTTGCACTCTTCGAACTCGTAGAAACCATCCTCATCTCTGTCGTAGTCATATGAAAGGGGGTCGGACATCTTCACCAGGACCTCTGTTCCATCATCCAGACCGTCTTGGTCCGAGTCAGGGTCTTCGGGATTCGTGCTTAGGTTGTGATACTCGTCGAAGTCAAACAACTGGTCTCCATCTGAGTCCAAGAAATAGAAGTCCTCGTCTATTTCCTCGTCGCAGTCGTTGTCCAAACCATCCAGTAGTTCATCGGCTCCTGGTGAGATTCCTGCGTTTTCTTCGTCACAGTCTTCGAACCAATAGTATCCGTCTCCGTCTCCGTCTTCGTCGAAAACTAGTGGGTTTGTACCAAGCTCTGCTATTTCGACAGCGTCTTCCAGACCGTCTCCGTCCGAGTCTGAGTTGGTATAGTTAGTTCCGTGGATGTGGAACTCGTTCCAATCGAATATTCCATCGCCGTCAGCATCCGTTGAATTGTAGCCCTCGTCTTCTAGACCATCGCAATCGTCGTCTTTTCCGTTTAGTAGTTCTGTCATGCCCGGATTGGCGCTAGCATCATCGTCATCGCAGTCTTGGAAGTGGTAATATTGATCTTCATCGTTATCCGGATCGAAGGAGAGCGGGTCTGATCCCCATATGAAAATCTCCTCCGAGTCATTGAGTCCATCCATGTCTGAGTCGTATGAATTCGGGCTCGTTCCATATTCGAAAATTTCTTCGTAATCTCCTAAACCGTCGTGATCTGTATCCGCTTGCGTCGCTCTGGTCCCGTAGATGACTATCTCTTCGTAGTCACTAAGGCCGTCATCGTCGGTGTCGGGATCAAAAGGGTCAGTTCCGTGTACATTTGTCTCGTTGTAGTCGCTAAGTCCGTCATTGTCATCGTCTTCGTCTAGATAGTCGCATTCTCCATCAGAATCAGAGTCGCTTGGGTAAGAACTCGCATCAAAGGGGTCGGTCTCGCATGGCACCTCAAACACGTCGTCGAAGCCGTCATTGTCGTCGTCATCGTCGATTATGTCGCATATGCCATCCATGTCATTGTCATCGGGGTAGGAACTGGAGTTGTATTGTTCTGTCCCGCAGTCCTGTTCGCTTGCATCATCCCAGCCGTCGTTGTCATCATCCTCGTCGTTGTAGTCTGGCCAGCCATCCGAGTCGAAATCAGTCACGTTGCCCACACCGTGGAAAATCACCTCCCAGGAATTCAGTGTCCCTGCGGCGTTGTTACTGTCAGTGTCACGAATCTTCAACGTCCAGTTCCCCATTGATGACTCGTCCCAGTGGTGCACAGTGTTGAACATCCAGTTTGAGTAGTCATTAGAGGAGTCATCATGCTCCTCAGCTAGCCAGGACTGGTATCCCATGGGGGATTCAAGCACGATGTCCAAGTCACCTCTGCTCGAATGGGTGATGTCTAGGATTACGTCTACGGATTCCAATTCGAGATCAACTGGTACGGTTAGGTTGAACTCTGTCCATGTCGATGCGCCGTTGTCAATGACTTGATTGGGGAGGAATGGGCCAAAAGTAGCATTCACCTCCACCCCACTAGATGTCCAGTTCTCTGCAAGTGAAACTGCAGCCCCTGCATCAACTGAACCGAATCCATATTTGTGAGAGACCAATAGTCCCCCACCGTTCATTTGCCAGGAATTGTCACTAGAGTCCACAACTCTTGCACTGTGCACCAGAATGTTCTGTACGTCCCTCCATGTCAAGTTCTGATTGGCCTCGAGAATTAGTGCGATCACTCCTGCCGCGAGAGGGGTCGCGCTTGAGGTTCCTCCAAAGTCATCTGTGACGTCTCCTCCGCTGTATCCGCCCGCGCCAGTGATATCCGTAGTAGTGATACCCTCTCCATCACCGTCAGAGTGAGCAGCTACGAGAATGTTCGCCCCTGGCTCTGCGTACCAAGACTGCTCCCCATTGTGGTTTATTGCAGTAACCGCAATCGTGTATCTGCTATTCGCATATCCATCGTAGTTTGAGTTGTCATTGGCGGTGAGTCCGTTTCCTGCTGCCCATGTGTAGATGTTCCCAAGTCCGGATCTTCCATTGAAGACCGAGTCCTCTATGGCCGCGATTGTCAAAGGCCCCGGTCCTTCTACTCGATTTCCATCGTCGTAAGGGCCCCACGAATTTGTATAGATGTCTATGTCATCCTGGTAGAAGCTCAGTGCGTCAGCCTCCATGCTGTCGAAAGTTCCACAAGCAATCAGTGTTGAACCAGCAATTGTTGCTCCGAAGGCCGCCCCAGCTACATCAATGGAATTGTTTCCAACCGCTGCTGCGACACCGGCTACAGCAGTCCCATGGCCATTCCAGGAAGAGGGGCTAGGATCGGGGTCATCATTGCACCAGTCATATGAGAATGTAGGAGTGTAATGTGGCATTATGTCCGAGTGATTGTGATCAAGACCATCATCAATTACACTGATCACTACTCCACTTCCATCGTACTTCTCCCATGCCCCCGAAACGTTAGCGTCCTCGCCAGATACACCACCTGTCTGACCAGTGTTATTCAGATGCCACTGCTCATCAAAATCAGGGTCGTTGGGCTCGTAGCGTAGATACTGCTGCTTCTCAATAATGGGAGAGAAAGACTCTATCTGTCCTATGTCGGCAGAATTTGAAAGACGAACAAGAGCCTTTGAAGGTTCATTGAACGTCCAGATGTAGGCTCCTATTAGTCCCGAATCCTCTGTTTCATCAGGAGACGCTGCCGTTATGGAATGCTGTTCTATCGGAATTCCTGTTACGACCAACCACTCAACAGTCTCTGAGAGTGTGTACTCCGGGTATTTTTCCAAGTTGGCAGCCCTGTCAAAGGCGAGCTGTACCGCTCGAGAGTATTGGGGCATCATTTCGGGAACATTATCGTCAATTGCCCTTTCCTCAGGGTATTGGGCAACAGAGGTCCCTAGGGGGGCCGACAGTAGAATGAACAGTACAACTATCGCATCTCGCACGAAGGAACTCGACCACCTCAAGGATATAGCCGTTCGTCTGTACTGTTAGTTAGAATCTCTCCATTTGACTAGTTTTCTGACAAGCTGACTCTCCAATATAGGAATGGTGCAATTACTAGGTACATCAGAACCCCATAAACTCCTGCTGGTAGGCTAAGTGTGGATAGCCCACCATCAGGAGAGGCTAGGATTAGCCCTCCTACTGCTATTCCCACGGTGGCGTTCTGAATCCCACTCTCTATCGAAACAGTAGTGGCTCTGATTGCCTCTAGGTCGAGGAGTTTGGCGCTTTGGTAGCCAATTGTCAGCATCAGGACGTTCAGGGCCACTATTGCTGGCCCGAGGGTTCCGATGTTATCCATCAGAGTGTCCCACTCGCTGCCTATCGCTGCCAGAACGATGATTACGAAAAGAACTGCAGCAACCAAATTGATCCGTTTTCCATAGAGTTCTGCCGTGGATGGGCTTCGATGACGCAACAGCATCCCGATCAGTACTGGCAACGTGGTAAGGAGAAACATCGTAATTCCCAGTTCTAGGATATTTATCTCCGGCGCTGATTCGCCCATGAAGTGGTCCATCGAGAAGCCAACTATCAATGGCAGCGTTACTACTGTTGTCACGGAGACAACAGCCGTGTAAGAGATGGAGAGAGCAGTGTCCCCCTTGGCCAGTTTGGTAAGGATGTTTGAAGTCACTCCTCCCGGACAGCATGATAGGATCATCACTCCCACAGCCAATTCGGGCTCGAGTCCAGACAGCGTAGCAATCGCGAACCCAACTATCGGAAGGACCACCATCTGATTTGCCAATCCGATTCCAAAGGCCTTCGGTTCTCTGAAAACCAAGGAGAAGTCCTCGATTGTCAGACCAACACCAAGTGAGAACATTATGAATGCCAGAGATAGGGGTAGAACTACGTCGATAATCACGTTCCCCTCTTCCGATTGTTCTTCGACCTGTGTTTCTTGGGCCTGCGTCGGTGTTGCCAACAGTAATATCACGAAAATTGCGGAAACCGCCACTATGCTGTTCTTCATGTGCCAGCGAGGATTCTTTCAGCGTATAAGTATGCTTTTTTCCTAGTCGTTCCTGAAGTTTGAGATTGCGGCATGCACCTCTTCGTCAGTCATCATTCTTCTTTGGCTCTTCGCCACTTCGAACATATGTTCTACGAGCTCGTCATCCGATTCGTAGCCATTTCTTTCAAGCCAGTGAACTACGTTAGAGCGACCGCTCATGTGCCCGATCCTGATTACCTGCTGAAGACCAAAATCTCCAGCTGGGACACCAGAATAAACCCTATCTGCTAGCCAATTGTCACCCTTTCTCATTGCCTTAATTACCGCTGAGGCATGTACTCCAGTCCCCGTCTCGAAAGCGTCTTCGCCGAAAACCGGGTAGTTGTGGGGTAGTGCGACCTCTACGTAATCGTGCGCTTTTTGCATGTACTCGTTCAAAGAGGTCAGGTCGTTCTTGATCACTCCCATTAGGCTCAGATTGACTAAAGTCTGGTCAAGAGGAGCGTTTCCGGCCCGCTCACCAACTCCAAGTGCTGTTCCGTGAATCACATCAGCACCGGCCTCGTATGCTGCAAGATTGTTTGCAACGCCTAAACCTCTGTCCTGATGCCCGTGCCAGTTTACCTCTATGTCCCTTCTTTTCACTCCAGAGTCTGGAATCACTTCTTCCTGAATGAAGCGCAGGAGTTTTCGAACCCCGTTTGGAGTAACGTGCCCGCAGGTATCACAAATGCAGATCCTGTCTGCTCCGAGTTCAATGGCTCTTGAGTAGACCTCTTTGATTTCCTCTGGCTTGCTCCTTGTGGTGTCCTCGGTCACAAACATCACCGGGATGTCGTTGTCAACTGCGAAGGTTACTGCCTCCTCAGCGGTTGATAGTATCCTTTCCATGTCCCATCCTTCGGCAAATTGTCTAATCGGACTCGTTCCCAGGAATGCGCTAGCCTGGATATGGCGCTCGTGCTTTGCCTGCAGTTCGACAAGTGGCTCAATATCCGAAACTACGGTCCTTACAGCGCACCCAGGCCTAATTTGGTATCCATTATCTCCCATGTGACCAAGCATAGCATCGATGTGATCAACATGAAAGGGACCGGCTCCTGGAAGTCCCAGGTCGACCTTCTGGATACCCAGCTTCTCCATGTAGTCAAGCAACTCAATCTTCTGCTCTATTGTAGGATTCCTTGCACTCGGACTCTGCAAACCATCACGCAATGTTTCATCATCAAACCACAACTCATGCGGGTGTTGGGACTCATCTCGATTGATTACGTAATCAATCTCGTTCCAATCGTAAATGAGGTCCTGTTCGTCCATCGGCTCACCTGTGCCCCTTCACGGTTGGCTCGGTGTTTCAAACCATCGGGATGTTAGGAGTCAGTACCCAGCTCGATTTTCCCGATCGAAGAAATAGTTGCGATTGCCCCAATCGCAGCACCAAGGGTTCCAAAACTAGCGGTAACCAGTACTGCAAACATCATCGCTAGGTATAGCATCGAGGCGAAGAATGAACTAGCCGCACTGGCAATTCTGCCCGTTTCGTCGGGCTCTTCTGAGATATCAATCCTCCAAATTGTCGAAGCGTACCAAATGCTCAACATTACCACCGTCCATCCCAGAATGTAGTATACCGGTTCACTATCGTCCATAACCCCATAGCTCATTGGTGCAGCTAATGACAGAATCACTAGAAGGATTGAGTAAACCTTCATTTCTTTGATTGTCCTTTCTGGTCCCTTGACATTTGGCATCATGGGCACACCAACGCGGGAATACTCTCCAGAACGATACAGTGCAAGTGCCCAGAAATGAGGAGGCGTCCAAAGGAAGATTAGGATAAACATGAACCAGGGCATTAGGCTACCCAGATCAACTAGGGACTCAACTGTGGAGTAGGGAGAGCCGGTCGAAATATGCAACCCCTCTTCGCATGCCGCCCAACCGATTACCGGGGGCGTAGATCCAGCAATTCCGCCCACCACTATGTTTTGGGGGGTGCTTCGCTTCAACCACATACTGTATACGAACACGTAGAATAGGATACTGAAAGCAGCCCAGAATGCTGCGATCTGATTGGATAGAAAAACGAACCAGGCCACACCGATTATGGATAGGATCACCCCCAGTAACAGTGCAGAAGATGCTGAAACTGCACCTGTCGAAAGAGGCCTACTAGACGTTCTTTTCATTTTGGGATCTATGTCTCTGTCGTACCACATATTGATTGCATTCGCCCCTCCAGCAGTTAGGTAACCACCAATGAAAACCACTATCATAGTCTCGAGGGAACTAACTCCGAATTCCGAATCCAGCATATCATGCACTATTACCGAACAAAGAGCAGTAATCTGCAGAAGAACCACAACTCGAGGTTTAGTGAGAGCAATGTAGTCGTATGCCTTTGTCATAGGCCACCATCCTCCAATTTTTCAGTGGCCGATCCCAACCATGCTGTAGAGAGAACTAGGAATGTCAACGAAGCAAGAATTAGGTGAATCAACGAGAGGAACTCTTCGAATCCCCCTTCTTCAATGTCCCAAGAAAGAATGTAAGTTGCCCCAATCACCGAATTTGAAATGTAGATGGCAGTTGCCAGCCACAACCAGTTCCTGGCTCCAAAACCGTTATTGTTCTGTTTGGATTCATTCCAAACGACGTAAGAGAAAGCAATTAGCAACGTCCCAACTATTGCCACTAACCACCTATGGATCATTTGTGACTGGGCAATGATGTCTTCCACCGGTTCGGCGATGACTCCACCACAGAATGGCCAGGAGTCGGGGAATCCTGATACTCCGCAACCAAAGTTTGCCCCGGGGGATGTAGATACGAAGGTGCCGGAGAATAACGAAATGAAAGACCCAATAGCTAACCACCCAATCCTCGTTCTCCACTTCCCCGGGAATTTAAAGTTGAATCCCTTGAAAGAAGGAGAATTTCCTTCGTCCCTAGAAACTGTCAACCAAAGCCAAATCAGACTAAGTGTGAATGCCAGAGCACTTCCGAGATGAAGCGCTACGCTCCAATTCTCATTGTCAAGTTTCACGGTTAACCATCCAATTGCTCCCTGCCACAATATTAGGAAAACCGAGATAGATGATGCCATCAGAGCCTCGGTGCCATGACTATCCTCTTTCCGGACCAACCACCAGTTGAAGAGAACAAGCGGACCTAGGACTACTCCTGCCAGAAGGCGGTGAAACCACTCTGTGAAGATCTGGAATGTTGTGTATCGATGACCGGAGCCCCGAGAGTCAACTTCGTTGGGATTTTCTTCGTACCAGGCCTCCTGTTGAGATTCGGAAACGTCGAAACCCCATGTTCCGAAGCATGTTGGCCAATCCGGACAAGACTCGCCAGCATCGTATATCCTGATTACTCCTCCAACAGCAATCACGACCAACGTTAGGCCAATTAGGGCCACAGTAACACTCTTCGAATTCATCCATGTAGGCAATGGTAATCACTTCCCGTAAGGGACGATGACGCTTCACTCTTCCTCGAGATGAGGGTCTATGTCGATTGGAATCCTGTTCTGCTCGTATTCCAGTGAAGCTATCTTCATTGGGTCCAGAACCACCTTCTCCTTAGCGTCGTCAACCCCGTAAAGCTGAATCAACTCTTCACTGAACTTCTCCCTTAACTCATCTTCTGAGACGAAAAGAGGGGCACCCATGCTAATTTGAAGGGCCCTAGCCCCGATAATTCTAGCCTTTTCGAAGCGGGTATGGGCACGTGCTGGTTCAACCATCGGGGCGGGCCACCGGAGACCCCCAAATAAGGTCTATGACTCGAGATAGATGAAGCCCGAAGCATCCTATGGCATCTCAACCATCATCGCCACTGCATTACCTCCACCTAGACAAACCGTGACAACGCCCCTCTCCCCCCCGGTTCTAGATAGGGCATTCACCAGAGTCATTAGGCATCTGGTTCCGGTTGCGCCCAGGGGATGGCCAATTGCTATGGCACCACCGTGGGGGTTGAAATCTCCTTCTGGAGAACAGAGAGAATTCCTGATGGCGCATGATGCCGATGCGAAGGCCTCGTTGTGCTCCAGAATGTCAACTTCATCCATGGTCCTCCCGGTCTGCTCCAGTAGTTTGTTCACTGTCGGAATTGGGGCTGACATTACCCTGTGCGACTCGACACCTGACGTTGCGAATCCTACTATTCTGGCCAGTATTGCAAGCCCATGCTCGGCCGCCGCCTCTTCGGAAGCGATTAGGACGGCCGAAGCCCCATCAGAAACCTGACTGGCGTTACCGGCGGTTACCAGACCCCCATCCTTGAAGACTGTCCTCAGTCCGGCTAGAACTTCTTCGCTGGTATCCGGTCGAATCCCCTCGTCCCTCTCCAGCCCCCCTACTGGGAAAATCTCCGAGTCTAACCATCCTTCGTTCCATGCCCTATCAGCCAGCATGTGCGAACGTGCTGCGAAAGCATCAGACTCCCGCCTGTTGATTCCATGTTCTTCGGCTATCGTCTCTCCGGTGTTTCCCATTGACTCCCCGGTGAAGGCATCACTTAGGCCATCATGCATCAGGATTGACTCCAGTGAGGAAAATGACACATCCTGGCCCTTCTGTGCATTACGTACGAAGTGAGGGGCATTGCTCATTGACTCCATACCTCCGGCAACTACGATATCCGAAACCCCAGCCCTAATCTCAGTGGCGGCAATCATTGCGGCTTTGAGGCTAGATCCGCACACCTTGTTTATCGTAGTACAGGGGGTGCTAAAGGGCATCCCAGATGAAATTGCAACCTGTCGAGCGGGAGCCTGGCCGGAGCCAGCTTGCAGCACTTGTCCCATGTACACTTGATCAATTGCACCACTTGACGGGTCGATTTTCGCCCTTAGGAGAAGCTCTGTGACTGCCATTGTCCCCAAATCCACGGCGCTGAAATCCGACAAAGCACCTCTGTATCTGCCAACAGGAGTTCTTGCATAGGCACAGATTACTGGTTGGTTCACGACCCTATCCAGTGGTGACTCCACCTTCAATGGCACGATTGATAATGTGACCATTCACTCACGAATCGACATTGTATCCGTAGAATTCGGAACTCTTCAATTCGGGCCTATCTTGTGGTTTTACCAGGATTGTCCTTACTTCCCAGAGGTCCTTGAAGATCCTGTACCTAGCCGTTGCATCCAGGTAGTCAACCCCACTGGTCCCGCCCGTTCCAGTCCTCTTCCCAATTATCCTCTCGACCATCCGTGCGTGATCGTGCCTCCACTTCGCCATCGATTCCTCAAGCTCTACGAATGCGTCAATCAATCTTCTTGGCCAGGTCAGCAGTGGCAACTCCCGGTACGACTCGATGAACAGCAGCCCAGCCCTCGCACGGCTAACATCCCCCTCCGGGATTAGGAAGGCGACTGCAGAATCGTGGGCGGCATCCATCCTCTCTCTCACTGAACCAGGGTCCCTGTCACCCAAGGCGGACATCTTCTCAACTGCCTCATTGCATATCCTTCGATGCGCATCTAGATGGGAACTGACGTATTCACTCACTTCTCCTTCGTCTCCGTCGCTTCCATAGGTTGACCCCATTATCGGAGTCCTCTCAATCCATCTCATCAGTGAGTCGTAGAGAGTTTCCTCCTGCACCCTGGCTTCTAATCTAGCTAGAACCTCCGCGTCTTCGCCCCCCCTCTCGGCGAGTTTCCTGAAGGTCGCCAATGGGTCCATGCCGAACAGCCTGTCTCCGGACTCAAGTCCTAGCAGTGCCTCGAACTCTCGCATCTGGAAGGACTCGAATCCAGAGGCTGTGCCCAATCCATCCCTGAAGGCAAGGAAGCCTTGAGGCGTCAGAGTCTCGAGGACGGTCCACTGGCTCGCCATCAGGCGAAATATCTCGGTAGTCCTTGCTAGATGGTCCACTGCCCGTGGAATGTCATCCTCAGGAACGGGGACCTGGCCCAATATTTCCCTGGCCTCTGTAAGCTCCCTGATTATCTGCTTGAACCAGAGCTCGAAGGTCTGGTGAACGATGATGAAGTGCATCTCATCTGAAGAGACCTCCCGCTCTTCACCTTGCAATTTCAATAATTCGTGTAGACTCAAGTAGTCCCCGTAGGTCCAGTTCCCCGATCCACCGTAGCCACTCATGAGCCATCCAGAACGATGGCACTTGAAGGGTTGTCGCCAATCCAGAACCACTCAAATGCTGCAATGTGTCCGAGGAGATATGGCTGGCACGGGCGAACTGCCAAACGACTCAAGGCCAATCCGACGGGATATTGAGTCTAGGTTGCTAGTGGAGGAAGGATTGGAACTCAGAATTATAGTTGAGGAAGACGCTGAGGATTTGTTCCTAAAAATAGATGAAAATAGACGGTACCTAAGGGAGTGGCTCCCTTGGCTTGATGATATTCAAAGCGTGCGGGACGAGATTTCCTTCATTTCGTTGAGCCTAGAGGATTTTGAAAAGCGCGAGGGGGCGATATACGCTATTCGCCTCGATGGAAAGATAATTGGAACAGCTAGCCTGAATTGGATAGACTGGGCAAACAAAGGATGTGGAGCTGGCTATTGGTTGTCCGAGACTCATTCCGGACATGGATACGTGACAAAGTCCTGTATCCGCCTAATGGAACATTGCTTCGAAGACCTAGGATTGCACCGATTTGTCTTGGAGGTAGCGGTGGAGAACCATGCTAGCCGTGCTGTCGCTGAACGGATGGGGATGAGGCTAGAGGGAATCTCGAAAGACAGGGAATGGTTGTACGACCATTTCACAGACTCGGTGATGTACGCAATCACATACCCGGAGTGGAAATCAAGAACTCAGGGCTGAATCAGGCCATGGTCTTCGAGGGAACACCCTCCGGGCGGTAGGCAGGATAGAACGTCCTCCTGGGCGAGGCCAGTTGACTTGGCGATTCTATTCGCAACACCCTCCTTTTTTTCTCTACCCGGAACCACCTTGGCCCATCTATCGCACATTTCTGAGATTGTGCTCGAGACTCCAGAGATGGGGATAGGCACCCCATTTACGACTGCCAGGCCAATTGCCAACTCTAGTTTCAGATCCCGGTGCCAGTTCCTCTTCCCTCTTACTACGAATGAGCCACGAGCAAGCGTCTCCCCCGTCTCCGTGGTTTTCGAAACTTGGCTTGATCTGGCATGGAAAGCAGTTGCTGCAGCCCCTCCGCTACCCCAGGCCCTAGACCAGCATACTGCTACCTGTGCTGCCTCACTGAGGACATTCTCTGGAAGTTCCCGGGCATCTTCAATCCCCTCTCCCAGATTCTGGACTATTTGGAGGGAGGCGACCCCATCGGGGACGCTTCCAGAGGGATTCTTGTTCCGGATAAGCCCATCCTTGAGTTTTAGTGAGCATGATGGGGCACCATGGAGGTCGGCATGGAAGTACAGGTCGCTGGAGGTCAGGTGCTTCCGCACGACCATGTCGTTTCCCTTCGCATCCTTACCTCCGATGATCAGGTTTCCACCGGAAAGTACTGCCCATCGGTGCTTCTCGAACCAGAATCTCCTGCTCCTCTTCTTCCCTCTAAGCTTGCCTGAAGCAGCATCCTTCGCGGCTTTCTTCTCCGCCCTTTGTTTGGATTCCTCGGTCTTCTCGAGGGCCTCTTGCGCCCCCTTTGCCTTGCCCTTCTGTATTCGGGCCTCTTCGAAGTATCTCTGGGCATTCTGGTGGACTGTCTTTTCTATTTCCAGGGTGACGCTTGCCCCCGGCTCATTGTCCTCATCTGGGAGGAACGCTACCACGGTCTTCTTCGCTGGGTCAACGCTGTCAATCCAATCGACCTCGTAAGATCGGTCAGCAATGTCGTGCCACCCCTCCTTTTCGACCGCAGTTCTCAATTGGCCCAAGATAGAGTCTACGTGCTCCCAGTTTCCCTCTATCGACTTCCCAAGCTCCTGTGTGATGGTCGCTCTTTCCCTGAAACGATCAATTGCAGATCTCTGCTGGACCGCCCTCCTGTCCAATCTGCCTCCCTCTTCTGATTCGCTGACTCCAGACTCAACCAACCTCTCCTCTTCCCTGCGGATGAAGGCTGCTGCGTCATGCGAGCCGAATATTGAGTCATAAGCCAAGGATAGTGATGGAAGCTGAATCAATAGGGAATCATCCATGTTGGGTAGATTAATCGGCGAGAACTCGATTATCCCAGACGAAGCCGAATCTCTCTCGGACTCGTTCCCAAATTTTTCCCACAATACCTTGGACTCTGGACTCGACATCCAGATTTTTCCCCCGGAACCATCTGAGAGGCCATCCGACATAGTTCGTATCGCCTCTTCGAGCGACTCCCTTTCTTCACTGCTCAGAGAGGAGGCCTGGGTCTTTTCATCCAGTCCTGCAATTGAACAAGCCACGCTTCCGTACACCCTGCCTAGATTTGCCCTCGCGGCCAGTGTACGGATTAGATCGTGATCGCTTCCATCGAGAATCTTGTCTAATGACTCCCCGTCCATGGAACGAGGATCCACAGTCTCGGGGGGAGGGGAGTACTTCACGCCCTTCTTCAGAGAACGACTCGCGTACTTCGCATGGGTCAGGGGTCGAATTATCGTCCCATCTCCCTCGAGTAACAAGATGTTCCCGTCTCTGAAGAGTTCGATAACTAGTCCCAGTTGCCCTCCACCATGCTCGAAGGTTAGTTTGACGACTCGATCGAAGCCGAATTGCTCCACCCCAACCAACCTAGAGTTGTTCAGATGCTTCCTTAGGATCATGGCGAACTGCGAGGGATTGGAGGGCATCGGACGGTCTCTGTTGGATGTGTAGGCCCTGAGCCCTCTCACAATGACGAGGTCAGTGGAGGGTAATCCCTTGCGATTCAATCTCAGTACTATCTGCTCGTAGTGGGGTTGGTATGCCTTCTTCAACCTCGCTCCGACCATCTCTGAAAGCTCGCTGACCATGCGGGCGATCTCGAACGAGGATGACTGCTCGCGCATGCTATCAGTTATCCGCGCCCGGCTACCCTTCATCAGGGAATCGCCTCAAGAGATTTCTAATAAATCACAACGAAGAGTGGAATTCATCGATTTCTTTCAGAACACCCGGTTCGTGGGCGTACTGGTTCGAAGGGACCTCTATCAGCCTGCAATTCGGGATGGAATCGACCACCCCCTGGACCTTGTCGAAGTCATGCAGCGTGTCCGAGTGGGCCGTCATCACGGCACATGGCACTTCGACGGACGACAGGTCATCAGGAAGGCTGTAGCTTAGGTTCCATCTGGCGGAGAGAAGCATCCTTGGTACATCCTGTGCAAGTAGAGCCCTCCTGTAGCGGATCTTCTGTCCTTCCTCCTTGGTCCTCCTGTCGACAACCCAGGCCACGAAACCCACCATCTTCTTGTAGACAACCATGGGGAGGGGGGCGTAGATTATGGCCTTGGACCAGAGTGGGAATTCGAAGTCTGGGTTCGGGGCAAGAAGAACCGAGCTCCTACCTCCGAGCTCTCCTCTCTGGTAGGCGTCAATCAACAGTGTCGACCCCAGGGAAGAGGAGTACCAGTCTACATTGGAGTGGGCTATTCCCAAGGATTCCAGTACGGTGGCAATGTCGCTCGAGTGCCTTTCTATGGCGAAGTCAGACTTTGATATTCTCCTATCGATTCTCGCACTCGCCTTCTCCCTTGTCTCGATGTATACCAGATGCCTGCTCTTCACCCACTCGGAGACCAGGGGCCGCCATCCCTCGAACATTGAACCCCAACCAGGCACCATGACGACCGTGCCGTCGGATGGCCCCCCTCTACTCGTTGGATTCCAGACAATCACTCTGATTGACACGCTGGGCTCTACTTCCACAAAAAGCTCCTCAGCATCGGCTCCCTCTAGTTCGGGAGCCCCATCCCAGTGTCCATCCACGAGCACTTGGAGCGGCTAATTGGTATCACGATTTCTCTAAGGGGGAAATCACCTTCTGCGGCCGCCGGAGGACCTTCTTCCTCCGCCACCCGACCTTCTTCCACCGGTGGATCGCCTGCCTCCAGAACTTCTTCCCCCTGTTTTCCTTCTGGATCGGGCCCTATGGATGCGTCTAGGCCTTCCGAACATCCTACTGCCCCAACCCCAGCGTCCATGGGAGTGGTAGTGCACGCCCCCTCCTTGGCGAAACATCCCAGGGGTGCCCTCTACAATGTGGCTTTCTCCCTCGAAGGAGTCCTTGGATACGTTGTTGAACCTAGCGTAAAAGAGTGTGACAATTAGGAGTATTAAGAAAAACGGCATGCAGCATAACCAGACGATAAATCCAGCATCAACGGGCTCACTCAATTGATTATTTTCCGGTTTTTCCTTGTCATACCAGACAGTCACTGTGCTGTCTATGGGGAGGACGTTTGACTCGACCTCTTCCAGGCAGTAGTCATCCCACGTTCCTAGTGTGACGCCATCCTCGCCAGAGTACACCACCCCGGCAATAGTGAACTCGTAGTCCACATCAGACCCACACTCGTACTCGTAGTAGTAGTAGCAGTCGTAGTACTCGTCGTTGTACTCGTCGTAAAGGCAATCCTCCATCTCGTACTCCTCCTCCCACCACGAGGTCCCCAAGAGTACTGTTGCTTCGCCAACCTCCCACTCAACCTCTTCAGAGGATATGAGCATCCCCATACCTAGGGTGAATATGACTAGCATTGCAGATACTCCAATGGTGATCGCCTCTTCGGGGTTTAGCCACCAGAGGCCCAAAACTCCGCCACCGGTCTCATGGGCAATCTTCTCCTCACGAGTGATCTCCCCGTCACCGTCTCTGTCCACGTCATAGACCATGGGGGTTGTTTTTTCGGACCACGCCTGCTTCCTCTTCGCCTCGGACTCTACAAACTCAATTTGGGCCATCTTGGCTTCGTGCTCGGCTTGTGCTATCTCCTCCTTGCGAGCATCATCGCTAGTAGAAGCCTCCTCTTCGCTATCGCCATCTTCCTGAGGAGGGCCATCGACCTCATCCTTCGGCTTGTCCTTGCCCCACCATCTGTCTGAGCCCAGCTCCGGCATAGTCTCCACGGAGTCGTCATGTAGTATTAGTTTACCATCATCTTGAGTGAATTCAATCTTTTCTAGGAAAGACATCCCTATGAGCCCATCTATTCCCGTCAAATCCATTTCAGGAATGACACCACACCAAAGACGGTCGTGATCCCCAGGATCTTTGACTTCTATATCCCCAATTCTAATCGATCGGACGCGAACGATCCAAGAATCACCCTCTCCAATAATTCCTCCAGTCTTCCGCTTGAAGCCACTTCTCCACTCAAGACCAATGGCATCGGCTATCTCGTCGCTGATGTAGGTCATACTAGCCCCTGTGTCGACGCAGAACCTAATCGGCCCGCGGCCATCGACGAAACCATCAACGTAATACTTCCCATGCCTGCCTGGCTTGAGCACAACTTCCCTTCTTAGCATGAGCCGACCATCCCAAATGAACCCGTGAAGGAGATTTGAACCTTGACTAGGAAATTTTCAGACATGGAAGCCTTCACCCGACTTCCTTACTGCCCCAGTGCGGACCAGTTCATTCAGGTGCGAAAGGGCCTGATCCTCCGCTAGAGCCGCATTGGCCCCAGGGGTGTCTGAGTATGCAGTAATGGCAATCTCTGACAATGAAACGCAACCGGATTCTACTGCCTCTAGAACCTTGGAGTGCCTGGCCTTTCTATGTTCGATGTACTCGGTCAGCATCCTCTCTGGATTCGGAATTAAGGGACCGTGTCCCGCGAAGAGGGTGTGGGGCCTCAGGTCCCTCAGCCTCTCAAGACCAGATATGTATGCGCCCATGTCCCCATCGCTGGATGGCACCAGTATGGTGCCCACCATGGTGCAGTTGTCCGCGGACACTATGCCCGGATCCCCCACCAGGCAGATCTGCCCCGGGCAGTGGCCGGGCGTCTCAAGGACCTCCCATTCCGAATCCCCGCTAGGACCCTCGACCGAAACCAAGTCTCCTCCACTCAGGGTCCTAGAAACCGATACACCTGGGAGGGCACGGAGGGTCTCCTCGCTAGCCCAGACTGGCGCTTGGTAGATCTGGGAGATTAGGTCCAGATCCCCTAGGTGATCTTGGTGCCGGTGAGTGAAGACGGTGCACAGTATTTCGCTCCCATCCTCTCTTATCTCCTCCACCTTGGCCTTTAGCTCCTCGAAACCCCCCTGGTCCCTGATCGCAGGGTCAACTACGATCCTCTGTCCTCCCCTCTCCCCGAGCACGAAGCAGTTTGTATGGGTCGCTGGTGGCAATGTGGCGGTAGGGATAAGCACGCACTCAACCCCTGGCCCGTACTCGAATCGGTGCGGGCCCGAAGGCGGGTCCTCGGCTAGAGAGTCGCAAGCAGAGGGCAGGTCTGAGCCATCCTCCATTTTCTCGATGAGGTCCCTCATGATCGTGACTATGGGTGGGGGGAGGTGGATCTCGTTGCCCTCCCACGCGGAGATCAGGTCGTGAGGTGTCCACCACCGGAATTCGTCGAACTCGCTCCTGCCGGGGGGGAATGAGGGCTCGGCCCCCGAGACTCCTAGGGATACGTGGAAGAACAGGTTTTGGAACCTAACTGGGGATTGCGGCGGGGTCGTCCTCTCGGTTATTACCTGGCAATCGAAGGCTTCGATCGAGATTCCGCCGGACACGACTTCCTCCATCCATGCGGACTTGTCACTGCAGACTTTGTCTCTAACATCCTGCTCTACCTCGATAAATCCCCCCTCTCCGTTTGGGGCGATACCCACTTCCTCGACCATCTCCCTTAGGAGTGTGAATGCTGCCAATCTATCCCTCCCCCTCTCAGAGAGCCATTCAGGATGAGAATCAGCAGCTTTCCTGTCGACCCTGCTCACACCCCCTCCTGGAAATGACCACAGGTCAGGAAAAGCAGGTAGCTCGGAGATCCTATGGCCCATTAGAATCTCATGACCAGAAACCGAGACCTTGCTGAGCATGACCGAAGCAGATGGCCTCGGAGAATAGGTCTCTGCGCTAGGCAGAGAGAGTCCCTCAGGCAACTCGTCCACGTTTGTTCGAGGGCATTCGGGGCTTGAACCTCCCTACGATAACTATTGAATACGTATTCGATGCTTCGAAGCCATGGAGACCGTACCCATCGCAAACACTAACACGACAACTGGGGAGAGAACTCACGAGGTCGAAGTGCCAACATTTGGCCTCGGGGTCTACCTAATGCAAGAGCCCGGTGAATGCAAGTCTTCGGTTCTGCATGCATTGGAAAAGGGGTACAGGCTAATCGATACGGCAATGGCGTATGGGAACGAGCATGAAGTGGGCGAGGCAATCAGGGAGTCGGGAATAGCAAGAGAGGAACTGTTCGTAGTCACCAAGCTAAGGCAACCACATGCAAACAGCCACGAGGAGACCTTGGAGAGGTGCCAGCAGAGCCTAGAGAATCTCGGGCTCGATTACATGGATCTATACCTAGTACACGCTCCCCCCAAGGACCCGTCTGCCAGGCCCTTCGTCTGGCAGGGAATGGAGGAGTGCCTATCTAGCGGCTGGACCCGTTCGGTAGGGGTCAGCAACTACGGCGCCCACCACTTGGATGCAATGGTCTCATATTCCACTGTAATGCCATCAGTAAACCAAATCGAAATCAGCCCCTGGCTACAGAGGCCAGCTCTCAGAGCGGCAATCGCCGGCATAGGGGCCGTTCCTATGGCCTATTCTCCATTGGCCAGGGGCCACAAGGTAGAGGACCCATTGCTAGGGAGGATAGCCGAAAGCATAGGTTGCACGCCTGCTCAGGCAGCGATAAAATGGTGCGTGGACGCTGGAGCTATCACCATCCCCAAGTCCAGTAATCCTGCTAGGATAGAGGAGAACCTCGGCTCTTTGCAGGTAGACCTCTCAGGAACCGAGGTGGATTTCGCCTCCCTCGAGGGGTCTTACGTTTCAGGATGGGACCCGACCTCGGAGCCGTGAGCCGATGCGGCCTCCCGAGACGATCGAGGAGGAGCTGGAGATAATCTCTCAGGCTTTGGATGCTGGAATAGATCCATTCCCCCCTAAGAGGGACCCGTCAAGAAGGGCAAAGCTAGCACTCGGGTGGCTAATGATAGTGATGATGGTCAGTTGGGTCTCCCAACTCCTGTACCGATATATCGACTGAATCTGGTAGTCCCTCCCGGATTCGAACCAGGGTCACGAGATCCAGAGTCTCGTATGATGGACCACTACACCAAGGGACTGGCAGCGGACGGACTAGGGACGGATATTTCAAGAAAACCTAGCGCCGGAGCAGGCGATTCATGTCCTGAATCTGTCATTAACGCCTTTCAGACTGTCTTCGCTGGGACGCATCATTTCTTCGCTTAGCCCGACTAGTGGGGTCTCGGAGAGATTGAGGGAGTCGGTTGCGGTTGGGACTTCCGGGTCATAATAGAGAAGTCCCGTGACATGCCTCTCACCCTTCTCGGCCTTGTGGATAGCCGTCAGAGCCGAGACCGCATCTGTGTGGTCGTGGTCTGAGCCAACCGTCTCTATCCGCAGGGTCGACCCGTCGAAGAGGGAAATTTCCCCGAACTCGCCCTCTGGGACCTCGACTTCCTCCAAGGGGGAGAAGTGCGGGATGTAGTCGAGGATGTGCAATACCTCGTCGTTATCCTTCACGTAGTTGTAAGAGCGGTAAGACTCGTCGTTGTTCGCGAAGGTCACACAGGGGGATATCACATCGATTACCGCCATTCCCCTGTGGCTCATTGCCGCCCTGATCAAGGCCGTAAGCTGCTTCTTACTGCCAGAGAAAGATCGCGCTACGAAACTGCATCCGAGGTTTATCGCCATTGCACAGAGGTCTATCGGTGCCTGCTGATTTGTGGATCCCTTCTTCTTCTTAGATCCCTTCTCAACCGTAGCGCTGTACTGCCCCTTTGTTAGCCCGTATACCCCGTTGTTCTCGATGATGTAGACCATATCCAGGTTCCTCCTGATGGCGTGAACGAACTGCCCGATACCAATGCTCGCAGTGTCCCCGTCACCCGAGACTGCGATGAACGAGAGGTCCTTGTTCACCATGTTGGCACCAGTGGTCACCGATGGCATCCTTCCGTGAACGGTGTTGAATCCATGGCTCTTGCCCAGGAAGTATGCAGGGGTCTTGGAGGAGCAGCCGATCCCGCTCATCTTCGCTATCCCTTCAGGAGGGATTCCGTTTTCCCAGGCAGACTGTATGATCACGTTTGAGATCTGGTCATGGCCACATCCAGGGCAAAGCGAGGACTTTCCTCCAGTGTATTCCGACTTCTCCAGTTCGAGGACGTTCAATTTCAAGACCGTCATGCATCTACCTCGTTCAGTACCTCTAGTATCTTTTCTGCGTAGACCCGGGCGCGTGGGGGCATCCCATCGCTGTATGCCACACTGTGCATCTTTGGGACAAGTTCCGCTGGGACCTCCCTTCTGAGGATCCCGTACATCTGACCATCCCGATTGATCTCCAGGACTATGGTTTTCTCGTGGCGGTTGATGAACTCCTCTATTTCTGGGTGAAGGGGTAGGGCCCTGACTCTGCAAGTACTAACCGAGAGCCCCGTCTCTTCGAGGATGTCGTCAATTTCCACGATAGTGTTCTCCATGGAACCGTAGAAAATGACTCCGACCTCCTTGTCCTCCTCTTCTCGAATCACAGGAGGGGGTAGCTGGGATCTGGCCCCATCGATCTTCACTCTAAGCCTGGCCATCGCATCGTGGTATACTTGTGGGTTCTCAGAGTACACCCCATCCTCGTCATGCCCCGTTCCCCTGTATAGAATGGGGTCCAGTCCGCTTCCAGGGAGGGTCCTGTAGGGGATGCCATCCCCGTCAACGTCTCTGTACCTGCCGTAGTTTTCAATTGAATCCATCTCCTCTTGAGTTCTGATTACCTTGCCTCTGTCCATCGGTGAATCGGGGTATTGGAATCCTGCAGTCTCCCATCTGTTCATCCCAAGGTCCAAGTCGCTGAAACCGAACACCATCGTCTGGAATCGCTCAGCATAGTCGAATGCCTTCCAGCCGTACTCAAAGCACTCATCGACAGTCCCGGGGATTAGCACGATGTGCTGGGTGTCTCCGTGGCTTGCCTCATACAGAAGTGTCAGGTCTCCCTGCTGGGTCCTGGTTGGCAATCCAGTAGATGGGCCAACTCTGTTCACGTCCCAAATTACCCCAGGGACCTCGGCGAAGTAGGACAGTCCTATGAATTCCGACATCAGCGAGATCCCAGGTCCACTTGTGCAGGTCATCCCCCTGCCCCCTGCCCATCCAGCACCAATCACCATCCCAGCAGCGGCAAGCTCGTCTTCTGCTTGTATCACAGCGCAAGTGGAACCCCCACTGTCATCGCTACGCAGCTCGGGTATCCACCCGATAATCGATTCTGCCAGAGATGAGGATGGCGTAATTGGGTACCAAGAAAGCATGTTGATTCCGCCGTAGATTGCCCCCAGAGCAGTTGCCTCGTTACCCTCAATCAGATATGTGGCAGGGTCCTTTTCCCGCGCCTCCACGCAAAACTGGCTTTCGAAGTCCCAGTTCTCCTTGGCATACGCTCTGCCCTCTGAGATTGCCTGGATGTTCAACTCTATCGCCTTCTCCTTACCTTTGAACTGCGATGCTACGGCTTTGTTGATGGCCCCCTCCTCAATCTCCAGGAGATGCGCCAGAGCCCCTACGTAGTACATGTTGCACATTAGTCTAGCCAACTTCGGAGCTACCCCCCTCGCCATCTTCGTCATCGGCATACCGAGAGCAACGCAGTCTTCCCTGTCTACTGGAAGCCTGACGTCTTCGTTGAATACTACTACCGTTCCAGGTTCCAACTTCTCAATGTCCTCGGCCCAAGTGTCCTTATTCATGACCACCTGGATATTTGTGGAGTCCCCTGGTGCCTGGTAGCCCCTGTCGCTCGCCCTAATGATGAACCATGTCGGTAGTCCAGAGATGTTGCTTGGGAAGAGGTTCTTACCACTGACTGGGACACCCATCTCGAACATCGAGTGTAGAATAATCAGGTTTGATGACTGCGAACCTGTGCCGTTCGCAGTAGCGACGTTGATGACGAAATCGTTCGCGATTCTTCCCATTGCTCTCTTTTTCCCCAGCGCTGAGCCCACTCAACCGGTACCTCGCAGATTGTCGGCGAAGTCTTCGGGTCTTAGGCGTTTTCATAGCCGTTCCCCTCTACTTAGGGGTCTCATCCACATCCGCTGCAATTTTCAATGATGGAGGGGTCGGCCGCCCGTGCCTGTGCCGGAGGAACTGCAATCGTCATGGGACGAAGCCGCCAAGCAAATGGACGACGGAGACCCAGAGAAGGCCATGGATGCACTTCGTTCAGCGTGGAATAGCATAGAAAACGACTCCCAGAGAGCCAGGACTCTGAGACTTGCCGCAGACGCAGGCACAGAAATGGGGCTGCTCGATGAGCAAAACCAGAAGAGTCACTGGCAGAAGGCATACAAGAACTACTCCAAGGCCCTGTCCTTGAATTCAAGCAACAAGGAAACCCGTAGGAGCATGAACAAGCTCGCCTCGATGATGGACGAGAGGGCAATTTCTCTGGGGCTCGGATTCAAGATATTTGATGAGGGCAATCCAACCCCACTTGGGGTGCTCGTAATCCTAGTAGCCATGGTCGTGGCACTTTCGTCTTTCAAGTTGATTTCCGACCTCTTTGACGATCAAGGGAACCCAGTCGTAGTCTTCGAGGTTCAGTACACTGTAGATAATCAGCAAATCGTCGGCGAGATAGAGATCGAGCTATACGAGGACGATGCCCCAATGCATGTCGAAAGCTTCCTCTCTCACGTAGAGAACTATCAGTACGACATGTCGGAGTTCCACAGGGTGATTGAAGGCTTCATGATTCAAGGTGGCGACATTGAAGGAAGAGGTGGTGCTGGTGGTTACTCAGCTCATTACTACGGGTTATGCAATGGAGTTGAGAAGCCAGAAAGCCAGTGTGCGTTGGAAGACTGGTCGATACCTCATGAGCATGAGAACGGACTCATGCACACCGCTGGAGCCGTTGCTGCAGCACATGCAGGAGTGAACACAGATGGCAGCCAGTTCTACATCGTTCCAGAGGGAGGATCCGCTAAACACTTAGATTGGTCGGAAGGAAAGGACTGCACTGGACAGGAGACACCCAACGACGAAAAGGACGACGGCAGTTGCCACACCGTTTTCGGTTACGTAATTTCTGGGCTTGAACATGTCAATTCCATCAGCGAAGTACCGACATCGGGTCAATCAGGAGGCAACACTCCTCTGGAGAACGTAATTCTCCTGTCAGCACAAACTAGGTAATAGCCTAGTTCGGCCCCTTAGGGCAACTTCATTTACCACTCTCATTGGGCCTCCAATTGGTGAAGAAATGAACGGAGGGGGACCATTCGGAGCGATTTCAGAATTTGAGAAAGCCGACGGCTCGACTTCCAAATTCGCCAACCTGAAATCCCTCCGTTCAAGTTGCGATTGCAATCTAGATGAACTGCCATTCACGATTAGGATTCTACTAGAGTCTGCCCTGAGGAGGTGCGATGGCTTCCTAGTTTCAGAGGATGATGTCCGACGAATAGCATCATGGTCTCCCGAAATGGAGCCATCTGAAATTCCATTCAGTCCCAGCCGGGTAATCTTACAGGACTTTACTGGAGTACCAGCCTTGGTCGACATCGCAGCTCTGAGGGATGCCATGACTGACCTCGGGGGCGACCCGAAAAAGGTCAATCCGCAGGTTCCGGTCGATCTTGTGATCGACCACTCGGTACAGGTTGACGTCTCCGGACTTTTCCCCGATGCAAAGGAACGCAACCTGGAGATTGAGTATGAGAGAAATTTCGAGCGCTACAAGTTCCTGAAATGGGGCCAACTAAGTCTTGACAACTTCAGGGCCGTCCCTCCCGGAAGAGGAATTGTTCACCAGGTCAACTTGGAGTGGATTGCCAGTGTTGCCAGGGAAGAAGGAGATTTATGGATCCCAGATACATTGGTTGGAACGGATTCTCACACCACGATGATCAACGGACTTGGCGTGCTGGGATGGGGAGTGGGGGGAATAGAGGCCGAAGCCGTAATGCTGGGACAGCCGATATACATGCTACTTCCTGAGGTTGTGGGCTTCGAATTGACCGACTCGCTCAATGCAGGAGTCACGGCAACTGACATGACGCTTAGAATCGTACAGATGCTAAGAGAGCATGGGTGCGTGGGCAAGTTCGTTGAGTTCCATGGTTCGGGTTTGGAAAACCTAAGCCTCCCGGATAGGGCAACAATCGCCAACATGGCCCCCGAGTATGGTGCCACATGCGGCTTCTTCCCAGTCGACAATACTTCTTTGGATTACATGCTCCTTTCAGGCCGAGAGCCCGAGCATGTTGAGAACGTCAAGAGGTATCTTTCTGCCCAGGGTCTATTCTACTCGAAATCTACGCCGACCCCTCTGTTCACTTCTACTCTGAAATTGGATCTAAGCTCCGTTGAACCTTCTCTTTCAGGCCCGAAGAGGCCACAAGATAGAGTCGCTCTTTCCAACATGAAGGAGCACTGGAGAGGGAGCCTGAACTCCCCTATCGGGCACCATGGACATGGAATAGAACCTGCAAGGAACAATGACTCTGCACATATCGAGGGCAGGGATTCCGAACTCACCCATGGTGACGTAGTGATTGCTGCCATCACAAGTTGTACCAATACCAGTAACCCTAGCGTAATGATCGCTGCAGGGCTTCTAGCCAGGAATGCCAGGTCGAAGGGACTCTCAATCAAGCCATGGGTAAAGCCAAGCCTCGCTCCAGGTAGCAGGGTCGTTACCGAGTACTATGACAAGGCAGGATTGTCGGAGGAACTGGATGCACTGGGATTCAACGTAGTTGGATATGGTTGTACTACCTGCATCGGGAACTCCGGACCACTAGATCAAGAGATAGAGAATGCAATTGAAAAATCTGACTTGGTGGTTAGCAGTGTACTATCGGGAAATAGAAATTTCGAGGGCAGAATACATCAGAAGATCAAGGCGAACTACCTAGCAAGCCCGCCCCTAGTTGTTGCATACGCCTTGGCTGGAACTCTCGATATCGACTTCGGTTCGGAGCCCCTTGGAATATCCGATTCCGGAGAACCAGTGATGCTTTCAGACATCTGGCCGAGCGACGAGGAGATACGAACAACTGTGGAAATGGCCATTGGCCCAGAGATGTTCATCAAGCGGTATTCTGACATATTGAGCGAGCCTAGGTGGGACGAAATCCCCAGCGAGCCAAGTGAGTTGTACCCATGGGACGAGACATCCACCTACGTTAGACTTCCATCCTTCTTCGAGGGAATATCACCCGAACCATCAACCATCGTTCCCATACGGGATGCCAGAGTCTTGGTCAAGGTGGGCGACTCCGTAACCACCGACCACATCAGTCCAGCTGGAGCATTCCCAAGCAATGGTCCCGCAGGGCAGTATTTGATCGGCAAGGGAGTAAACCCAATCGATTTCAACTCGTTTGGTAGTAGGAGAGGAAACCACGAGGTAATGGTAAGGGGGACATTCGCTAATGTTAGGATGCGGAATCAGATAGCCCCAGGTACAGAGGGAGGCTTCACCACTCATTTCCCTTCAGGTGACGTAACATCGATTCACGAGGCAAGTGAGCGTTACTTGAGAGAAGGCTGCCATCTGGTAGTCTTAGCCGGATCCCAATATGGGACCGGAAGCAGTAGGGATTGGGCAGCAAAGGGGACCCTTCTACTGGGTGTGAGAGCAGTGATTGCTAAGTCATATGAGAGGATACATAGGTCAAACCTAGTTGGCATGGGGGTACTCCCTCTTGCATTCCCGGACGGAGAAGATGCAGACTCACTCGGACTAGACGGAACCGAGTTCTTCGACATCCCAGTTTCAGGGGACCTAGAGCCATTTTCGGAGATATCGGTCACTGCAAGAAGGGAAAACGGGGAGGAGACTAACTTTTCTGCGATAGTCCGTCTGGAGACTCCCGTTGAAGTCGAATATTTCAGGAACGGGGGAATTCTGCAGACCGTATTGAGGAACCTGGCCAAGGAAGGAAAGTGAACGAGAAGGCGATTACTTTGGAGGAAGACACGGAGTTTGAGGAAGGCTTGCCCGGCCCCCCTCCTGATCCGTCCAGCGTTCCATCTGTGGTCAGGGTGGTGGGAACCATGGACATTGAAGCCAGTTCAGAAGAGCATGGGGTTTCAAAGGCATCAGAGCCTGACATCCGGGAATTACGAGAATTCTTAGATGAGATTGAAGATTTAGAGCCCCTAAGCAACAACCTCTCTGGCGAACCGATGGCAGAGGCCTGGCTGCAAATTCTAATGATACTCGTGGTGAGGGAGCACGGCCAGTCGTCAATTGAGGTGGGGATGATCGAAACCCTACTCGGTGACAAAACAAACAAGGACTCTACGGACATGGGGATTTTCCTGGATAGGCTCTGGATCATGGGGCGTCTCGAGAAGGTTTACGGGGGCTCGGAGGTCAGTTACTCGCCCAATCCAAGTTGGCTAGAAATGAAATAGCACCCTACCCGATAACTATGCAGGAAAAAAACACCCATTGGTAATGCATAAGAGTGGTCGGAAAGTCCGCATGAGCATGATGAACGACAGTAGGACAGGCAATGTTGGAGTTGTAAGGGGTAGGAAGGCAGTTTCACTGGTCCTTCTAATGGTGACATCACTGTTTGTCTCAATGGCCCCTTATGCTTCCGCTTCTCACACGACGCAGTATGGAGTCCAGAGAGACCCTTTGTATATCTCGATAGGAGATTTGGACTGTGACGGTGACAACGACATTGCCTCTGGGAGTGGCATGGGCCACTTCCTGAGCTTCCTTTACAACGATGGTTCAGGCGGATTTGGAGACCGTCAAGACATCCAGATTTCCAATAATGACTCCTTCAGGGCAGGTTTCCGAGACGTAGCTGATGGAAACAGAGTAGAGATTGCGGATGTCGATGGGGACGACATTAACGACATCATCTACTATCAGCAGAATGTAAGGTTCGTTGGAGAGTCTTTCGTAAGGCCAGCAAACCTCACAGTCCTGAAGGGCGTTTGCGACGAGCGCGTAAACCTGTGGGAAGAGATGTTTGATACAATCACCATCGTAAATCCCTATCTGCAGGGATTCGATGTAGGTGACATCGATGGGGATGGTACCGCAGACGTTGTTTTCTCGTCTACTGACTCAACATTTGCAAACCAGTTCATCCAGATTTACATGGGACCGGACTACAGTCTTCCCGTAAATCAACACGCCCCAATTTCTGTTCCACTGACAAATGGCCTGTACACTGCGGTAATGTTGGGTAACTGGGGGGAGGACCTTCAGACCAACCCACTTACTGGAGACCCAATTCATGGGGAATGCATCGATCTTGACATCTGGCTCCTCAGAACCCCCCCATACAATGCTGGAGTTGGTTACTCTGCTGGGACCTTCGACAACATGACGGTGCTGGAGTACGACTGCCTTACGGGAACATATCCTAACCCAATGGACCCAACCTCGACAGGGACGATGCACGACTTCTCCCTGGATGCAGAACATGACTATCCCCTATACGGCATCGATATCGCAGATACGACGGATGACGACAATACCGACGAGTGCGAAGATGTTGGCTGCATCAATCTCATTGCTGCGGTTGATGGGATAACTGGAAACATCTCCTATGCGACAAGGAACGGAGGTAATTGGGACACGCAGAACTACGTTCCATTCGGCGATTACCTAGCACCCTCGGTCACGATCGCAGATGTCAACCAAGATGGCGAGGTCGACTTCTTCGTCCCTACATCTTTGACATTACTAGACACTCAGGAGTCTACTGTCCAAAACCAGACCTACCTCCTTAGGCCAAACCTAAGGGCCCTTAACACTGTTCAGATTTTACTTGCAGACCCAGACAGCGACGGCTACCTGTCCCCGCTTTCGTTTGACGTTGGACGTAGGCCAACCATGGCAATGCCCGGACAGCTACAGGGAGGGGACTCCAGTGCTCTAGAGGTAGTGATTGGACAGGCGGACTACACCTACAGGTTCTCCAACAATGCAATGTGGCTTGATACACAGGGTTACGCGGGACAGGGCGACTATCTCTCAGTTCTTGCGCTCGACAACTTCGACCTAGGCATTACTAGGGTTGAGATAGAGCCCTCAGTAATGGATCCGGCCACGTTCCAGAGCATTGTCGGAGAAGGCAACCGCTGGGTCAATGTCACAGTCAAGAATACTGGATTGATGCCAATATCAGGTGGAAGCCTGTATGTAGATCTGGAGGTCCGCGAAGTCCTCGGGGGCACTGACACAATCGTTTACTTCAACGACTTCGAAAGCTCTTCTGCAAACATAAACACCGGGACAGCTTCCTTCAACAAGTACTCGTACACGGGTGAATACTCTACAGGCAACTCATCTTGGCACTTGGATGAGGATCGCTACTGGGAGTCAGGAGTGACATACCAGGAGGACGATGTGGTTCACTACAATGACACAGACTACATGTGTGGAAACAACAACACCACTTCCTGTACTACGAACCCGGAGCAGGATAACTCATCTTGGGAAGAGGTTGCCTACTATCCATGGGAGGCAGAAGCCAACCCAACAAACTACTATTGGGCCGGTGTAAGTCATACTTACGATTTCGATGATGGAAACTCTTCGGATGTCACGGGCTATTACAACCACATGGACGAGGCCCTAATTCTCGAGGATGTAGACCTCTCTGGGGCCGATGCAGCCTTCTTGGACATGGATGCAATTTGCAGTGCTGGATTCTTCCAGCTCTTCCTAGCAGAACCGTACGACGTCATAGAGAGGTGGCTGTATGAGGACTCCTGCAGCATCGAGGTCTGGAGCGATGGAAATGGATGGGAGCCAGTATGGAGATTCGGCGGTTGGGATAACGAGAGAAAGTACCGGATTGAGGACCGGGTATCTAGCGCACCAGATCCAGAGTACAATGACTACAACGGTGACTTCTACGGTGACTGGCACTCCACCCTTTGGAACAACTATACCGAGGGCGGCGGCGTCAAGGACTCCTGTTACATGCCGTATCTTGCATATGGGTTCGCCTATGCAGGATGCTACGAAGATGGAGGACTTGACCAGAGGGCCGACACAATAGATCTGACGCCCTATGCAGGACAGATGATCGATATCAGATTCCGCTTCAGGAGTGGGCTCGAGGGCTCGGTAGGTCCCGATGGCTCTGCAGATAATTCGGCACTGGATGGCTTTGCCATCGACAACATCACCATTCGGAAGAGAGACGTTAACTTTGGAGCCTCAAACATAGAGCGCCAAGAACTCACCGGCCTCAATCTTGTAGCCGGGGAGTCGTTAACCGTACAGCTGACTGCAGATTTCATCGACAACACCACCTATTACGTTTCGACTAAACTGTCTAACGCAGACCTGGGTGGCAATCAACCTGACCAGGATATGACTAACGACGAGGTCAAATTCCAACTTACCGTTAAGAATCTGTACGATCCAGGGCTTATTGAAGAGCCTTGGCTGGATTTAGTGAACGGGGAGCGCTATGCCTCGGGGCAGATGCCAATTACCATCGGAGTCCAGAACTGGGGCAACACAGTCGTCGACTTCGAAGTGGAGGCGAAGGTTCGTAACGCTCTGCCAGAGCTCATAGCGGCGGAGGACTTCTCCGGTTTCCAACCAATCTGGGAAGACGCCGGGAACGAGAACGGAAGCAGGCTCGACGACTCCACGGGTTCCAATGACATGCTGCCGCAGAACCAAGGAGTTTTCAAGAACCAAGCGTATTGGCTGGGTCATCCAACAGACGGGTACGGCGACAACTGGAACGAGACCCTGACCATCGAGCCGATCGAGATTTCTGACAGTGGGGCCGACTTCACATTCTTGTCATTCGATTACTTTGCCGAGGGCGACCACATCGCGGACAGGAATGGAAACGTCCAGTCCGTCAGGGACTTCTCCTACCTAGAGATAACCTGGGTCAAGGAAGGGGAGGTGTACGAGGGAATAATCTACGGAAGTTGGACGGACCTAAACGACAACGGCCTCCGATATGCATACAACCCCTACACCGATTCGATATACAATTACTGTGAGGACTTCGATCAAAACGGCCTGTACGAAGAGGTCGAGTACGCGGGCGATCACTCTGGTGACATTGGAGAAGACGGATGGGTATCTTGGTTCGACTCAGACAACCTTGTGTCAACCTCTAGAATCGACCTGACTCACGTCCACTTGCTGAATCAGACCAGCGACGACTCGTTCGGCTGGACCGAAGAGTGCACCTCGCTTGCAGGCGCCGAAGTGACTTTCACATGGAGATTCTACTCCAACGATGACGGAGTCAATGGGAACGCTGGATATGCCGGATTTGCTATTGACAACATCAGGGTAGATGACTATACATTCACCGACGATGGCATTTACACGGAATCAGTAACTGGGATGGATGCAGCCCAGAGGCGAACCATAGAAATGGGAACTCACGACTTCGAGAGCGGCCTATACAGAATCGATCTAATGACGATGTATGACAACACTGACAACACATCGAAGTGGTTCGCGAAGCCCGAGATAAGCCAGGCTAACAACGTCTCCACAATCCTCTTCGAGATTGCGAATGCGGACATCACGCTTCTTCAGGCCGACGTCCTAGGCTGTGTGGCAGACCCCGTCTACAATTGCGTTTATGCTACCAACCCACTAGGCCAGGAGTCACATGACTTCGCAGTCCCAATGCTGAATGGGGTTATTGAGGGCATCTATGAAGTTTCAATGAGAATCGTGGACGAGGACACCGGACAGACTGTGTACCAGCAGGAATCCGACAATGGGCCATTCGTCCTCGATCCGCACCAGAGGTCGCAAGCGAATTGGACCTCTCCATACAACCAATGGTTCGATGGCCATACTTACAACATAAGCTTCTTCGCGAATTTGACTGAGTCCGGTGAGTCCTCAGGGAACGAACGATTCTTCTCGATTACGTTCATGGATCACATTGACGTAGCCATTCTGTCAGATCCAACAGATCAGAGTAGGCTCCAGAGAGTGAAGAGCGATTTGGATGCAATGAACAAGACGTATACTCAACTAGAGGTCGAGGACTGGAACATATACGGAAAGCAGGATTGGTTCGAGCACTATTCCAAGATCCTTCTTCCCTGGCAAACGGACTACAATGTCGAGTATGGTGACTACTACGAGATTCTTGGGACTCCGAATCCTGATAATTCTGGACTTACCCTAACTGAGACCCTGGTGGCATTCATGCAAGATGGTGGAACCCTTCAAGTGCATCTCGGCCCCTATAGGAGCAACTACCTAAGCATGGGCAATGAGCTGGAGAAGCTTCCATTCGACATGGATATAGTGATGCGAAACCACGTCAATCTAACCACTGATCAGAGGATCCATTCTGAAAATATCTCAATCATTGACGAATTCCATCCAATGATGTCTGGAATAAACACATCTGCCTTTGCAGGTATCAATGGGGGAACCCATGTGGCACTCTCTGGCCTTGATACAAGCCAGGTAAACGCGTACAACCTGCCACTTGTCTGCAGGGACGGTGCTGCTGGTGGGACCGAAGGAGGAAGAATCAGTGATGGCGGGACATTCCACACCCTGATCGGGGACAGCGAGAATCCCAGCCAGTCTCTGATATCGACTTGCAACTACCAGATGGGTGGCATGATTGTCACTACAATAGATGTGGAGAACCCTTCCGTCTCACAACCATTCGGGGACGCAAAATTCCCACTCCTATCAAACATGCTAGACTTCCATCTGACTCCGTATCCTGACGGCTTCGAGATCGCTGGCGAGGGATTCCACCTGACCATAGATGGGCATACACAACCACTGGATGTCCTAACTGGGGCCTACCAGAGGACTGCCATCAAGAGTGGGGCGACCCTCGAATTCAGCTTCGAGTCAGACGTCACCGGACTCGTGGCCGACTGGGTAATCGAATCCTCTGATGGGAGTACCATTACTGGATGGGACGGTGAGACCCTAGGAGATGAAAACAGGCATGTCAGCCAAGAAGACCCTTCCGAACCAGTTTCCAGCACGTTCTGCGTAACAGACGAGAGTGCTGAATTGGGCTGCAAGATTGACGCAGAGTGGAGGATTTGGTTGTTCCTTCACGACTCCGAAGGACATACTAGGATAACTAACATTTCAATCTACACAAACGACATCAACGCTGACAACACCCCTCCAATCGCCCACGTGGAGATTATCCAGGATTCGGTTTTCCAGGAGCTCGTCGAGTTCGTAGGCTACCAGCAGACACCAACGGGGAAACTAGACGAGGAAGGAAATTGGATAATGATCGACTCCCCGAAGTACAGGGTTAGGCTCTCAGACACCGGGACGACAGATCTGAAGTTCTCGGCTGCGAACAGCAGTGATGTCGGAACTGGAATAATGACCTACACATGGACGATTAGTGGTGATGGAAACCAGGACCACGTTGTCCAGTTGCCTAGTAGTCAAGTCGACTGGCACTACACGTTCAGGAATCTCACCCCAAATCAGAATCCTATCATGATTGAACTGGAGGTAACGGATATGAGGGGACAGGACTCAACTCCGACATTCCGGATATTCTTCGAGGTAGTCGGAGAGCAATTCGGTGATGATGAACCACAAGTGGAAATGGACAGCATCAACACTGCTGACGGCCACTCCTTCTCTGCTCTGGAGGTAGACATAGTCAACATCACTGGAATCGTTACCGATAACGACGTCAGTAGCGACTGCGACGTAACGGTCGAAGCAGTACTTGACGATATCACCATACTGGATGCTTCGCCTGCAGTCAAGACCACGAATCACGAACTGGGTCGTTACGACTACCAGTCCGACCTTTGTGATGGAGACACTTACACATTGACCCTGAACATCTCACACCTTTACATGGAACTTGATGGGAACGCAGGAATGATTCACGTAAGGGTTACAGAGGGATCATACCAGGTCAACGAGCAAATCCAACTCTACACCGTACCGAGGCCAACCGATCCTTGCGAAATAGACCCTGCATCGTGCGAAGGGAATAGTGGGAGCGCGATTAGCGGCACTGTTTTAGCAGGTATTGGAGCTCTAGTACTAATTGCAATCCTAGCAATCACCCTCCTCGTTGTAAGAGGAAGAAAGGAAAGCCCAGAAGAGGACTCAGTAGAGTCCTTCGGCGGCGTGGAGCAGATGGACCCAATCGAGGCCTATACCCAGCAACTTGTTGCTCAGGGATACGACGAGCAGGTAGCTAGACAGTACGCCACACAGTACTATGCCCAGTACTATGAGAAGCAGAGAGGGGGCGGAGGCTGACCTTCAGAACGGGACTTCCAAGTCCCATTTTGACGCGACCTTCTCCCCGGACTCATCGATTAGTTCGAGCCTCTCAACCAGGCTGCTGGTTCTGTTGCGTAGTATGTGATTGTACAACTTTGAACCCCTGATATCTTCCGGGATGCAAGTCTTTCCGGTCGTGGTCTCTACATCGACTGCCCTATCTAGGAAATATGCAAACTTGTTGAGCCTATCCAGCAGACCCCTCGATAGCGTTAGGATCGTGAAGTACAACACAATGATTAGCAGCATTACGATGATCGACCCAAAGGGAAGCGGACCAATCACTATCATAGCCACCGAACCAAGGAGAAAAACGATGGGCATTACGAAAGTAAGTAGGAAGAATGTCTCAGACATAGGTTTCCTGTTCTTGTTCACGCTTATCCTCTTCCACCATTCGTCCTTCTCGTCCTGAGGGGTGAAAACCCCGTCTTCCTCAGACTTGCTGGCCCTGTCGAACATCCTCCTAATTCCGAAGATCTTCCTCTCTACAGACTTGTTCGGCCCAATCTCTAGATTTTCCAGTAATTCGAGCCTACTCTCTCCTTCTTCAAAGTAGCCAAGTCTAACGAGAATAGAGAGCTGCTCGATCAGCGGGACCATGTCATTTGGCACAATCTTCCTCCTATCTTCCCACCACTCCAGAGCATTCTCGAGCATTCCCAGATCATCAACGAGAATCCGTCCTCCAAGATTCCATGCGTTCGAATTATCTGGGTCAAGAGAGACCACACGACGTAGAGCTGACATTGCTTTCGATGCTTGCACGAGGTTTGGCATCGACCTTCCTCCTTTGGAGGGAGCGGGCAGACCCCACTCTGCAACAGCCATCCATGCCTGTGAATGCCCCGGGTCGATTTGCACCACTTC
>JAKURM010000059.1 GCA_022449945.1 Candidatus Thalassarchaeum sp. | reverse complement strand
TGGACCGTTAGGGTAGTCTGGATATCCTTCCGGCCTTCGGAGCCGGAGACGTGGGTTCGAATCCTGCACGGTCCGCCAAAATAGGCTACCCTTGCGATCGTAATGACCTTGGGCCGAAGAGGGAGCATCGACCAGATTTGATTACATAGAAACGAGGGTATCAAGGCACTCCAGTAGTCCGCAAGGACCGTGGAGCACGCCGAGGACGAGGTGATAGTCGGTGAGCTCATCGACGACGATGGCAGACCAGAAGTGTCCTACTTCGACACTCCGGTGGAGCCCGGGCACGCCGTGATTGCACTCGCAGCACTCGCCGTCGTGGCGATGTTCCTGCTGTTGATACTCCAGAACTTTGTATTCGATTCCGTTGAGCAGCCTGAGGGCCCTCAAGGGGACTACGAGCGCGTCCCCGTATGGGAGAGGGGTAATTGGCCGTACATTACTAATGGATCATATAGCCACGTCATGGAGTTTGGGCCCTACAGCCTGAGCGCTACTGATAATGAATGGAACTCGACCCACCAATTCGTAGAATTCACGCTCCCGCTCGCCGAGGGTGGCTCTGCACCAAACGGTCTGGTCAGCCTCGCCTATTGGTTGCCCGACGTGCCCGAGGGTGTACAGGTACCGATGATAGCCGAGTTCGGCCCCTACTTCGACGAGCAGAGTGTGAGCACCCCGAGCATCGAGGTTCCAGGGACCTGGCTCGGTCAGATGATTATCGATCAAATTCTACCACACGGTTTTGGCTTCGCCCAAGTCTCCGTGATGGGAACCGGTCGTTCCAATCACTGCATGGATTTGATGGGCAATGCCGAACAACTCGGAGTTGATGCCGCAGTCACTTGGCTTGGTACGCAAAACTGGAGCAACGGAAAAGTTGCGATGATTGGCAAGTCGTACGACGGCAGTACTCCGTGGCAGGCTGCAATGTTCGGAAACGAGCACCTAGCCACCATAGTCCCGATATCCGGACTCATCGGCTTGATGGAGCTGATGTGGAAGAATGGTTCGAGCGAAGCTCGCGCCCCATTCATGCACAATGTGGTCTACGGTAGCTACGGCCTTGATGGTGACACTGGGGATATCGGAAACGCCTGTCCCGATTACGCACTAGGTCCGGCTGCGGGCACGGGTGCGTACGTGTGGGGCGGCGAAGCCGTGGGCACCTACTGGGAGGAACGCTACTTCCTACAGCGAGTGTTGGACAACTACAACGGATCTGTCTACCTAATCCAAGGGATGCATGACTGGAACGTCGACCCGCACATGGCGGTACCGACCATCAACATCCTGAAACAGCACGGAATCGATGCCAAGGGACTGTTCGGCCAGTGGGACCACGATTATCCTGACCGCCCCGACTACCACTTCAACCGCTCGGGCGAGGGCCGTGGGCGCGAGGCCTACCCACAGATGACCCGATTCGACTGGATGCAGGATATGTTGGAATGGTTCGACTATTATCTCAAAGGAATTGGCGACAAACCAGGTCTGTGGATTGAGATCCAATCCAACCAAGGTGAATGGAGGCTTGAGGATCACTACCCCCCACAGGGTATGGAGACACTCGCACTCGATCTAGGGGGGGCCTTGAGTAACATAGGAGGGACCACTACTATCCTCCCCGACGCAACCACCGGACCAGTCTACGAAACAGCACCCTTCGAGGAAGGCATCTGGATTGCCGGATTGCCACGATTACACGTGGACGTGAGTACCACGACCATCGGTGGCCAGATCTACGCTCTAATGGAGGATTGTGATGAATCGGGCCAGTGCATCCACCTCGGACACGCCATTATGGACCTACGCTATCATGAGGGAGGCACTGAGGAGCAAATTTGGATTCCTCTGCTGCAGACAATCAATGCAAAGATGGAGTTCTTTACAATCGACGCCTATGTAGATGCAAACCATACAATCAGGCTGAGCTTATTCTCAACTGGTGACGACTATCTACCAGCTAGCACGAGTTCAGTAGTCTCAGTTCAGGAGGGAACCGGTTCTACTCTGCAACTGGATATCATTGACCCAGCGGACAAACTGTGGTTTGAGCCCCCGACCTGTACTCATTCGTACTGTCTCGACTGGCTGAACCAGACTGCGATACCGCTCACACGCTAGTGACTGTTCCTAGGAAATCAGGTCCCTGTAGAACTCGCCGCTCTTTCGCAGGGTCCTCTCCTGGGTCCGGAAGTCCACGGCATGCAGGCCGAACCTCATTGAGTATCCCTCCGCCCACTCGAAGTTGTCCATCAGCGACCAGTGGTGGTAGGAGCGGATGTCATGCCCCTCCTTGATGGCCTCCGACACTACCCACAGGTGCCTCCTGATGTGCTCCGGCCTGAGCGTGTCTTCTGCGTCCGCGACGCCGTTCTCGGTGATCTCGATCGGCACTCCCAGCTCGGAGACGAAGTCTATTGCCCTCCTGAAGCCCTCAGCGTACATCGGGTAGCCGAACTCCGTCGCCACCTCGTGCTCCCTCTTCGCGAACTGCAGCTCCTTGGTGGCCGTGGGCAGGAATAGCCCGGTGAGGAAGTGGGTGTAGTAGTTGAGGCCGACGAAGTCCAGGGAGTCCTTGGCACCCGGGATCCTCGAGCCGAGCATCCTGCCAGTGGTCATCCCCTTCCTCCACGAGCCGTTCCATAGCCAGTCGAGGATGCGTGCGACCAGCCAGTCCACGGGGCTCCACCTGCTCGCGGGATCGAACAGGGTGACGTTCTTCGCTACGCCGAGCTGGCACTCAGGGCGCCTCCCCTTCAGGCTCCTGTAGACCATCGCATGGCCCCTCATCAGGTTCCGCATCACCCTCATCGTCAGTCGGATGCCCCTCTTGCCCGGGGGGAACTGGCCTAGGGTGTAACCCATCGCGGAGCACACCGTGGGCTCGTTGATGGTGCACCAGTACTCCACCCTGTCGGAGAGCTCGTCGAAGACCCTCTCGCAGTAGGAGAGGAAGTCCGGCAGGTTCCTCCTGTCTGCGAACCCGCCCCTCTCCTCCCACCAGGTCGGGTGGGAGAAGTGGTGCAGCGTAACCATCGGGCGGATGCCCCTGGATACCAGGTCGTCCACCATGTCGGAGTACACGCGCATCTCCCCCTCGTCCCAAGAGCCGGGCTCGGGCTCGAGCCTGCTCCACTCTACGGAGAAGCGGTAGGAACCGACTCCCAGATCGGAGAGGAGCTGGAAGTCGTCCCTCCAGAGGGTCCAGTGCTCGCATGCGGCCCCGCTCCTCTCCAGGCCCCTATCCTCCTCGAAGTCCGACCAGTTGTTGGTAAGGCCGCCCTCTATCTGGTGGGCCGCCGTTGCGGTCCCCCACAGGAAGCCGCTCGGGAAGGATAGGTCCCCCAGGTCGATATTGCCCCAGTCGTAGTGAGTCTCGGGATGGCGCCTGCGGAGCCTGGAGACGAGAAGGAAGATCACGATTACCAGGGAGGAAGCCGCTGCAGCCCAATGCCACATGCCCTCCCCACTCTATCGACCATATTGGAGGTTCTCTCACTTCCTTCCATCGGTAACGAATCCCTTCCATCGCCTCATGTAGTCTACGAAGACCGGGCTCAACCCCGCCTCCAGCAGGTGCTCCGGGGTGAAGGGGGCCCTCTCTGGCTCGAAGCCGCCCTCGCCTAGGCTGTCGGCCCAGTCTGGGTGGGCGATCCCGGCCCTTGCCACGCCTATGAGGTCGGCTCCCTCGCCGAGAACGAACTCGGCGTCGTCCTCGGTCCATATGGAGCCTGTGGATAGCAGTGGGAAACCCTCTGGGATTGCCTCCCTGAACACCCTAGTCAGGGTCCTCGGGTCCCCGTCCTCCGCTCCTGCGAAGGCGTCCCAGCAGGAGATGTGCAGGATGTCGACTCCCCACTCGCAAATCATCCGCGCCAGCTCTATGCTCTCTCCGAGCTCCACGCCGACCTCGTGCACGGGGGATATCCTGATGGCCAGCAGGAACTCCTCGGAGGTCCTGTCCCTCACCTCCTTGATTATCTCACGGAGGAAGGAAGACCTACCATCGAGGTCGCCCCCCCATCTGTCCGTCCTCCTGTTTGTCCTGGTGCCGAGGAACTGGCAGACAAGGTAGCCATGGGCGCCGTGGACCTCCACGCCGTCGAAACCTGCCTTCTCGCACCTCTCGGCAGCCTCGCCGAAGGAGGAGACCATCTCGGAGACCTCCGAGTCAGACAGCCCCCTGGACTCCTCTTCGACCCCCCGTTCCAGGTTCACGCTGGCCGAGATCGGCTGCTGGCCGGTTATGGACCTGGGTGCCCTGAGCCCGCCGTGGAAGATCTGGGCCAGGCTTACTGCGCCACGCTCTCCGATACCACTCGACAGCTCCCTGAGCCTCGGGACCTGGTGGTCTCCCCAGACTCCCATCTCCCCCTCCCAGGACTTCCCTCCTGGGTGGACATGGGTGGCGGCGGTCGTCACGATGCCGAACCCGCCCTCGGCCCTCCTGAGCAGCCACCCAATCTCCTCGTCGGACAGGGTCCCGTCCTCTTCCGACTGCTTGTTCGTCATCGCGGCGAGGACGGCCCTGTTCCGCAGGACCCGCCCGGTCCTCGGGAGGGTGAACTCCGATGACGCGAGAGGCATCCTACTCCTCTTCCGGATGGGACATTGGACTCTTGAAGATGGCTGCAGAGACCCAAGGGAGGCTGAATATGAAGCCGGCTACCGCTCCTGCGAAGACGATTATCGGGATCTCTATCGCCTCGTTGTCCCCTCCGATGGTCAGGCCTATGACTGGTATGATTAGCGTGAGGTAGGCCACGAAGGCGAGGTGTCCCGTGTCGGCCTCCCTGCCCGTCCTTCGTGCGGTCTCCCTCACGAACACGGCACAGGCCATTGGCATGATGATGAGGAAGGAGGCAACGAAGAAGGCCCCGAGGAGGTCGTCCGGCCTCCCTTGCAACCCATCGACGAGCACCGGAGTGCCCCTCATCGACAGGCCCACTAGGGCACCCGTCGCAATTCCGGTCGTCATGGCGTCATTGGATTCCATCCGTGACCCCTCCTCGGCTCCGTTTGGGGAGCTGAGGGCCCTCACCTAGTGGTGAGGACCGCTCAGTCCTTGCGTCGTCCGGCCATCATGGCCGCGGCCCCAAGCATCGAGACGATACCGAGGGCGGCCGAGAACCCTGGGAGGATTCCGCCGCCACCGCCGCCGTCATCGACGTCTACGGGAGTGTCCGGGTTGCCGTCGCCGTCAGCGTCTTCGTCGGTGTTGTCCCCGATCCCGTCGCCGTCGGTGTCCGAGTCCTCGGTCTCGTCGTATGGGAAGGCGTCAGCGTTGTTGCCCACGCCGTCACCGTCCGAGTCGACGATCTCGTTGGGGTCGTTGGGGAACGCGTCTGCGTTGTTGCCCACGCCGTCGGGGTCGGAGTCCGCCGTCTCGCTGGGGTCGGTCGGGAAGGCATCCTGGTTGTCGGGGGTGCCGTCGTTGTCGTCGTCCGCGTCAGCGTTGTCGCCGATGCCGTCCCCGTCCGAGTCCGCGTACTCGTTCGCGTCGTTGGGGAACGCATCCTCCTCGTCGCCAACTCCGTCGCCGTCCGAATCGGTCGACTCGGCGCTGTTCAGCGGGAAGTCGGCGAAGTCGTTCGGGGTACCGTCGCCGTCAGCGTCGTCGTCGGAGTTGTCCCCGATCCCGTCGCCATCCGTGTCGGGGGTCTCGTTGGCGTCGTTGGGGAACGCGTCTGAGTTGTCGCCCAAGCCCGGGACCTCCCACGGCTGCGCGGCCGTCGCG
>JAKURM010000058.1 GCA_022449945.1 Candidatus Thalassarchaeum sp. | reverse complement strand
GGCCTGTGGTCGCTGGGATCCGCTCTAAGAAAATAGGCCATGGGGATTCAGAGGGTACCCTCTGAAAAGGGAGTCAATCAAGAGATTGGCCTAGTCTCCTCATTATCGTGGTAGCGGACTCCACGCTGTGAATCGTCCCTACGCTCTTCCCGGCTGACCATATCTCATTTGATGACTTGGAGCCCTTGGACATTCTTCTCCATCTCCTGAAAGATATGGTGTTCATTATCCACCTGGTCCTGTGTTTCATCCTTCCCGAAAGAAGTTTCCTGACCATCCAAGGGTTCTCTCTCTTGTAGCCTGGAGTCTTGATTACCGAGACTGGGATCCCAGTGAGCTTGACTGTCCAATCAATGGCTTCCTCTCCAGACTTCACGATTGCTTCCTTGTACCCCTCGGGCATGGTGCACTCGGTGGTGGCGATGAAACGAGTTCCCATCTGGACGCCATCGTAGCCGATCCTCAAGGCATCGCCCAACTCCTTCTCGCTTCCTATGCCACCAGCGCAAATCAGAGGAAGGCCCAGGTCGGCCAGTGACTCGTACATCTCCTCCATGCTGTCAGTTCCTAGGTGTCCTCCGGCCCTGTCGTTCACGCAAATCAGCCCGTCGACGCCGCAATCCACGCCCTTCTCTGCATGCAATCTGGTAGTTACGTCATGGTAGACGAAACCTCCCCTTGAGTGCACCCTCTCACAAACCCAGTCGGGCTTGCCAAGAGACGTCACGAAGAACCTGATGCCCTCGTCAAGGGCTATGTCTATCCATTGCGACATCCTCTCAAGGTACTTGTCGTTGCCCTTCTCTATCAGGGCGTTGAATCCTATAGGCTTGTCAGTCTTTGATCTGATGTACCGAATTCCCTCAATCAGGCCCTGGTTTAGGTCTGGCTCGTCATATCCGTGAACAACCGTGAGTGAAACGGGTTGGAGGATAGACATCCCCCCTCCTTCTGCTGCTGCTGCAACAAGCTCGGGATTCGAACATGGGTACATCGCGCCGCAGATAATAGGATACTCGACGCCGGCATGCTCAGTCAACTTGGTATGAACCATACTGCAATCCCCTCCAGCACGAGGATGTCCCACTTGAAAACCCAATCCGAGAAACTATGACGGGGAAAATACACTAGATGCGAATTGAGCGTGGGCAGAAATTGCTCAAATAGTGCTATTCATCGGACGGGTCATGGTTGACTTCTCGCTTTCCGAGGAACAACAGATGATTCGCGAGTTGGCCAGGGATTTCGCCAATGAGGAAGTCATGCCACATGCTGCCGAGTGGGACAAGAAAGGAGAATATCCCCTGGACGCGATTCGAAAGGCGCATGACCTGGGTCTGCTCTATACCACCATCCCCGAGGAGTACGGCGGAGCGGGCATGGGAGCCGTCGAGGAAGTGATAATCAACGAAGAGTTTGGCAGGGGCGACCCTGGTTTCGCTACGGCAAATGGCAGCACTATGCTTGCATCCTACCCGCTGATGACTGGAGGTACGGAGGAGCAGAAGCAAGAGTACCTAGGCAGGGCATGTGAAGGAAAAATTGCAGCTTACTGCGTAACTGAGCCAGATGCTGGTTCAGACGTCCAATCCCTGAAGACGGAGGCGACGAAAGACGGGGACGAGTACGTAATCAACGGAAGCAAGATGTGGATAACTGGAGCTGGTTATGCTGATTGGTTCTTCGTCCTTGGATATACTGATCGATCGGCAGGATATAGGGGACTCAGCGGATTCATCGTCGATGCGGACACGCCAGGGGTGGAGCTCGGGAAGAAAGAGGAGAACATGGGACAGAGATGCTCAGACACCCGGGGAGTTACCTTCAACGACGTCAGGATTCCTGAGGAAAATCTAGTCGGGGGAGTCGAAGGCGGAGGATGGATGAATGCGATGAAGGCGTTCGATCACTCAAGGCCAAGCGTGTCATCGCACGCGGTCGGTAATGCACAGGGAGCAATGGAGGAAGCATGGGCCTACGCCAAGGAGAGAGTGACCTTTGGGAAGCCAATCTCCCAACACCAGTCGATCTCATTCATGCTTGCCGATATGGCGACAAAGATTGAGGCTGCTAGGCTTCTAACCCATAGCGCTGCAAGCGGTTTGGACAAGGGAGAAAGGATCACACTGAGGGCAGCTCATGCCAAGAGGTTCGCCGCTGACACTTGCATGGAAGTTACCACTGACGCGGTGCAAGTCCTAGGGGGATATGGTTACTCGGAGGAGTACCCCCTAGCGAGAAGGATGAGGGGGGCTAAGATATACCAGATTTTCGAAGGTACGAGCCAGATCCAGAGGATGATAATCAGCAGAGAGCTAGAGGATTCCTTCTAGTCGGAAGTTCTTCGCTGACGAAGAGCCTCTGCAGCCAGAACTGCCATTGGAGCCTGGAGGTTGTAAGAGGGTACGAAGCCCGACATGGGCACGCGGACCACGGAGTCCGATTTCCCCAGTATTGAATCGGGAATTCCATCCCTCTCACCACCGACGACCATGAGTACGTTCCCCGTCAGGTCTTCCCCCCATGGCTCGACATCCCCGATATCCTCCAGGCAGACTATCCTGAAGCCAGCGTCTTTCGCCTGGCTGACGATGTCGTCGCTATCGACCCAGTGTACTGGCATGAATCTGTGGGCCTTCATCGAAGCCCGCTTTGCTGCCTTCTTCTCGGCGTGGCTGAGATCACCGTCGACGAAGACTGCACATGCCCCGCTGACCTCGGCCGTGCGGATGGTGAAGCCGATGTTTACTGGGTAACGGGCTCCTGCAATGAGCCATGCCAAACCCCCAGAGGACAGTACCTCTTCCACACTTGCACTTTGGTCGCGGCCGACCATGGCCAGAATTGGAGGTGGCGTCTTGTCCTCGTTTACACGGGACATCCGCCACATGTCATTGTTGGATGCCTCCAGGACCGGGATTCCCATGCCCTCGGCCATCTCGCGGAGGCGTTTTGCCTCTGTGTCCTGGGAGCCCTTCAAGAAGAGGACAAGCGAGACCTCTTCGGATTCTAGGGCATTGGAAACTTCCACCACACCGCAGCGCTGCAAACTATCCCTCCAATGGTAGAAGAATCTCGTTCCTTCTCATGAACGGCAGGGTGGAGGTCGGGTTGTCGTAAACGGCTAGCATTGCTGGGCCCGAAGGCTTGAGGCCCTCGTCCCCCACCATGGCACTCAGACGGCGCTTCAGCCTCTGGGACTTCCGAGGTCCAGAAAGGCCCCTGAATGAAAGCGCTGCAAGAGTCTGGCCTTCGGAGACTACGAGATTCACGCCATGGTCGCTGGGCTTGGGCAGTTCTTCCATAGAGTACTGGGAAGGCATGGTGAATGCCATCATCGTATCATCTCCCTCGTGCCAGATGTGCACTGGAGCCGTCATCGCGATTGACTGCTCCCTTTCGTTCCTCCCGAAAATGTACCCGGCTATCCTCCTAAACCCACCACTGGAGCCACGCCAGTTCCTGCCTTCTGTCCTCACCCTAGCCTGAATGGTGTCGGAGTATCTCCTGACCTCGAATCCTGGGTGTTTTGCCAGAATCTCGTACTCTGGCTCCTCGTAGTTCTCCGCCATCCCCCTTAGGAGGAGGTGTGCGACTTTGATTTTATGACGGGTTACTCCTTGGGTGGGACATGGAAGTCACGCGTCAGCTAGTACTGGTGTTCACATTGCTATTCGGGCCGTTGGTTCTGGCCTCCTACGCGTACGGCCTGTCTCATGCAGAGAAACCTATGGAGCTCTGGGGAGGAATCCCGGAAACCTGGCGCGGCTACATCGTCCCATTCATGTTCGTAGCAGCCTTCGGATTCCTGATGTACTGGTACATCGTTTTCTTCAAGTTTGATGAGTCGGCGGTTCAAAGCCTAAGGTGGCCATGGGGGGAGTCTGACGGAGGTGGGGCTACCAGGCTTCTGATTGCCTACTTCTTGTTCCTGATACCATCCGCACTCTGGATAGAAAGTACGATTCTCCACATTGAAAACGACTACTCTTGGACGCCAGTGCTTGTAATTGGGACCCTTTTCCTGACTTCGGTCGGAAACCTGATGCTTGGCCTCCTTGCATACGGTTCCTACCACGACGGCATAAGCGGTGCAGGACTCATGATAGTGGGTGCCGTGATGCTTGGCATACAGTGCATTCTGAACGACTTCATAATCTGGGTCTACAAGTTCCCATGGTGATTTACCCCGGCCTACAGACAACATAATGTCATGCCTCCCTTGGCACGAGCGTGTCGTCAGCATCTGTCATTGTAGGTGCCTATGCCATTTCGATGGTGCTATTCGCCATCTGGGCAAGAAGGGATGTGGGTAGTGACGATGAGTCATACTACCTTGCCAGTAGGGGTTTGTCGGGACCGATCCTGCTAGTGACAATGGCCGCTACTAACTTCAGCGCCTTCACTGTCTACGGTTCGAGTGGTGCGTCATACCGGGTTGGGCTTTCCTTCCTGCCGATTATGGCATTCGGAACTGGATTCATGGCAGTTTCCATGTACCTTCTGGGCAGGAAGGTTCGCTCTCTATCTGTGGAACACGGTGCCATGACGGCACCGGAAATGATCCGTGGGCAGACTGGTTCGCGAGAGGCCCAGGTAACCATGGCTACAGTCCTCGTCTTAGCCACCATCCCCTATCTGGCACTACAACCCAGAGCAGCTGGAATTGTGGTTTCCGCACTATTCGGGGTTGAACAGTGGGTAGGTGCGGTGCTGGTTACGATTCTAGTGATGGCTTACACCCTTACTGGGGGTCTGAAGGCAGTTGTTAGGACCGATGCTGCACAAGGTGCGATTGCCCTGGGGCTGCTATGGCTCGGACTTGCGATGGTAGTCAGTGATGCAGGAGGGCTTGGGTCGGCCATGAGTAGCTTGGCTGCCTCCGAAGATACCTCCGTGCTTCTAGGCAGGGAGGGCAAGTACACGTTACTAATCTGGACCAGTACGATGCTCCTGTGGTTATTCGCTGATCCAATGTTCCCCCAACTGTACCAGAGGCTTTGTGCAGCGGATAGCGAGGAGGCCATCGGCAGAATGGCCACCCTATACCCCGCTGTAGCCTGGCTAGCATTCATCCCGCCGATTCTAATTGGTACCTTGGGGCACTTGGACTACCCGAGTCTGGAAGGGTCAGATTCGGACAACATATTGCCGACTCTGATCGTCGACGCTGGTGGTGAGTGGCTCGGCGGCCTAGTACTCGTCGCGGGATTGGCGGCACTGATGTCGACCATGGATTCCCAATTACTGGCTACTGGTTCACTCTTCACCAGGGATCTTCTTCAAGCCGATCCAAAAGATGGTTTTGGGATTCGGGAGGGTACCATCATAGGGCTATCTCTGCTTGGACTATTGCTCTCGCTTTGGTCTGATCTGTCAATCCTAGAACTCGGGCTTCTGGCCTTCTCGATGTACGCAGTAATGTTCCCTGCAGTATTCCTCGCAGCATACTCGGATTCTCTAGATGGGAGGTCGGTGATCGCTTCGATTGCAGCTGGAGAGCTAGTAGTTTTGCTCGCAATATTCAGTCCGGAGTCATTCGGGGGATGGTGGATTGAGCCTGTTGGTCCTGCTGTGCCCACGGTGGTATTGCCTTCGTTGGCCGCAGCAATTCTAGCCCTTGCTGTAGGCCAAAGTAAGTTCTCTTCTGAAAGCGGAAGGATTGGGAGATTGGGTATTGATTTCCCAATTGGCCCTCATCTCCTAGGGCTAGTGGTTGTTTTCGTACTTGCACAAGACTTCTGGTGGTGGGAACAGAGGGAATTGGTATTTGGCT